>NZ_JBQRUW010000022.1:0-221418 GCF_052663305.1 Streptomyces cyslabdanicus
GGGAGGGCGGGGGGGACGTGGGGGGGTGTGGGGTGTCTTTTTCCCCCCCCCCCCCCCCCCCCCCCCCCCGGTTCTTCGTGCGTCAGGGCGTGTCAGGCGACCGTCGCCGGGTCGGACGGCGCCGGAGCCGTGCCGCTCTCCGAGGCGTCGGCCGACGGGGCGGCCGAGAGGCCGGACGTCGGCGCGGAGGTGCCGCCGCTCGGCTCCCCGGACGAGCCGGAGTCGGTGCCGCCGGTGGGGCCGGTGGTGGTCCCGCCCGAGGGCTCACCGCCGGGGTCTCCCGTACTCCCACCCGTGGGGTCGCCGGAGCCGCCGGAGGAGGAGCCGCCGCCGCTCGTGGGTTCGCCTCCGGTGCCCCCGCCGGACGGGCCTCCGCCGTTTCCGCCCTGCGTGCCGCCGCCCGTGGAGTTCCCGGAGCCCCCGGAACTCCCGGAGTTCCCGCCGGTCGACCCCCCGGCCTTCCCGCCGGTGCCGCCGCCCGAGGAGTCGGCGGACCCCGACGGCTTCGGGGGCTTGGCCGAGGAGTCCGAGGACGTGCCGTCGCCCGACGGCACGTGGCTCTCCGACGGCTCGGCGCCGCCCGGCACCGGGTCCTCGGACGCACCGGTGGTGCCGTCGTGGCCCGGATCCTTCGGAGTGCCGGCCACCGTGCCGGTGCCGCCTGCCCCGCCACCGTCCTGCTGCGGCGTGTCGGCACTCAGGCCGCCGTCGTCGACGCCCTGGCCGGCGGACGGGTTGACGTTGTCGGAGGGGGTGTCGGCGCCGTTCTGGGAGGTGGCGCCGAGCGTCACCACGGTGCCGAGGACGGCCGCGAGCAGCGCGCCGGCGCCGGCCGCCACGAGGTTGCGCCGGGCCAGCCCCTTGAGGCCGACGCGGTGCCTGGCCGGGGTGGACGGCGGACCCGGGACCGGCTTCTGGTGGGTGACCAGTGTGGAGGCGTCCCCGTCGAACGACGGGAACGCCGCGACGGGTACGGCCACCCCACCCGGCGGGGACGCCGACTCCTCGGTGCGGGCCTCCGGCACCTCCTCGCCCGCCGTCGCGGCGAGGCCCGGTGCCGTACCGGAGAGGTCGGCGACCAGGGCCAGGGCGCGGCGTCCGGCGACCGTGCCGCGCTTGTCGGCGAGCGCGCCGCGCAGCCCGATGGAGGCCTCCAGCTCGGCACGGGCCCGGTCCAGCCGGCCGTCGCAGAGTGCATCGATGCCCAACTCGTGGTGGAAGTAGGCCTGTTCGGCGACCTCCCCGGCGAGCCGGGAGGCCTCGGTGCCGTACCGCAGCGCCCGGGCCCAGGCGTTCCAGTCGAGGCCCGCGGCGAACGCGGGGGCCGCGGCACGGGCGAGCCGTACGGCCGTGCTCTCCTCGCCCCCGGCCGACGGCGTGGTGAGCGGCACCAGCACGGCCAGCGCGGCGAGCACGGCGTCCGCCTCGGCGCACACCCGCTCCGGGGTGACCGAGGGGTGGCCGGCCCACCAGGCGTAGTGGCGGGCCGCGGTGAGCGCCTGTTCCTCGGCGTCCTCGCCGTATCCGGCGGCCTCCAGCTGGGTCAGCACACCGGCGGCGAGCCGGTGGCGGGAGCCGGCCGGGGAGATCAGGCCGCAGCTCGCGAGCTCGCCGAGCGCGGCGTCGGCGTGGGTGTCGCCGACCAGCGCCGGCAGGTGCGACTGGTGGGGCACCTCACCGCCGAGCGCGACGGCGAACCGCAGTGCGGCGCGCGCGGAGGTGCTCAGCCGGGAGGCGAGCAGGGGCGCGGGCGCGGCGGCCTCGCCGAGCGACGGCAGGGGCACGTCGTCGCCGTCGTCCCCGTCCAGGACGGACTCCACGGGCGGCGCGTCCTGGAAGACGCCGAACTCCTCGACGGCGCTGGTGCCGGCCCGCAGGTGGTCGTGCTGGCTCAGCAGGGCGCCGGCCTGCACGAAGCGCAGCGGCAGGCCCTCGGACTCGAACCAGAGGTCCCCGGCCCAGTTGGCCTCCTCCTCGGTGAGTACACGGCCGACGGCGCGCTCGATGAGTTCGACTCCGCCGGCCCGGTCCAGGCCGCTGAGGAGGACCTCCTCGATCTCCGACTCGGCGGACGGCGCGGGCACGTCCGGGGCCGCGCCGATCAGGAAGGCGCATTCGGGGGTGGCGTCGATCAGCTCGTCGAGCGCGCCGCCGCCGAACTCGATGTCGTCCACCACGACGACCGCGCCGACCTCCCGGACGTGCTCGAGGAGTTCGTCCCGGTCGGGCCGGTACCGCGGCGCGGTGTACACGGCCTGGAAGAGGTCGTACAGCAGGTCGCTCGCGGTGCGGCGGTAACCGCTGAGGCGGACGACGCCGTCGGGGGCGAGGTCCGCGCAGTCGTCGGCGACGAGGTCGAGCAGGCTGGTACGGCCGGAGCCGCCCGGCCCTGTCAGGCGTACGGAGCGGCCGCGGGCGAGCAGCCGCACCAGCTGCTCGCGCATGTCCTGGCGCTCCAGCAGCGCCTGCGCGGACGGGGCGGGACCGGGCAGGACGGGCGGCCTGGCCCCGCGGTCGTGCTCGGCGCGTTCGGCCGGTGTGTACTTGCGCGGCCGGTCGGGTTGCTCCCCGGGCGGGCAGACCTCGATCTCGCTGCCGTCCACGGGGTTGACGGTGAGCAGGAAGTCGCCCGAGACGAGCTGCACCGTGCGGGCCGGTGCGGGCGCGTGCTGGACGAAGTCGGATGCGAGGGAATCCCTGGGTGGGCGCCGGCTCGGCACGTGGCCGTCGCCGCCGTGGCCCATGTCCTCGGGTTCCCGGGTGTTCGGGTCCATAAGGTTCCAAGCCCCCCAAAAGCGTCGTGTGCCGGTCACGACCGGCCCCTCCCGGCCTTGCCGCACACCGCGCTGTCGCTTCTGGTCCGGGCCCGCTCGAGGGTTGCTGAGCTGCGGGCGACCGAACCCTAAACCTTCGGCCAGTATCCACGACAGGCCGGGGTACCGTCCGGCCCGAGACGTCACGGTCTCATGAGGATTGCGCGCCACGTACGGTTCGCCGACGTGCGCCCGGGTCTCCCCCGTCGCCCGGTTTCACACCTGTTCGGGCCGGGCCCGTGCGGACCGGTCTAGACGCGGGGCAGGGAGTCGACGCCGATGCCGCCCTCGATGGCGAGGATGCGGTGCAGCCGGGTGGCCACCAGCAGGCGCTGCATCTGCGGCGGCACGTCGCGCAGCACCAGCCGCCTGCCGCAGCGGCCGGCCCGGCGGTGGACGCCCATGATCACGCCGAGGCCCGTGGCGTCCCAGGAGTCGAGCTCGGACAGGTTGAGCACCAGGTCGCCGACGCCGTCGTCGACCGCCGAGTGCAGGACCGTACGGGCGTCCGCCGCGCTGCGGACGTCGAGGCGGCCGCCGACGACCAGCTCGGCGTGGTCGCCCCTGATGTGCATATGCGCTCCCCGTGAATGCTGTGGCGTACTCCGTGGCGGTGGCTGTGCAACCTCTGACTGCTTCCGCGGCGGTCTGGTTGCTGCTTGTAAGCGAACCGATACCGAATTCACCCAGGAGGGTGACCCCCGTGGCCCCTGTGCGGTCTCAGTGCTTGTAGAAGCCCTGCCCGCTCTTGCGCCCGATGTCACCGGCGTCAACCATCCGGCGCATCAGCTCCGGCGGCGCGAACTTCTCGTCCTGGGTCTCGGTGTAGATGTTGTCGGCGGCGTGCAGCAGGATGTCGACGCCGGTCAGGTCCGCGGTCGCGAGCGGGCCCATGGCGTGACCGAAGCCGAGCTTGCAGGCGAGGTCGATGTCCTCGGCGGTGGCCACGCCCGACTCGTAGAGCTTCGTCGCCTCGACCACGAGCGCCGAGATGAGCCGGGTGGTCACGAAGCCGGCCACGTCCCGGTTGACCACGATGCAGGTCTTGCCCACGGACTCGGCGAACTCCCGTGCCCGGGCGAGGGTTTCGTCGCTGGTCTTGTAGCCGCGGACCAGCTCGACGAGCTGCATCATCGGCACCGGCGAGAAGAAGTGCACGCCGACGACCCGCTCCGGGCGCTCCGTGACGGCCGCGATCTTGGTGATCGGGATGGCGGAGGTGTTGGAGGCGAGCACGGTGTCCTCGCGGACGAGCTTGTCCAGGGTGCGGAAGATCTCGTGCTTGACCTCGATCTTCTCGAAGACGGCCTCGACCACGACGTCCGCGTCGGCGGCCGCGTCCAGGTCGGTGGTCGCGGTGATGCGGGCGAGGGCGGCGTCGGCGTCCTTCGCCTCCAGCCTTCCCTTGGCGACGAACTTGTCGAACGAGGCCTTGATGCCGTCCGTGCCACGCCTGAGTGCCTCGTCGGTGACGTCCCGCAGGACGACGTCCCAGCCCGCCTGCGCGGAGACCTGGGCGATGCCCGACCCCATGAGGCCGGCCCCGATGACGGCGAGCTTCCGTGCCACTGACGACTCCCCTTCGAAACGACTGCGCGACGACTGCGTGAGCGCCGGCGTTCACCCGCTGCTTACGCATGGCTCCTGTGCGGACACTAGCGCTCACCCGGGTCCTTGAGACCCTTAAGTAATGCGTGTCACTGTCTCAGGGCGTGAGACGCCGGTCACGTCCGGGGCAGCGGACCCGGCCACGAAATCCTCCCCGCTCGGGGCGGGTTGGCACCACCGCGCAAACGCCGCGTCGCGGCCGTCGCGGGAACGTCTAGATTGGCCTCATGGTCAACCTGACGCGTATCTACACCCGCACCGGCGACAAGGGCACCACCGCCCTCGGCGACATGAGCAGGGTCGCCAAGACCGACCTGCGGATCTCGGCGTACGCCGACGCCAACGAGGCGAACGCGGCGATCGGCACGGCGGTCGCGCTGGGCGGTCTCGGCGACGACGTCGTCAAGGTCCTCACCCGGGTGCAGAACGACCTGTTCGACGTGGGTGCGGACCTGTGCACGCCGGTGGTGGAGAACCCGGAGTTCCCGCCGCTGCGGGTCGAGCAGTTCTACGTCGACCGGCTGGAGGCGGACTGCGACCTCTTCAACGCCGAGCTCGACAAGCTCCGCTCCTTCATCCTCCCCGGCGGGACGCCGGGCGCGGCCCTGCTCCACCAGGCGTGCACGGTGGTCCGCCGGGCGGAGCGCTCGACCTGGGCCGCCCTGGAGGTGCACGGCGAGACGATGAACCCGCTCACCGCGACCTACCTCAACCGGCTGTCGGACCTGTTGTTCATCCTGGCGCGCACGGCCAACAAGGCCTCCGGGGACGTGCTGTGGGTACCGGGCGGCGAACGCTGAGCGTTCCTTCCCGCCGAGGCGCCCCTCGCCCGCTCACCGTCCGGCCGGTGTGCGCTCCCCGTCCGTGCGCTCCTCGCCCGGGCCGGCCGACCCGGCCGGCGCCTTCTTGGGGAAGAGCAGGTACGACAGCGCGATCAGCCCGTGGATCCCGGCGATGCGCAGCGTGGTCCCCTGCCAGGACCTGAGCGGCTCGGTGGCGGACGCGTCGCCGACGTACAGGATCGCCGCCTGGAGCAGGGCGAGGGCGACACACGACGCGAGGAGGGTGCGCAGCCAGAGGCCGCCCTCGTAGCGGGCCCGGGCCAGGCCGTGGCGGGGCGGCTTCTCGGGGCGCGGACCGCCGGCCAGCCGGTGGGTCGCGTGGGCGTCGAGTCGGCGGACGGTGTAGTGGCCGTAGCCGACCGTGAAACCGATGTACAGGGCTGCCAGGCCGTGCTCCCAGCCGGGCTCCGCACCGTTCCTCAGGTCCAGGGCCGTGGCGACGAACAGCACCACCTCCAGCAGCGGCTCGCCCAGCAGCAGGGCCAGGCCGGTGCGGCGCCACCGCAGGAGGTAGCGGGCGGCCAGGCCCAGCGCCAGCAATACCCAGAAGCCCACCTCGCAGGCGACGACCAGTGCGACGATCACGGTTGCTCCCCTCGGTCCCCGCTCTCAGGATTCCGGGGGATCGCGTCCGGTCCGTCGTCGGCAGTGACGAACCGCGACTGCATCCTTCGATGTAGTCGAGATGCTCCCCGGGTATCAGGCGGCAGGGCGCCGGGCCGTGTTGGATGGACCCATGGCCGTACGACTGCCCCGCCCGCACCGGGACGACGTGCGGATCGCGCTGGGCGGGCTGCTCGGCGGGCTGCTGCTGTGGGCCATCGGTCTGGGTCCCCGCGAGAGCGCGGACGGCCTGGTGCTGTGGCCGCAGCGCTGGGTCGTCATGGTGCCGCTCGCGGTGACGGCGGGCTGCGAGCTCATGCGCCGCACCCGGCCCGGGGCGGCTGTGCTGATCGGCACGGCCGCGCTGGCCGCGGACACCCTGACGCGGGGCAGCGTGGTGACGGTCGTGATGTTCACGGACCTCATGTACGCGGCCGTCCTGTACGGCACCCCGGCCTCCGCCCGCCGCCTGCCCTGGGTGACCGGGCTGCTCACCGTGATCGGCGGTGTGGTGCCCGCCGCGCTCTGGCGCACTCCCCAGGGCCTGCTGGTCGGCGTGGGCGTCGGTGTGGTGGCGCTCGCGCCCGCGAGCACCGGCTGGGTCGTGCGCAACCACCGCGAGGCCGCCGAGGCCGCCCGGCTGCGCGCCGAACAGACCGCACTGCTCGCCGAGACGGACCGCACCCAGGCCGTTGTCGCCGAACGTGCCCGTATGGCCCGGGAGTTGCACGACCTGGTCGCCAACCACCTGTCCGCGATCGCCATCCACTCCACGGCCGCACTGTCCATCGACGACCCGGAGACCTCGCGGCACGCGCTCACCGTGATCCGGGAGAACAGTGTCGAGGGGCTGGCGGAGATGCGGCGGCTGATCGGCGTCCTGCGCGACAGCGGGGACGAGCACCCCCCTGCCGCCGCGCCGACCCTGGACGGTCTCGAGGCGCTGGCCGAGGCCGCCCGCGGCAACGGGCTCGAGGTCACGCTCGACGCCCGCCACGACAAGGTTCCGACGCCGGTGGAGCTGGCGGCGTACCGGATCGTGCAGGAGTCGCTGACCAACGCGCTCAAGCACGCGGCGCCGGGCCCCGTCACCGTCACGCTGGCCAGGGGCGCACCTCCGGGGCCGCCAAGGCACTCGGATGACGACGGCGCGCTGGAGGTGCGGGTCACCAGCCCCTACGGCCACCGGGGCGGCCCGCGCGCTCCGGGCTCCGGTGCTGGCCTGATCGGGATGCGGGAGCGGGCCGCACTGCTCGGTGGCACGTTCGCGGCCGGTCCCGAGGGCGCCGTCTGGACCGTCCGTGCCACCCTCCCCCTGGGCGACGGCGAAGGAGAACCCGCATGATCCGTGTCCTCGTCGCCGAGGACCAGTCCGCAGTCCGCGCCGGGCTGGTGCTGATCCTGCGCGGCGCGGCCGGCATCGAGGTGGCCGGCGAGGCGGCGGACGGCGAGCAGGCGGTGGCGCTGGCCCGCGAGCTGCGCCCCGACGTGGTGCTGATGGATGTCCAGATGCCGCGCCTGGACGGGGTGTCGGCGACCCGGCAGGTGGTGGCGGAGCAGTTGGCGGACGTCCTCGTGCTGACCACCTTCGACTTCGACGAGTACGTCTTCGGGGCGCTGCGCGCGGGAGCGGCCGGGTTCCTGCTCAAGAGCGCCGAGGCGCGGGAACTGGTGGAGGCGGTGCGCACGGTGGCACGCGGGGAGGGGATCGTCGCGCCCGCCGTCACCCGGCGACTGATCGCCGAGTTCGCCGCCGGTCCGGCACGGGAGGCGAAGGCGGCGCCGGCCTCGCTGGGCACCCTCACCCCGCGGGAGCGCGAGGTGCTGTCGTGTCTGGGCGAGGGGCTGTCCAACGCCGGGATCGCGCGCCGCCTGGACCTCGCGGAAGGCACCGTGAAGACCCACGTCAGCCGCCTGCTGAGCAAGCTGGGGCTGCGCAGCCGAGTGCAAGCGGCCGTCCTCACACAGGAGTTGGGGATCTGAGGAGCAAGGAGGACTAGTGGTCCAGACCTATTGACCCGTGGTCCAGACCTTTCTATTCTCGCGGCACCGGTGGGCGTGATGGCTCAGCCACGCTCCCGACCACAACCCCCACCGCCGAAGGGGTGGCCGCAGCGCCCCGCAGGCGACATCAAAAGAGGAGGCGCGGTATGCGCTTCAGACACAGAGCCGCGGCCGGGTTCGCGACCCTGCTGCTCCCGCTGGCCGGCCTGGTCGGCCTCGCGGGCTCCGCCCAGGCCGCGACAACGGCCACCGCCACCTACGCCAAGACCCAGGACTGGGGCACCGGCTTCGAGGGCAAGTGGACGGTGACCAACTCCGGCTCCGCCGCCATCAGTTCGTGGACCATCGAGTGGGACTTCCCCTCCGGGACCTCCGTCACCTCCGCCTGGGACGCGGACGTGACCAGCTCCGGCACCCACTGGACCGCCAAGAACAAGTCCTACAACGGCACCCTCGCCCCGGGCGCCTCCGTCTCCTTCGGCTTCAACGGCGCCGGCGCCGGCTCCCCGAGCAACTGCAAGCTCAACGGCGGCAGTTGTGACGGCGGCAGCACCGTACCCGGCGACAACCCGCCCTCCGCCCCGGGCACCCCGACCGCCTCGAACATCACCGACACCTCGGTGAAGCTCACCTGGGGCGCGGCCACCGACGACAAGGGCATCAAGAACTACGACGTGCTGCGTGACGGCAGGACGGTCGCGACCGTGACGACGACCTCGTACACGGACACCGGACTGACCGCCGGCACCGACTACTCCTACAGCGTCCAGGCCCGCGACACCGCCGACCAGACCGGCCCGGTCAGCGGCTCGGTCGCCGTGCGCACCACCGGCGGCGACAACGGCGGCGGCGACAACGGCGGCGGCACTCCCCCGCCCGGGAGCAAGGTGCGGCTCGGGTACTTCACCGAGTGGGGCATCTACGGCCGCAACTACAACGTCAAGGACATCGTGACCTCCGGCTCCGCGTCGAAGATCACGCACATCAACTACGCCTTCGGCAACGTCACCGGCGGCAAGTGCGCGATCGGCGACTCCTACGCCGACTACGACAAGGCGTTCACCGCCGACCAGTCGGTCAGCGGCGTCGCCGACACCTGGGACCAGCCGCTGCGCGGCAACTTCAACCAGCTGCGCCAGCTCAAGGCCAAGTACCCGAACATCAAGGTGCTGTGGTCCTTCGGCGGCTGGACCTGGTCCGGCGGCTTCGCGGACGCGGCCAAGAACCCGACCGCCTTCGCCCAGTCCTGCTACGACCTGGTGAAGGACTCCCGCTGGGCCGACGTGTTCGACGGCATCGACATCGACTGGGAGTACCCGAACGCCTGCGGTCTGACCTGTGACACCAGCGGTTCCGCGGCCATCAAGAACGTGGCGGCCGCGCTGCGCGCCAAGTTCGGCAACGGCGCCCTGGTCACGGCGGCCGTCTCCGCCGACGGCACCTCCGGCGGCAAGGTCGACGCCGCCGACTACGGCGGGGCCGCGCAGTACCTCGACTGGTACAACGTGATGACGTACGACTTCTTCGGCGCCTGGGACGCGCAGGGCCCCACCGCCCCGCACTCCCCGCTCACCTCGTACGACGGCATCCCGCAGGCCGGCTTCACCACGGCCGACGCGATGGCCAAGTACAAGTCCAAGGGCGTCCCGGCGAGCAAGCTGCTCATCGGCATCGGCCTGTACGGCCGCGGCTGGACCGGGGTCACCCAGGCCGCCCCGGGCGGCACGGCCACGGGCCCGGCGAACGGCACGTACGAGCAGGGCATCGAGGACTACAAGGTGCTCAAGACGTCCTGCCCGGCCACCGGCACCATCGCCGGCACCGCCTACGCCAAGTGCGGCAACAACTGGTGGTCCTACGACACCCCGGCCACCATCGGCACGAAGATGTCCTGGGCGAAGCAGCAGGGACTGGGCGGTGCCTTCTTCTGGGAGTTCAGCGGTGACACCAGCAACGGCGAACTGGTGAACGCCATCAACAGCGGTCTGTCGTAGGGGCCCACCGGCCCCCGAGACCGGAAGAGCTCCCCCGGATCCACGTCCGGGGGAGCTCTTCCGTCGTACTACGCGACGTTCACCCTCTGCCCGGGCGGCGCCGCCTCCAGCCAGGCGAGAAAACCGGTCAGCGCGTCCTCGCTCATCGCGAGTTCCAGCCGGGTGCCGCGGTGCAGGCAGGTGAGGACGACCGCGTCGGAGAGCAGGGCGAGTTCCTCCTCGCCCTCGGGCAGCCGGCGGCCTGCCACCTCGATGGACGCCCGTTCCAGGGTACGGCGGGGCCGCAGGGCGTAGGAGAAGACGCGGAACCACTCGACGCGGTCGCCGTTGTAGCGGGCCACGCCGTAGCTCCAGCCCTTGCCGCTGGTGTCGGTCTTCTCCGGTACGTCCCAGCGCAGGCTGCAGTCGAAGGTGCCGCCGGAGCGCTGGATAAGCCTGCGGCGCAGGCCGAAGACGAACAGTCCCACCACCACGAGCAAGACCACCAGCCCGCACACAGTCAGAGCGAGGACCATCGACACCGACCTCCTCGTCTCCTAGGTAATGGAACGGAAAAAACACCCACATTCACCTCAGCCGCGGCCGGTTCCGGATTGCTCCGGTACCGGCCGCGGCTGAGTGACGTCATCACACGGCTGGCTGGTTCAGCTCGCGGTCGCCGCGCGCAGTCGGACCTCCGCGCGACGCTCGGCATGAGCGTCGCCCTCCGCCTTCGCGCGTTCGAGCTCCCGCTCGGTGCGCTGGACGTCGATCTCGTCGGAGAGTTCGGCGATCTCCGCCAGCAGCGACAGCTTGCCGTCCGCGAACGAGATGAAACCGCCGTGCACCGCGGCGACGACCGTCGCACCTTCACTCGTACGGATGGTCACCGGGCCCGACTCCAGCACACCGAGCAGCGGCTGGTGACCGGGCATGACGCCGATGTCGCCGGACGTGGTGCGCGCGACGACCAGGGTGGCCTCGCCGGACCAGACCTGGCGGTCGGCAGCGACCAGCTCGACGTGCAGCTCAGCAGCCAAGAGTGGCTCCTCGGGTCACCACCCGGCGGGACTGCCGGGTGTTGGGGTCAATTCTAAGGGGCGTGGGAGAGGGGGCGGGACGTACCCCGCCCCCTCAGGTGAGCTGGATGCTCAGGAGACGCCCAGCTCCTTCGCGTTCTTCTTCAGGTCCTCGATACCACCGCACATGAAGAACGCCTGCTCGGGGAAGTGGTCGTACTCGCCGTCGCAGATCGCGTTGAACGCCGCGATCGACTCGTCCAGCGGCACGTCCGAGCCGTCCACACCGGTGAACTGCTTGGCGACGTGGGTGTTCTGGGACAGGAAGCGCTCCACGCGACGGGCACGGTGGACGACGATCTTGTCCTCCTCGCCGAGCTCGTCGATGCCGAGGATCGCGATGATGTCCTGCAGGTCCTTGTACTTCTGCAGGATGTTCTTCACGCGCATGGCCGCGTTGTAGTGGTCCGCCGCGATGTAGCGGGGGTCCAGGATCCGGGACGTGGAGTCCAGCGGGTCCACGGCCGGGTAGATGCCCTTCTCCGAGATCGGACGGGACAGAACCGTCGTCGCGTCGAGGTGGGCGAAGGTGGTGGCCGGGGCCGGGTCGGTCAGGTCGTCCGCGGGGACGTAGATCGCCTGCATCGAGGTGATCGAGTGACCGCGGGTCGAGGTGATGCGCTCCTGGAGGAGACCCATCTCGTCGGCCAGGTTCGGCTGGTAACCCACCGCGGAGGGCATACGGCCGAGCAGCGTGGAGACCTCGGAACCGGCCTGCGTGAAGCGGAAGATGTTGTCGATGAAGAACAGCACGTCCTGCTTCTGGACGTCACGGAAGTACTCGGCCATGGTCAGGCCGGCCAGCGCGACGCGCAGACGGGTGCCCGGGGGCTCGTCCATCTGACCGAAGACCAGGGCGGTCTTGTCGATGACGCCCGACTCGCTCATCTCGTCGATGAGGTCGTTGCCCTCACGGGTGCGCTCGCCGACACCGGCGAACACGGAGACACCGTCGTGGTTGTTGGCGACGCGGTAGATCATCTCCTGGATGAGCACCGTCTTGCCGACGCCGGCGCCGCCGAACAGACCGATCTTGCCGCCCTTGACGTACGGGGTCAGCAGGTCGATGACCTTGACGCCGGTCTCGAACATCTCGGTCTTCGACTCGAGCTCGTCGAAGTTCGGCGCCTTGCGGTGGATCGCCCAGCGCTCACCGTCGTACTTCGCGTCGACGTTCAGCACCTCACCGAGGGTGTTGAACACCTTGCCCTTGGTGAAGTCGCCGACCGGGACGGAGATCGGCGCGCCGGTGTCCGTCACCGGGGACTGGCGGACCAGACCGTCGGTGGGCTGCATGGAGATCGTGCGGACGATGCCGTCACCGAGGTGCTGGGCGACCTCGAGCGTCAGCGTCTTCTGCTCGCCCGCGTTGGCCGGGTCGGCGACCTGGACGTGAAGGGCGTTATTGATGTCCGGCATCGCGTCGACGGGGAACTCCACGTCGACGACCGGGCCGATGACCCGCGCGACGCGGCCCGCCGCCGTGGCCGTCTCAACAGTGGTGGTCATTACTTGTCACTCCCCGCGGTCGCGTCGGCCAGGGCGCTCGCGCCACCGACGATCTCGCTGATTTCCTGGGTGATTTCGGCCTGGCGGGCCGCGTTGGCAAGACGCGCGAGCGTGTTGATCAGCTCGCCCGCGTTGTCGGTGGCCGACTTCATCGCGCGCCGCGTGGCGGCGTGCTTCGAAGCGGCCGACTGGAGCAGCGCGTTGTAGATCCGGCTCTCCACATAGCGCGGCAGCAGCGCGTCGAGGACGTCCTCCGCCGAGGGCTCGAAGTCGTACAGCGGGAGGATCTCGTCCTTCGCCGCGGCCTCCTCCGACACCTCTTCGAGGCGCAGCGGCAGCAGCCGGGCGTCGGTCGCCGTCTGCGTCATCATCGAGACGAACTCCGTGTAGACGATGTGGAGTTCGTCCACGCCGCCGTCCTCGGTGTCCTGCTGGATGGCCTCGATCAGCGGGGCCGCCACCGTCTTGGCGTCCGCGTACGAGGGCTCGTCGGTGAAGCCGGTCCACGACTGAGCGATCGTGCGCTCACGGAAGTTGTAGTGGGCCACACCACGCCGGCCGACGATGTAGGCGTCGACCTGCTTGCCCTCGCGCTCGAGGCGCGCGGTCAGCTGCTCCGCCGCCTTGATGGCGTTGGAGTTGAAGGCGCCGGCCAGGCCGCGGTCGCTCGTCAGGAGCAGTACCGCGGCGCGGGTCGGGTTCTCCGCCTCCGTGGTCAGCGGGTGCTTGGTGTTGGACCCGGTTCCGACCGCCGTGACCGCGCGGGTCAGTTCCTGCGCGTACGGCGTGGAGGCCGACACCTTGCGCATCGCCTTGACGACGCGCGAGGCGGCGATCATCTCCATCGCCTTGGTGATCTTCTTGGTCGCGGTGACGGATCGGATGCGACGCTTGTAGACCCGGAGCTGAGCTCCCATGAGTCAGGTCCCTTCCTTACGTCACTTGGCGGCAGCGGCCGGGGTGTCCTCGCCGAGCAGCTTGCCGTCGCCCGTCTCGAACTGCTTCTTGAACTCGACGATCGCCTCGGCGACGGCCTGGAGCGTGTCGTCGGACATCTTGCCGCCCTCCTTGATGGAGGTCATGAGGCCCTGCTCCTTGCGGTGCAGGTACTCCAGGAGCTCCTTCTCGAAGCGGCGGATGTCGGCGACCGGCACCTCGTCCATCTTGCCGGTGGTACCGGCCCAGACGGAGACGACCTGGTCCTCGGTGGCCATCGGCTGGTACTGGTCCTGCTTCAGCAGCTCGACCATGCGCTGACCGCGCTCCAGCTGGGCCTTGGAGGCCGCGTCCAGGTCCGAACCGAAGGCGGCGAACGCCTCCAGCTCACGGAACTGGGCCAGGTCCACGCGCAGTCGGCCGGAGACCTGCTTCATCGCCTTGTGCTGCGCGGAACCACCGACTCGGGAGACGGAGATACCGACGTTCAGCGCGGGGCGCTGACCGGCGTTGAACAGGTCCGACTCCAGGAAGCACTGGCCGTCGGTGATGGAGATGACGTTGGTCGGGATGAACGCCGAGACGTCGTTGGCCTTGGTCTCGACGATCGGCAGACCGGTCATCGAGCCCTTGCCCATGTCGTCGGACAGCTTCGCGCAGCGCTCCAGCAGACGGGAGTGCAGGTAGAAGACGTCGCCCGGGTAGGCCTCACGGCCCGGCGGACGGCGCAGCAGCAGCGACACGGCGCGGTAGGCGTCGGCCTGCTTCGACAGGTCGTCGAAGATGATCAGGACGTGCTTGCCCTGGTACATCCAGTGCTGACCGATGGCGGAACCGGTGTACGGCGCCAGGTACTTGAAGCCGGCCGGGTCGGACGCCGGGGCGGCCACGATGGTCGTGTACTCCAGCGCGCCGTTCTCCTCCAGCGAGCGCCGGACCGACGCGATGGTGGAGCCCTTCTGGCCGATGGCGACGTAGATGCAGCGGACCTGCTTGTTCGGGTCGCCGGTGCGCCAGTTGTCGCGCTGGTTGATGATCGTGTCGACGGCCAGGGCGGTCTTGCCGGTCTGGCGGTCGCCGATGATCAGCTGACGCTGACCGCGGCCGATCGGGGTCATGGCGTCGACGGCCTTGTAGCCCGTCTCCATCGGCTCGTGCACCGACTTGCGCTGCATGACCGTGGGGGCCTGCAGTTCGAGGGCGCGGCGGCCCTCGGTCTCGATCTCGCCGAGGCCGTCGATCGGGTTGCCGAGCGGGTCGACGACACGGCCGAGGTAGCCCTCGCCGACCGCGACCGAGAGCACCTCACCGGTGCGCTGCACCGGCTGGCCCTCCTCGATGCCGCTGAACTCACCGAGGACGATGGCACCGATCTCGCGCTCCTCGAGGTTGAGGGCGAGGCCGAGGGTGCCGTCCTCGAACTTCAGCAGCTCGTTGGCCATGGCCGAGGGAAGGCCCTCGACCTTCGCGATGCCGTCGCCGGCAAGGGTGACCGTACCGACCTCCTCGCGCGAGGCCGCGTCCGGCTTGTACGACTGGACGAAGTTCTCCAGCGCGTCCCGGATCTCCTCCGGCCGGATCGTGAGCTCCGCCATCTGGGTTCCCTGCTCTCCTTGTTGGGCCCGAAGTTTCACTTGGGGGGTGTTCCACGAGTTCGGGACTCCCCCCAGTAAGAGGTGAATCCTCTGCACGGCCCAACCAGGGCCGTCGTGTACGTCTTGCGTGTTGAGTTACTGCTAGCTCGCCATGCGGCGGGAGGCGTCCTCGAGCCGGTCCGCGAGGGAGCCGTTGATGACCTCGTCGCCGACCTGCACCCGCATCCCGCCGAGGACGTCGGGGTCCACGTCGAGGTTGAGGTGCATCTGACGGCCGTAGAGCTTGGCGAGGGCCGCGCCGAGGCGCTGCTTCTGCGGGTCGCTCAGCGGGACCGCCGAGGTGACGACGGCGACCATGCGGTTGCGACGGTCGGCGGCGAGCTTGGTCAGGGACTCCAGTCCCGCTTCCAGGCTACGTCCCCGCGGCGCGGTCACAAGGCGCGTCACCAGACGCTCGGTGGTCGCGGCCGTGCGGCCGCCGAGCAGCCGGCGCAGCAGCTCCTTCTTGGCCGAGGCGGTCGCGGCGCGGTCGGTCAGCGCCGCGCGCAGCCCGGTACTGGAGGAGACGATCCGACCGAAGCGGAACAGTTCGTCCTCGACGCTGTCGAGCGTGCCGTTCCGCTGGGCCGCGGTGAGGTCGGCGGTGTCCGCCAGTTCCTCGAGCGTGTCGACCAGGTCGCGGGGCTGCGACCAGCGGGAACGCACCAGGCCCGACACCAGGTCGACGGCGGTGCCGCCGATCTGCCCGCCGAGCAGGCGCTGCACCAGCGTGGCCTTGGCCTCGCCGGACTGCGCCGGGTCGGTCAGGACCCGACGCAGGCCGACCTCGCGGTGGAGCAGCGCGGTGACGGCCGCCAGCTCGTCGGCGAGCTGCGCGGCGTCCACGGAGGTGGAGTCCGTCAGCGCGTCCAGACGCGTACGTGCGGCGGTCAGTGCCTCACGGCTGGCTCCGTGCATGGTCATCGAGTCGCCTCGGCCTTCGAAGCGGCTTCGTCGAGGCCGTCGAGGAAGCGGTCGATCACACGGCTCTGCCGGGCGTGGTCCTCGAGGGACTCGCCGACGAGCTTGCCGGCCAGCTCGGTGGCCAGCGTGCCGACGTCCTGCCGCAGGGCGGACGCGGCGGCCTTGCGGTCGGCCTCGATCTGGGCGTGGCCGGCGGCGACGATCTCCTCGCGCTGACGCTGGCCCTCGGCCCGCATCTCGGCGATGAGCGTGGCGCCCTGCTCCTGCGCCTCCTGGCGCAGGCGCGCGGCCTCGTGGCGGGCCTCGGCGAGCTGAGCCTTGTACTGCTCAAGAACGCTCTGGGCCTCGGTCTGAGCGGCCTCGGCCTTCTCGATACCGCCCTCGATGGCCTCGCGGCGCTCCTCCAGAACCTTGTTGATGTTCGGGAGGAGCTTCTTCGCGAGGAAACCGAAGACGATGACGAAGGCGAGCAGGCCGATGACGAGCTCGGGAATCGGCGGGACGAGGGGGTTCTCCGTCTCGGCCGCCAGAATGAGCAGCTGGCTCATGTCATTGCCTTTCGTCTAGGGGGCTTTCGCTGATCGGCGAATCAGGTGCCGTAGACGAACGGCATGACCAGACCGATGAGGGCGAGCGCCTCACAGAAGGCGAAGCCGAGGATCTGGTTGGCGCGGATCAGGCCGGCGGCCTCGGGCTGGCGGGCCAGGGCCTGGGTGCCGTTACCGAAGATGATGCCGACGCCGACGCCGGGACCGATGGCAGCGAGGCCGTAACCGACGGAGCCGAGCGAGCCGGAAACAGCGGCAAGGGTCTGGGACATGCCAGTTCTTCCTTTTCTTTACGGACCGGTGGGGGTTGGCCACCGGACGATCAGGGGGTTGCTCTGCGGGACGCTCAGTGGTGCTCGGCGAGCGCGCCCTGGATGTACGTGCACGTCAGGAGGACGAAGACGTACGCCTGCAGTGCCTGGATGAAGAGCTCGAAGGCCGTCATCACGATCGTCATGACGAAGCTGACGCCCGCGTAGGCGATGCCGATGCCGTTGAGCAGGTACCAGCTGGCGATCGTGAAGAGCAGCAGCAGCGTGTGGCCCGCGAACATGTTCGCGAAGAGCCGGACCGCGTGGGTGAAGGGCCGGACCAGCAGGTTCGAGAAGAACTCGATGAGCATGGCCAGCGGCAGCACCGGGCCCAGCGACTTGTCGTAGCCCGTCACGTTCTTGAAGAAGCCCACGAAACCGTGCCGCTTGAAGGTCAGCGAGACCCACAGGACGTAGACGATCAGGGCCAGCACGATCGGGTACGCGATGATCGAGGTCACCGGGAACTGGGCGACCGGGACGATCGACCAGAGGTTCATCATCCAGATGAAGAAGAACAGGGAGACGACGAGCGGGACGTACTTCTCGCCTTCCTTCTTGCCGATCGTCTCGTAGACGACACCGCGCCGGATGAAGTCGTAGCCCGCCTCGGCGACCATCTGGAGCTTGCCCGGCACGACCGTCGGCTTACGGAAGGCGGTCCAGAAGAACCCGATGACGATGATGGAGCCGAGCAGCGCCAGCAGCATCGGCTTGTTGAAGTACAGGTTGCTGTCCGCGTTGCCCCAGAGGGGCTCGAACAGGAACGAGTGCAGGCCCGGAGCGGGGAAGCCACAGCCGGCGAAGATGTGGCAGTCGGTCTCGAAGGCGAGCACCTGCGTCGGGTCAGCACTCACCGCGGGCTCCTTCAGCATGGCGCATAGGTACGGCAACCTCGTTGTGTCGGCGCGGCGCGCTGCCGCGGTTCGGCACGGGACTGGTATTACGGATGTGGGGGCGGCAGTGGGGCATCTCGCCTCGCGATCGAACAGGCGTCAGCTCGGATGCCCGCGCCCGCGATGCCGCAGTTGGCACCGGACGATAGCAGGATCTCTCATGCGTCTTTATCCCGGCCCTACCGCTCACGACGAGCGCTCCGTCTTTTCGGACTTCTGGCCGGCCGTGGACGGAGCCGAGTCGGGCTCGACGTAGAGGATCTTGGACTTCATGTGGGCCCGCGTCTGCGCCGCGATCCATACCAGCGTGGCGGCGAGCAGCGTGAAGGCGAAGGCCTTGGGGTTGAACAGCGTCGTGTGCTTGAACGCGGCCAGGAAGACGAACAGCAGCAGGATCTGGGCCGCGTAGAGCATCAGGCCCATCGCCTGGAAGAGATGCGGAAGCGATTTGGCGGTGCGCTGCAGGACGTAGAGGCCGAGCCCCATGAACAGGATCACGACCACGGTCGCGACGACCGCACCGATCGTCCCTTTGCCACCGGCGACCACGCCACTGATGACGGCGGCGACCACACCGACGGCGGCTGTGGGCACAGCGGCCTCGGCCAGGATCCGGGCGTCATTGGACGGCATCGCGGCAACTCCGCATTCACAGGGGGCAGGGCGTCGTCATGGGACGAGCGTAGTCCCGGTGCCGAGGGGGAAAACCTCGGCCCCACCAGGACCTTCGCACTGTGGCCCTTCGGCTCTCCGGGATACTCGTGAACGGTATCACAAACTATTTGATGAGGTCTTTACCTCGCGGGTGTGCTGACCCTCACACGTGAGAGTACAGCCGCACTTCTGTGCAAAATCCAGACCCATTCGCCCGGTATTGGGGGAATTTGACGCCCCACGGGTTGGCAACGCCTTAGTCAGATTCTTACCTTGACGCCCGTCAGCGCGACGTTCCGGCTTTCCGCCCGTCCAGGACGCGCGAACGGGCTCCCACGGCGGTCGCTCCGTTGACACCGGCCGCACCGGTCGCGCCGGCACGGACCCCCACGCCCGCCGCCACGGGCGTCTCCCCCGGCGCCGGGCTCTCCGCTGCCGCGGACGCCTCCGTGTGCTCCCGGGACTCCTCCTGGGGCTCCTCATGGGGCGCGGACGGCGTCGCCGCGGGCGTGGCGGCGTCCGGGGCCGCGCCCACGCGACGGCGCCGGTAGCGCGGCGGCACGAACCGCTCGGCCCAGCGCGGGGCGCGCGGGGTGAAGCGGGGCAGCAGGAGCAGCACCAGGCCGATGAAGCTGAGGGCCACGATGCTCAGCACGATCCACATGGACGCCGACTTGACCGAGTAGGAGAGCGCGCCGAAGCCGATCAGGGCCGACCAGAAGTACATGATCAGCACGGCCCGGCTGTGCGAGTGGCCGATCTCCAGCAGGCGGTGGTGCAGATGGCCGCGGTCGGCGGCGAACGGCGACTGGCCGTGCCAGGTCCGCCGCACGATGGCCAGCACCAGGTCGGCGGCCGGGATGGCGATGATCGTCAGCGGCATCAGCAGCGGGATGTAGACCGGCACCATCTGGTGCACGGAGTTGCGCTCGGAGCCGGTGAACAGGTTCATCAGGTCCGGGTCGACCTGCCCGGTCACCGAGATCGCGCCGGCCGCCAGGACCAGGCCGATGAGCATGGACCCCGAGTCGCCCATGAAGATCCGCGCGGGATGCATGTTGTGCGGCAGGAAGCCCAGGCACATGCCCATGAGGACGGCCGCGAAGAGGGTCGCGGGGGCGGCGGCCTCGATGCCGTACGAGTACCAGATCCGGTAGGCGTACATGAAGAACGCAGCGGCCGCGATGCACACCATGCCGGAGGCCAGGCCGTCGAGGCCGTCGACGAAGTTGACCGCGTTGATGGTGATGACGACCAGCGCGACCGTGAGCAGGGTGCCCTGCCACTGGGTGAGCGCGACCGTGCCGACGCCGGGCACGGGCAGCCACAGGATCGTCAGACCCTGCATCACCATGACACCGGCGGCGATCATCTGGCCGCCCAGCTTGATCAGGGCGTCAATCTCGAACTTGTCGTCCAGGACGCCGATCAGCCAGATCAGGGCGGCGCCGGAGAGCAGCGCGCGCGGCTCGTTCGACTTCTCGAAGACCTCGTTGAGGTTGGTGAGGTGGTCGGCGACCAGCAGGCCCGCGCACAGGCCGAAGAACATGGCGATCCCGCCGAGCCGGGGAGTGGGCTCCCGGTGCACGTCACGTGCCCGGATCTCCGGCATCGCCCCCGCCACGATCGCGAACTTGCGTACCGGCCCTGTCAGCAGATACGTCACCGCGGCCGTGATGCAGAGCGTCAGCAGGTATTCACGCACAGGCTTCCCCACAGGTCTCGCTGGCCTTCTCAGCCCCACACCCTAGCGACGCAGGCATATGTATGGGGACTTCCGGGTAGCGACGATGGTTGCACGTGTGGCTGTGTACGGGTTTGTACGCCCGTTCCGCCACCCCGTCTCAGCCGGGATACGGCGGAAACCGGCCAGTGAGTTCGCGCACGTCCTCACGCGCGCTCGCCCCGTCGACCTCGCCGCGCAGCACCTTGCCGAACAGGACGGCTATCCGCTCCATCTCCTGCTGGCCCATGCCCTGGGTGGTCACCGCTGCGGTGCCCAGGCGCAGTCCGCGGCCGTCGGCGTGCGGCAGCGCGCAGCAGTCGAGGACGATACCGGCGGCTGCCAGTCGTCCGCGCGCGGCGCGTCCCTCGACGCCGAGCGGCGCCGGGTCGGCGGTGATCAGGTGGGTGTCCGTGCCGCCGGTGGTGACGGCAAGGCCCTCCGCGGCCAGCCGGGCGGCGAGGACGCGCGCGTTGGCGACGACCTGGTGGGCGTAGGCGGCGAAGGCCGGGGTCGCGGCCTCGCCGAACGCCACGGCCTTGGCGGCAATGGTGTGCATCTGGGCGCCTCCCTGGGTGAAGGGGAAGACGGCGCGGTCGACGCGCTCGGCCAGCTCGCCGCCGCACAGGAGCATCCCGCCGCGCGGCCCGCGCAGCACCTTGTGGGTGGTGGCGCACACCACGTCGGCGTACGGCACGGGGTTGGGCGCCGCCTTGCCGGCGACGAGCCCGATGGGATGGGCCGCGTCGGCGATCAGGTAGGCGCCGACCTCGTCGGCGACCGTGCGGAAGAAGGCGTAGTCGATGTGGCGCGGGTAGGCGATGGAGCCGCACACGATCGCCTTGGGCCGGTGGGTGCGGGCGAGCGTGCGGACCTGCTGGTGGTCGATGAGTCCGGTCTCGGCGTCGACGCCGTAGCCGACGAAGTCGAACCAGCGGCCGGAGAAGTTCGCGGGCGAGCCGTGCGTGAGGTGCCCGCCGTAGGGCAGGCCGAGGGCGAGCACGGTGTCGCCGGGCCGCAGCAGCGCCGCGTAGGCGGCGAGCACCGCGGAGGAGCCCGAGTGGGCCTGCACGTTGGCGTGTTCGGCGCCGAACAGGGCCTTCGCCCGGGCCACGGCGAGGCGTTCGGCGACGTCGACGATCTCGCAGCCGCCGTGGTGCCGGGCGCCCGGGTAGCCCTCGGCGTACTTGTTCGCCAGCACCGAGCCGAGCGTGGCGAGCACCGCGGGCGAGGTGAAGTTCTCCGCCGCGATGAGCTGGAGCGTCGTCGACTGCCGGTCGAGCTCACCGAGCAGGACGTCGGCCAGTTCGGGGTCCTGCCGCCGCAGGAGATCGGCCTCGAGAACGGGGATGACCGACATGTCGCGCTCCGGACGGTCGACGTTGACGTACGTCCAATGTAGGCCGCCCCACCCCACCCCGCGCGGCTCCTTACGCCGTCACGACTACCCCTGCGGCCGACAGGGTGCGGCAGGTTCGGTGGGTCCGCCTCGGCCGGTGGGGGGGTGACGCGGCTCACGGCGACGGCGGCTCCGGCGCCGGTTCGCGGGCGTCTGGCGGCCCGGGAGCTCGTGGACGACTCCAGGTCCGCCGGCGGGCCTGCCGATCCGGTACACACCGGCTCAGGGCCCCTGAAGGGGCGACCGGGGCGCACCGGCCCGTGGGCGTCCGCCGCTCGGTATCACTCTCGGAGCCCCGCCACGACGCCGCGTCGGGGACACGGCCTCCGAGCCGGGACACGACCTCCGAGCCGGGACACGACCTCCGAGCCGGGACACGACCTCCGAGCCGGGACACGGCCTCCGAGCCGGGACACGGCCTCCGGGCCGGGGCACGGCCTCCGGATCCGGTGCGCGGCCTCGACACGGCCTCCCGGCCCGCACGCGCGGGGGGTCTACGGGACTCGGGCGGGCACACCCGGTCCGAGGCCGGGCGGCTGCGGCGGAGCCGGCGGCCGGCCGCGGGGCCCGCGTCGAGACCCGTCGGCGGCGAGGCCGGTGTGTCAGGCTCGGGTCGGGACGCCTGTCAGGGCCGTGACCACCGGGTCCAGGGCCTGGTGTATCTCGTCGCCGACGGAGCGGAAGAACGTCAGGGGGGCACCGTAGGGGTCGTAGACCTCGTCGGCCTCGGCCGTCGGGGCCAGGAGCCACCCGCGTAGAGCGGCGGCGGCACGGACCAGGGCGCGGGCGCGTTCGACCACGCCGTCCTCCAGCGGCGGCAGCGTGGCCGGGTCTATCGCCCTCACCAGGCGGGTGAACTCCTTGAGCGTGAAGGTGCGCAGACCTGCCGAGTGGCCCATGGAGATGACCTGGGCACGGTGGTCGAGGGTCGCGGTGAGCACCAGGTCGGCACGGATCACGTGCTCGTCCAGCAGTTCCCGGCCGGTGAAGCCGGAGGCGTCCGCGCCGAAGTCGGCCAGCACCGCCTCCGCGTTGGCCTCCATCGGCGCGCCCTCGTGACCCCAGGTGCCCGCGCTCTCCACGATCAGCCCGCCGCCCCGCGGATCCCCGAGCCGGTCCGCCACGAAGTGCCGGGTCAGCCGCTCGGTGATGGGCGAGCGGCACACGTTGCCGGTGCTGACGTGCAGGATGCGGAAGGTGTCGCCTATGCCACGCCCCGCGTCAGGGGCCGTCAATTCGCCACCTCGAGGTCGGGTACCACCTTGCGCAGCTCCTCCGGCGACAGGGCGCCCTCGCGCAGCAGCACGGGCACCTTGCGGGTGACGTCGACGATGGAGGACGGGACGTTGCCGGGGGTCGGGCCGCCGTCGAGGTAGACGGAGACGGAGTCGCCGAGCATCTCCTGCGCGGCACCGCAGGTCTCCGGCGCGGGATGGCCGGTCAGGTTCCCCGACGACACGGCCATCGGGCCGACCTCCGTGAGCAGTTCGATGGCGACCGGGTGCAGCGGCATCCGCACGGCGACCGTGCCCCGGGTGTCCCCGAGGTCCCACTGGAGGGACGGCTGGTGCCGGGCGACCAGCGTCAGCGCGCCCGGCCAGAAGGCGTCCACGAGTTCCCAGGCCATCTCGGAGAAGTCCGTGACCAGACCGTGCAGCGTGTTCGGGGAGCCGATGAGGACGGGGGTGGGCATGGAGCGGCCCCGGCCCTTGGCGGCGAGCAGGTCGGCCACGGCCTCCGCGGAGAACGCGTCGGCGCCGATGCCGTACACGGTGTCGGTGGGCAGCACCACGAGTTCGCCCCGGCGGACGGCGGACGCCGCCTCGCGCAGACCCGTCACGCGATCGGTGGCGTCGTTGGTGTCGTATCGCCGTGCCATTGTCAGCGGACCTCCTCGTACACGTACTGCTGGTTAGAAGTGCTGATGGGGGTCACGGCAGCGCCTTGCGGGCGGTGGCGAACCGCGGCCGGTTGTTGAGGTCGGGGTGGTCGGCGGCGTCGGCCCAGCCCCGCTCCTCGGTGAAGATCCACGGCACCTGTCCGCCCTGGGTGTCGGCGTGCTCGATGACGACGACTCCCCCGGGCCGCAGCAGCCGGTGCGCGGTGCGCTCGATCCCGCGGATCAGGTCGAGGCCGTCCTCCCCGGAGAACAACGCCAGCTCCGGGTCGTAGTCGCGGGCCTCGGGTGCGACGTACTCCCATTCGGTGAGCGGGATGTACGGCGGGTTGGAGATGACGAGGTCGACCTGGCCGTCCAGGTCCGGGAACGCCGTCCGGGCGTCGCCCTGGCGCAGGTCGACCCTGGACCCCTCCGTGTTCTTGCGGGTCCACTTCAGGGCGTCCTCGCTCAGCTCCACGGCGTGCACACGCGAACGCGGCACCTCCTGGGCGAGGGCGAGGGCGATGGCCCCCGAGCCGGTGCACAGGTCGACGATGCACGGCTCGACGACGTCCATGGCGCGTACGGCGTCTATGGCCCAGCCGACCACGGACTCGGTCTCCGGCCGGGGCACGAACACCCCGGGCCCGACCTGGAGTTCCAGGTACCGGAAGTAGGCGCGTCCGGTGATGTGCTGGAGCGGCTCGCGCTGCTCGCGCCGGGCGATGACCTCCCAGTAGCGGGCATCGAAGTCGGCGTCCTTCACGGTGTGCAGCTGGCCCCGCTTGACGCCGTGCACGAACGCCGCGAGTTCCTCCGCGTCGGTGCGCGGCGAGTCGACGCCCGCGTCGGCCAGCCGCTGGGTGGCCTGCGCCACCTCCGCGAGCAGCACGCTGCGGGGACTCGGGGGCCGCCCCCCGGATTCTTGCTGCACGCTGGTCCTCCGTTGGTGCTCGTACGTGCGCACGTCCCGCGTGCGCACGAGTCTTACGCGGCCGCGAGCTTGGCGGCCGAGTCCGCGTCGACGCAGGCCTGGATCACCGCGTCCAGTTCGCCGTCCAGTACCTGGTCCAGGTTGTACGCCTTGAACCCGACGCGGTGGTCCGAGATGCGGTTCTCCGGGAAGTTGTAGGTGCGGATCTTCTCGGAGCGGTCGACGGTGCGGACCTGGCTGCGGCGGGCGTCGGCGGCTTCCCGCTCCGCCTCCTCCTGCGCCATGGCGAGCAGCCTGGAGCGCAGGATACGCAGCGCCTGCTCCTTGTTCTGCAGCTGGCTCTTCTCGTTCTGGCAGGAGGCGACGACTCCGGTGGGCAGGTGCGTGATGCGCACCGCGGAGTCGGTGGTGTTGACGGACTGGCCGCCGGGCCCGGAGGACCGGTAGACGTCGATGCGGAGGTCGCCCGGGTTGATCTCCACGTCCACCTCCTCGGCCTCGGGGGTGACCAGCACACCGGCCGCGGAGGTGTGGATACGGCCCTGGGACTCGGTGGCCGGCACCCGCTGCACGCGGTGCACCCCGCCCTCGTACTTCAGCCGGGCCCACACGCCCTGGCCGGGCTCGGTCTGCCCGCGGGTCTTCACCGCGACCTGGACGTCCTTGTAGCCGCCCAGCTCGGACTCGGTGGCGTCGATGATCTCGGTCTTCCAGCCGACCCGCTCGGCGTACCGCAGGTACATGCGCAGCAGGTCGCCGGCGAACAGGGCCGACTCGTCGCCGCCCGCGCCCGCCTTGATCTCCAGGATGACGTCCTTGTCGTCACTGGGGTCGCGCGGGACGAGCAGGAGGCGCAGCTTCTCGGTCAACTCCTCGCGCTGCTGCTCCAGCTCCTTGACCTCGGCCGCGAAGTCGGGGTCGTCCGCGGCGAGTTCGCGCGCGGTGTCGATGTCGTCGCCGGTCTGCTTCCAGGAGCGGTACGCGGCGATGATCGGGGTGAGCTCGGCGTAGCGCTTGTTGAGCTTGCGCGCGTTGGCCTGGTCGGCGTGGACCGACGGGTCGGCGAGCTGCTTCTCCAGGTCGGCGTGCTCGGCGACGAGTTCCTCGACGGCCTCGAACATCTTTCGGCTCCTGTACTGCCGGTACTGCTGGGGTGGGGGAAGGCGGGCGACCAAAAACGCCGGTCCCGGCGCACCCCGCGGCGGGGGCACGGCCGTGGACCGGCGAAAAGGGGCTCGCTACTTCTTGGAGCCGGCGGCAGCCTTGCCGAAGCGGGCCTCGAAGCGGGCCACACGGCCACCGGTGTCGAGGATCTTCTGCTTGCCCGTGTAGAACGGGTGGCACTCGGAGCAGACCTCGGCACGGATGGCGCCGGAGTCGATGGTGCTGCGAGTGGTGAACGACGCGCCGCAGGTGCAGCTGACCTGCGTCTCGACGTACGCGGGGTGGATGTCGCGCTTCAAGGTGTCTCCTATGTTCCGGGAGGGCGCCGGGTCGCAGCCGCGGGATGCGGAGCGTGAACCGGAGCCGACGTACCAGTCTGCCAGGACTGGGGCCATCCACCCAAACCGGGGGGTGGGGTCGGGTATTCCCCGCGGGTCCCCGCGGGGCTGTGGGGGTTTTCCGCGTGCCGGGGGTGCCACTTGTTCACCATGGGCGGGCGCGGGTCGTTCGTGGCTTGTCGCGCAGTTCCCCGCGCCCCTCAGGGTGCGCTCACCACGCCCTTGGCCTTGCCGGTGGCCGTGCCCTCGGTGGCCGCCTTGGGGATGGGCTTGTCGTCCCTCAGGGCGTTCCAGACCTGCTGGGCCTTGTCCTTCTGCACGAGGACGCGGTTGGGGTTCGCCGGGTCGTACTGCACCGGCATCGTGACCATGGTCATGTGGGAGGAGCTGATGCCCTTCAGGCCGTCGGCGAAGGCGATCAGGGAGTTCACCGAGCCGAGGTCGGAGTCGGCGGTGACGGCCTTGGTCGCGGTGTCGGCGAGGTCGTAGAGCTTCTTGGGGTTGGTGAGGACGCCGATGTGCTTGACCTGGTCGGCCAGCGCCTTGACGAAGGCCTGCTGGAGCTGGATACGGCCGAGGTCGGAGCCGTCGCCCACACCGTGCCGGGTGCGGACCAGACCGAGGGCCTGCTGTCCGTCGAGGGTGTGTGTGCCGGCCTTGAGGGCGAGGTGGCTCTTCGGGTCGTCGATGTTCCTCGTCGTGGTGACCTGGACTCCGCCGAGATCGTCGATGAGCTTCTGGAACCCGCTGAAGTCGACCTCCAGGTAGTGGTCCATGCGCAGGCCGGTCATCGACTCGACGGTCTTCACCGCGCAGGCGGCGCCACCGACGGAGAACGACTCGTTGAACATCGCGCCGTGCGCCGCCGCGTGCCTGCCGCCCTTGGCGTCGGTGCACTCGGGGCGGTCGACGAGGGTGTCGCGCGGTATCGAGACCACGCCGGCCTTCTTGTGGCCCTTGTAGACGTGCACGATCATCGCCGTGTCGGAGCGGGCGGTGCCGTCGTCGGCGCCGCCGCCGAGCTTCTTGTTGCCGCCGGAGCGGGTGTCGGAGCCGAGGACGAGGATGTTCTCGGAGCCGTTGTCGGCCTTGGTGGGCCGGTCGCCACCGAGGGCCTGGTTGATGTCGACCGTCCTGAGGTTGCCGTTGAGCTTGAAGTAGAGGACGCCCGCTCCCGCGCCGCCGAGCACGACGATCCCCGCGGCGGTCCAGGCCAGGACCGTCAGGGCCCTGCGCCGCCCGGTGGGGGGCTTGCGACGGCGGCCCTTGCCGCGGCGGCGGGGCCCGGTGTCGCCGGTCTCCCCTGGTATGCCCGGTCCTCGCGTGCTGTCGGCAGGCATGCGCTCCTCGGCTCTCGCGTCTGCGGTCGGTTAACCCCCTGCGGTCGGGGTCGGGCCCCGGTCGGTTCTCGGTCGGTGAGACCCGTACCGCACTATCGTCGCTCCTCCGGTCAGACGGGGGAACTCGGGAAAGGGTTGCACAACGCTGCGTGTCCACCCCATACGGACATAGCCACCATGCACCGCTGTGTACCAGTTGGTAACCCCGCTCACCTGCGGTGACGCCGGGCCGGGCGACGCCGTGGGGGTCGAGGGGAGGCGCGGAGCCTGTGGCGAAGGTCTCGCGGGGACCGCAACAGCCTCACAGGGACCGCAACAGCCACGCAGGGACAGCAACAGCCACGCAGGGTCCACAACGGCAGAAGGCCGCCCCCCTGAGACAGGGGGGCGGCCTTCGCTGCGCCTCTTACCGGCTTGCCCGGCGTGCCGGTAACCCGGCGAAACGACTAGTCGCCGTTGCCGGGAGTCGGCGTGGTCTTCTGGATCTGCATCAGGAACTCGACGTTCGACTTGGTCTGCTTCATCTTGTCGAGGAGCAGCTCGATCGCCTGCTGCTGGTCGAGCGCGTGCAGCACCCGGCGCAGCTTCCAGACGACGCCGAGCTCCTCGGCGCCGAGCAGGATCTCCTCCTTGCGGGTACCGGACGCGTCGACGTCCACCGCGGGGAAGATGCGCTTGTCGGCGAGCTTCCGGTCGAGCTTGAGCTCCATGTTGCCGGTGCCCTTGAACTCCTCGAAGATCACCTCGTCCATGCGGGACCCGGTGTCCACCAGGGCGGTGGCGAGGATGGTGAGCGAGCCGCCGTCCTCGATGTTGCGGGCCGCACCGAAGAACCGCTTCGGCGGGTACAGGGCGGTGGAGTCGACACCACCGGACAGGATGCGGCCGGAGGCCGGGGCCGCCAGGTTGTACGCACGGCCCAGACGGGTGATCGAGTCCAGCAGCACGACCACGTCGTGACCCAGCTCCACCAGGCGCTTGGCGCGCTCGATGGCGAGCTCGGCGACCGTGGTGTGGTCCTCGGCCGGGCGGTCGAAGGTCGAGGAGATGACCTCGCCCTTGACCGACCGCTGCATGTCGGTGACCTCTTCCGGACGCTCGTCGACGAGGACGACCATCAGGTGGCACTCGGGGTTGTTGTGCGTGATCGCGTTGGCGACCGCCTGCATGATCATGGTCTTGCCGGTCTTCGGCGGGGCCACGATCAGACCGCGCTGGCCCTTGCCGATGGGCGAGACCAGGTCGATGATGCGGGTGGTCAGGACGCCCGGGTCGGTCTCCAGACGGAGCCGGTCCTGCGGGTACAGCGGCGTCAGCTTGTTGAACTCCGGCCGCCCACGGCCGTGTTCGGGCGCCATGCCGTTGACGGAGTCCAGCCGGACCAGCGCGTTGAACTTCTCGCGGCGCTCGCCGTCCTTCGGCTGGCGGACCGCACCGGTGACGTGGTCGCCCTTGCGCAGGCCGTTCTTGCGGACCTGGGCGAGGGAGACGTACACGTCGTTGGGACCCGGCAGGTAGCCCGACGTGCGGATGAAGGCGTAGTTGTCGAGGATGTCCAGGATGCCCGCGACCGGGATCAGGACGTCGTCCTCGGCGATCTGCGGCTCGGAGACGTCGTCGCGGCCACGGCGGCCACGGCGGTCGCGGTAGCGGCCGCGACGGCCCCGGCGGCCGCCGTCGAAGTCGTCCCCGTCCTCGTCGGGCCGCTGCTGACGGTCCTGCCGGCCGCCGCCCTGCTGCTGGCGCTGCTGCTGGCCGCCCTGGCCCTGCTGGTCGTCGCCCTTGCCGCGGCGGTCGCGGTCACGGTCCCGACCGCGCTCACGGCGGTCGCGACGACGGCCCTCGCCGCCGTCACCGGCGTCGCCCTGCGACTGCTGCTGGGCCGGGGTCTCGCCCTTCGGCTCGGCGGCGACGGTCTCGGTGCTGCCCGCCGGGGCGCCCGCCTCGGCGGTGGCCCGGCGCCTGCGGCGCTCGGCCGGAGCGTCCTCTCCCCCACGCTCGCCGCCGCCGGCCGGCTGGCCGGGGATCTCGATCTGCTGCTGCGCCACGGACTTGGCGGGGGTCCCGGACTGCTCCGCCTCGTTCGAGGTCTTGGCTGCGGGGGCCTCGGCCGACTTCTTCGCGGGCGCGGCCTCCTCGCCCGTACGGGCCCGGGAGGTGCTGCGGCGCTTCGGCTTGGTCTCGGCGGCGTCCCCCGCGGCAGGCGCGGCCTTCGCGGCGGGGGCGCCCCCGGCCGCCTGCGCCTCCTTGATGACCTCGATCAGCTGGCTCTTGCGCATCCGCGCGGTACCCCTGATGCCGAGGCCGGATGCGACCTGTTGCAGCTCGGCCAGCACCATGCCCTCGAGGCCGGTACCGCGGCGCCGCCGGGAGCCGGCACCGGTGGCAGGCGCGGAGGCGTCCGTGGCGGGCGCGGCAGCGGTCTCCTCGACACGTGCGCCCATCAGATCGGTGGTGTCGCTCACGAAGGGTCCTTCCCTGGAGCGGACGTCGGCCTGTCTGGCTCGGCGACCGGTTGTGCTGTCCGGCTTCGGTCCTTGCTGGTGAACCGTGCCGGGGCGGTGGTCCGCCCAAAACGGCGGAAGAGATATCTGGTGATTGGCGCTTCCTCGACCATCAGCGGCACCGAGTGTCGCTGAGTCACGTGGCCTGGTCGCGCCGATTCCGGAGCGTGCCCGGTGGACCGCTCAGTGTGCGCATACGAGGTACTGCCCAGGTACGTCGTACACCACACAGTGCGGCGTGGGGGGCTCCCGGAGAAATGTCTGTCCCGGACGGGGACACGAAGCACCTCGCCATGGTGGGGTCGGGTGCAGACTTGAGGTTAACACTACCGGATCCAACAAACATTCCCCCTCTCGAAACCGGCGACAGCCGGCTTTCAGATCTCCGCGCCCGCCGCGAGCGGCAGTACGCAGGCTCCCTTCAGGTCGAGACTCAGCCGGTTGGCGGCCCAGTCGGCGCCCGCCAGTTGCTCCACCTTGTCGGCGGTGCCCGCGTCCGCGAGCGCCATGACCGTGGGTCCGGCGCCGGAGATGACCGCGGGAACGCCGTCCGCCCTCAGCCGCTCCACCAGCGCCGCGCTCTCCGGCATGGCAGGGGCGCGGTACTCCTGGTGGAGGCGGTCCTCGGTGGCCGGCAGCAGCAGCTCGGGGCGCCGGGTGAGGGCCTCGACGAGCAGGGCGGCGCGGCCCGCGTTGACTGCGGCGTCGACGTGCGGCACGGTGCGCGGCAGCAGGCCGCGCGCGGTTTCGGTGAGTACCGGCTTTCCCGGCACGAAAACCACCGGAACGATGGAATCGGAGGGCTCCATCCTGATGGCCCGGGCGGCTCCGGCCTCCATCCAGGACAGGGTGAACCCGCCCAGCAGGCAGGCCGCCACGTTGTCCGGGTGGCCCTCGATCTCGGTGGCCAGCTCGAGCAGCGCGGTGTCGTCGAGCCTGGCCTCGGCGCCTATGGTCACGGCGCGGGCCGCGACTATTCCGGCGCAGATGGCGGCGGAGGAGGAGCCGAGGCCGCGGCCGTGCGGAATCCGGTTGGCGCAGACGATCTCCAGGCCGCGCGGCTGTCCGCCGAGGACGTCGAAGGCGGTGCGCAGCGAGCGGACGAGCAGGTGCTTCTCGTCCCGCGGCAGCGTCTCGCCGCCCTCGCCGGCGATGTCGATGTGCAGCCCGGAGTCGGCCACCCGGACCACGACGTCGTCGTAGAGCCCCAGCGACAGGCCGAGGGCGTCGAAGCCCGGGCCGAGGTTGGCGCTGGTGGCGGGGACGCGCACCCGGACGGCGGCGGCGCGGAACGCGGGACCGGCCATCGCTCGTTGACTCTCCTTGAGCTGCGTGATGGTCGAATGACGATCGACAGGAACGGGGAGGACCCTCAGGCCGCGAAAGACGGCGGACCACCGCCACCTGCATGGGCGTGTGCGGCGGTCGGGTTGCCTACAGCCTATCGAAGGAAAGTTCAGTGGCGACATAGGGCGCACGGGAGGCGCACGATGCGTGTCGCAAGCCCCCTGTGCCACCCTCCTCCGATGTCCCTTGGCCAAGACGCCTCCACACGCCGCGCGGTTGCGTACCCGGCGCGGGGTGCGCGCGTTGCGCCGACCGGGCGAAACGCGGCGGGCGGGGCGTCGACGGCGGGGACCGCTGACGGGGACGTGGACGGCGGGGCCGCCGACCGGGCCGCGCTCAGGCACTCGGTGCCGTACGCGTCCGGCATCGGGAGGCCACCGCGGTCAGGCGGGCGATGACACACGGGCGACGGACGGCTGAACCGGCGACGCCCGACCGCCACCGGTTCGACCGGCGCCGGCCCGTGCGGGGCCGGACGCCGTCGGTCGTCGCGATCGCCGTCGACGGTACGGGTCGACGGTACGGGAGGTGCCGTCAGGCCAGGCCCAGGCGTTCGGCCGCCGTGGCCGCGTCGACCGGGACCGTGACCGGCTGGGGGGCGCCGGCGACGGCCCAGTCGGGGTCCTTGAGGCCGTTGCCGGTGACCGTGCAGACGATCCGCTGGCCGGGGTCGACCCTGCCCTGCTCGGCGGCCTTCAGCAGGCCGGCCACCGACGCGGCGGACGCCGGTTCGACGAAGACGCCCTCCTGCGCGGCCAACAACCGGTAGGCGCGCAGGATTTCACGGTCCGTGACCTCGTCGATGGCACCGCCGGACTCGTCGCGCGCGGCCAGCGCGTACGTCCAGGAGGCCGGGTTGCCGATCCGGATCGCGGTGGCGATGGTCGACGGGTCCTTGACGACCTCGCCGCGCACGATCGGCGCACTGCCGGAGGCCTGGAAGCCCCACATGCGGGGCGTCCTGGTGGCGAGGCCGTCCGCGGCGTACTCGCGGTAGCCCTTCCAGTAGGCGGTGATGTTGCCCGCGTTCCCGACCGGAAGGACATGGATGTCGGGCGCGTCGCCGAGCATGTCGACGATCTCGAAGGAGGCCGTCTTCTGACCCTCGATACGCACCGGGTTGACCGAATTGACCAGCGCCACGGGGTAGTTGTCGCTGAGCGCGCGGGCGAGCGTGAGGCAGTCGTCGAAGTTGCCGTCGACCTGGAGGATCTTCGCGCCGTGCACCAGCGCCTGACCCATCTTGCCGAGCGCGATCTTGCCCCGCGGCACCAGCACCGCCGAGACCATCCCGGCCCGTACGGCGTAGGCGGCCGCGGAGGCGGAGGTGTTGCCGGTGGAGGCGCAGATGACGGCCTTCGCGCCGTCCTCCTTGGCCTTGCTGATCGCCATCGTCATGCCGCGGTCCTTGAAGGACCCGGTCGGGTTCGCGCCCTCGACCTTGAGGTGGACCTCGCAGCCGGTGCGCTCGGACAGCACCTGCGCGGGCACGAGGGGCGTACCGCCCTCACGGAGCGTGATGACCGGCGTGCTGTCGGACACCGGCAGCCTGTCCCGGTACTCCTCGATGATTCCGCGCCACTGGTGGGTCATTGCTGCTTACTCTCCTTCAACCCGCATGATGCTGGCGACACCCCGCACGGTGTCGAGCTTGCACAGCGCCTCCACGGTCCCGCCGAGGGCGGCGTCGGAAGCACGGTGGGTGACGACGACGAGGGAGGCCTCACCGTCCTTGCCCTGCTGGCGCACCGTGTCGATGGACACCCCGTGCTCGGCGAACACGGTGGCGACCTGGGCGAGCACACCCGGTTTGTCGGCGACGTCCAGGCTGATGTGGTACCGCGTGACGACGTCCCCCATGGGCGACACGGTCAGCGCCGCGTACGCCGACTCGCCGGGCCCGGTGGCCCCGTTGAGCCGGTTGCGGCAGACGGCGACGAGGTCACCGAGCACGGCGGAGGCGGTGGGCGCGCCGCCGGCGCCGGGCCCGTAGAACATCAGCTGCCCGGCCGCGTCGGACTCGACGAACACGGCGTTGTAGGCGCCGCGCACGGAGGCCAGCGGGTGGGTGAGCGGAATCATCGCGGGGTGCACGCGCGCGGTGACGGACCCGCCGTCCTCGGCCCGTTCACAGATGGCGAGCAGCTTGATGGTGCAGCCCATCTCCTTGGCGGAGGCGAAGTCCGCGGCGGTGACCTCGGTCATGCCCTCGCGGTAGACGTCGTCGAGCCGTACCCGCGTGTGGAAGGCGATCCCGGCGAGGATGGCGGCCTTGGCGGCGGCGTCGAACCCCTCGACGTCGGCGGTCGGGTCGGCCTCCGCGTACCCGAGCGCGGTGGCCTCGTCGAGGGCTTCCTGGTAGCCGGCCCCCGTGGAGTCCATCTTGTCGAGGATGAAGTTGGTGGTGCCGTTGACGATGCCGAGCACCCGGTTGACCTTGTCCCCGGCGAGGGACTCGCGCAGCGGCCGGATCAGCGGGATGGCGCCGGCGACGGCGGCCTCGTAGTAGAGGTCCCTGCCGTTCGCCTCCGCGGCGGCGTGCAGGGCGGCCCCGTCCTGGGCGAGCAGGGCCTTGTTCGCGGAGACGACGGAGGCGCCGTGCTCGAAGGCGGTGGTGATGAGCGTCCGGGCGGGCTCGATCCCCCCGATGACCTCGACCACGACGTCGATGTCGCCGCGTTTGACGAGCGCGGTGGCGTCGGTGGTGACGAGGTCGGCGGGGACGCCCTCACGCACCTTGTCCGGGCGCCGCACGGCGACCCCGGCGAGCTCCACCGGGGCCCCGATCCTGGCCGCGAGGTCGGCGGCGTGCGTCGTCATGATGCGCGCCACCTCTGAGCCGACAACCCCACAGCCCAGCAGCGCCACCTTCAGCGGACGCGTACGCATCATCCGACCTCGTTTCCTCATACCGTCTTCGGTGGGACCAGTCTCACGCACCGGTCCGGGGTATCTGCTATTTGTCCGGAACGTGAGACGTTTATTTCATTTCCGCCGGCCGGGAAGACGGGAGATCTTCCGGCCGCGCCTCGGCGATGTCACCGTTGTTCGTCGTGGTCGCGTGGGGCCGTCGTGATCGCGTGGGGTCATCGTGAGCGCGTGGGGTCATCGTGATCGCGTCGGGCCTCATCCGCCGTCGAGCCTCATCCGACGTCGAGCCGCAGAAGGTCCTCCTCCGTCTCCCGGCGGACGATCACCCGGGCCTCCCCGCCCGCCACGGCGACGACCGGCGGCCGCAGCACGTGGTTGTAGTTGCTGGCCATGGACCGGCAGTACGCCCCCGTGGCCGGCACGGCGACGAGGTCACCGGGCGCCAGGTCGGCCGGCAGGAAGGCGTCCTTGACGACGATGTCCCCGCTCTCGCAGTGCTTGCCCACGACCCGGACGAGCATCGGCTCGGCCTCGGAGACACGGGAGACGAGCGCCACGCTGTACTCGGCGTCGTAGAGCGCCGTGCGGATGTTGTCGGACATGCCGCCGTCCACGGACACGTACGTCCGCAGCCCCTCCAGCGGCTTGATGGTGCCGACCTCGTAGAGCGTGAAGGCGGTGGGCCCGACGACGGCGCGCCCCGGCTCGACGGAGATGCGGGGCGTACGCAGCCGGGCGGCCTCGCACTCACGGGTGACGATCTCGGTCAGCGCCTTGGCGATCTCGTGCGGCTCACGCGGGTCGTCGTTGCTGGTGTACGCGATCCCGAGCCCGCCACCGAGGTCGATCTCCGGCAGCTCGACCCCGTGCTCGTCCCGGATGTCCTTGAGCAGCCGCACCACGCGGTGCGCGGCCACCTCGAACCCGGACATGTCGAAGATCTGCGACCCGATGTGGGAGTGGATCCCGATGAGTTCGAGTCCGTCGAGCTGGAGGGCCCGCCGTACGGCCTCGGCGGCCTGCCCCCCGGCCAGCGGGATGCCGAACTTCTGGTCCTCGTGCGCGGTGGCGATGAACTCGTGCGTGTGCGCCTCGACGCCGACGGTGATCCGGATCTGCACCCGCTGCCGCTTCCCGAGGGACTGCGCGATGTGGGCGACCCGCACGATCTCCTGGAAGGAGTCGAGCACGATCCGCCCGACCCCGGCCTCGACGGCCCGCTCGATCTCCTGCGGGGACTTGTTGTTGCCGTGGAAGGCGATCCGCTCGGCCGGCATTCCGGCCGACAGCGCGGTGGCGAGCTCGGTGCCGGAGCAGACGTCGAGGTTCAGCCCCTCCTCGTCGAGCCACCTCACGACGGCCCGGGACAGGAACGCCTTGCCGGCGTAGAAGACGTCGGCGTCGTGCCCGAAGGCGTTGCGCCAGGCCCGCGCCCGGGCCCGGAAGTCGGCCTCGTCGAGGACGTAGGCGGGGGTGCCGAACCGTTCGGCGAGGTCGGTGACGGCGATACCGCCGACGGTCACGACGCCGTCCTCGCGCCGGCCGACGGTCTGCGCCCAGACCTTGGGGTCGAGGGCGTTGAGGTCGGCGGGCGGGGCGGAGTAGTGCCCCTCGGGCAGGACGTCGGCGTGGCGGGGCCCGGCGGGATGTGCGGAACGGCTCATGTCAGTGCGGCTCTCTGTGGGCTCTCTCAGAGGTGTTCGGGTGCGTCGATGCCGAGCAGGGACAGGCCACCGGCCAGCACCGTCCCGGCGGCTTCGGCAAGGGCGAGCCGGGCGCGGTGGGCGGCCGAGGGTTTCTCCTCCCCACGCGGCAGCACGGTCGCGAGGAAGGGCAGCACGGCATCGGCAACGCTGACGAGGTGCCGGGCGAGAACGTCGGGAGCACGGTGGTCCGCGGCGCGGGCGAGCACGCGGGGATGGTCGGCGAGCAGGGTGAGCAGCTCGGGCGGGGCGACGTCGACGGGCCCCGCCTCGGCCCCGAAGCCCAGGTCGGCGGCGTTGCGGCCGAGGGCCCGGGTGCGGGCGTGGGCGTACCGGACGCGGAAGAGCGGGTTGCTCTCGCGCTGCACGAGGTGCCGGTCGAGCGCGTCGTGCCTGCCGGGCGTGCAGCGCTCGTCGTGCCCGTCGGGTCCGTCGTGCCCGCCGGGCGTGCAGCGCTCGTCGTGCCCGCCGGGCGTGCAGCGCTCGTCGTGCCCGTCGGGTCCGTCGTGCCCGCCGGGCGTGCAGCGCTCGTCGTGCCCGCCGGGTCCGTCGTGCCCGCCGTACTCGTCTTGCCCGTCGCCGATACGGGGGCGGTCGTGGCCGATACGGGGCCGGTCGTGGCCGGCGGGGTGCAGCAGGGCCCAGCGGGCGGCGTCGCGGCCGAGGGGGAGGGGGTCGGCGGGGGCGGGAACGGGCCGGACACGGACGCGAACGGGGGCGCGGAGGCCGTGCGGCGTGTCCTCACCGGAAGCATCGACGTGACCGGGGGCATCGACGTGCACGCCCAGGACCCGCTCCCAGTCGGCGGGGACAGGACCCGCGCAGACGACCCGCCCCTCGCCGCCCTGGGACCGGAGCAGCCGCGCCACGACATCCGCGACGACGACGGCGCGGACCTCGCGGGGGCAGCACAGTTCCACGACGGTCGGGGTCGACTGAGGACTCCCCGTCGCCCGGGACCGAGGGGTGCCCGTCACCCGGGACCGCGGGGTCCCCGTCGTCTCCGGGGCTCCCGTCGCCGGCGGGGCGTACCCGTACCGCTCCCCCGACCGCCGGACGTCCTCCACCAGCCGGACGAGGGCGGCCTCGGCGTCGGCGTCACGGAGGCTGATGTTGAGGAACCCGGGTCCGGTGACGGTGACGTCGTCGATGCCGTCGATGCCGAGCAGATGGCCCCGGAGCACCTGGGCGACGACCGGGGCCGGCTGCCCGGCGGACCGGGCGAGCCGGAGGGCGATGTTGGTGGCGTAGTCACCACAACCACCGGGCCGAGGCGGCGTGACCACGACCCGCTCGGGCACACCGACGCTCAGCTCCCCCACGTCGACAGCGCGACGGACCGCGCTCAGCACGGTACGGGAGAGCTCCACGGGGGTCACGGGACAAGCGTAGGGGAGGAGGGGGGTGGGTAAGCGAGCTGGTTTGGGCGCGGTATCGCCATGTGGACCACGTGAACGAGAACCGCCGGAATCGACGGGGCTGCCGAGCTGGGACTGCGGAGCCGGAGCTGCCGAGCCCCAGGAACCGGGAACCGTCTCACCCGCTGCTACGCCCGGCGGGCTCGGCCTCCCCCGCCCCACGGGCCCCACCGTCGATCAACCGCCGCACGACCCGCACGAGCTCCGCCGGCTCGAAGGGCTTGGCGAGGAAGGCGTCGACGCCGACGTCGAGCCCGGCGTCGACCTCGTACTGCGAACAGGCGCTGACGATGGCGAGCGGAAGATCACGGGTGAGCGGATCGGCCCGCAACCGGGCCGCGGTCCGCAGCCCGTCAAGTCGCGGCATGACGACATCGAGCGTGACGACATCGGGCCGCACCCGATGCACGACATCCAGACACTCGGCACCATCGGCCGCGGTCACGACCTCGAGCCCCTCAAGCTCAAGATTGACCCTGATCAACTGCCGGATGACCTTGTTGTCGTCCACAACAAGCACCCGGCCCGAAGCGGCTGGCACCACTCGAGAGTAGGTCCGGACCGGCCACCGCGTCCGGCTTTTCCCCACTTCCACCCCGTCCGGGGGACCCACCCCCGGGACCCCACCGGAAAACGTTCATGACCACCCTCCCGGAACTGGTAGTGTTCTACCCGTCGCCGCGCAGACAACGCGCCCGACCCGCCCCCGTAGCTCAGGGGATAGAGCAACGGCCTCCGGAGCCGTGTGCGCAGGTTCGAATCCTGCCGGGGGCACCCTTCATGAGGTGCCCAAAGACCCCGTCACCAGCGGAAACGCTGAGGCCGGGGTCTTCTTGTATGTGTAGGCGTATGCAGCGCTGAGCGGCCCTAGGACGGGGTCTGTGGACTATTCGTGGACAGGATCTTGGAGCATCTGCCCAGGTCGGCCCCGGCAAACGGAAAGGCCCCCGGACAAGTCCAGGGGCCCCGCGCTCTTCCATGACCGTAGCCCTTCCACCGACAGGAGCCCGTGACTGCCAGCGGCAGCCGCGCGCAGCCCGTCGGCCGAGGTGGTTGCTACGGCTCAGCCCGTCGCCGCCCCTTCCTTGGACGGTCCTCGGCGGGGCGTTGCACGGTCCAAATGGACCACCACGGTGGTGTAAAAGCGGTGCACCGCGTCGTCGACGCTGCGGATGAAGCCGGACTCGGCGTTGCCGCGGCCGCTTCCCATGCTCTTGATCAAAGACAGGCGGAAACCGGTGATGCGGGTGCCGCTGTCCTGCGGGAGCATGTCCGCCGGCTCGGGGCGGAGCCGTTCCAGCGTGCCCCGCGGGCCACCTTTCTCTCCGTCGACGACGGTTTCGATGTGGAGAGTCGCCGGCGCTTCGGCCAAGCTCCGGATGAGCCGTTTCGCCCAGGACAGGGGATAGCCCTGCTCTGGTGCCGGGATCTCGATGGAGGTACGCAGTTTGCCTGTACGGAGGTCCGCACTGATCGCCAGGATGCCGGGCGTTCCCTCGATGCGCAGTTCCGCCTGCAGTTTTCCATCGAGACAGAGTTGATCGGCGAGGCGGCTCCGACGTGCTCCTGGATCCGTTCCCCGCTTGGTGCGCTGCACGGGGAGGACTTTCTGCCCCAGTTCGCCGCCGAGCCCGAGACATACCTGCCGGATGAGCCGTTCCCAGCTCTCGACGACCTCCAGTGCGCGCGAATCTCCCTGGCACAGGGTTTCGTCGTCGATTCCGTTGCGTACGGGGACCCAGGCCGGGCCCATGTTCTGGAAGCCGTGGCAGCCGGAGTTGTCGTGCTGCAGGTAGTACAGCAGTTCTTGCAGCAGCCAGGCGTGCGCCGCATTGCCGACGCCCTCGTAGCGGATCAGCATCTGTGCCTGGTGCGCAACTTCCGCCCAGGAAAGGTGCCAGAGGGCGACCTTGTGCTTGCGCCGTCCGTCGATCTTGACGTCGACGAGCGGGCTGCCTTCCAACGCGACGTCGTTCGACAGCGTGATCACAGCCTCGTAGCCACGGCGCGCGGCGATATCCATGTACGCCTGCACCTGATCGGCCTTGAGGGCGTTGCCGTTGGTCTTCGTCTCGACCAGGGCCGTCCAAAGCTTGCCTGCCCGCTCGACACGGATCACCCCGTCGGGACGCCGCGGTGTGTCGCCGTGCGGCAGGGTGACCTCGGTGAAGGTCTCCATGCGACCTGCCGGCGCTCCGAACGCTGCGGTTAGTCTCCTGCCGAACTCCGGCACCTGCGCCATCACAGACAGCAGCACCGAGGTGGCCCGCATTTCACGGTCCCGGTCGCTCTTGAGCGCCGACACCGGAAAGAGCCGGGCCTCCCTCCAGGACTCGTTTTCCGCCAAGGTCTTCTTGGCCACCTTGGGCAGGGTGACCTTCTTCTTCGCGGTACGAGGTCGAGCGGTCGGCTTCCGTGACTCGCCACCGTCTTCGGGCTGACGAGGAGACGGAACGACCTCCGGCGTTCGTTGTGGACTCGGCTCGTCGACCGAGGACGGAGCCGCCATGTCCTCCTGATCGTCGATCGCTGCACTGTCCTGTGCTTCTGCTGCTTCCGCGTCGTCCTCGATGTCGACGCCGAAGTCCGTTGCCAGACCGGCGAGACCGGTGTCGTAGCCCTGACCGACAGCGCGAAACTTCCACTCTTCTTCGCGCCGGTACAGCTCACCGAAGATGATCGCACTCATCGAGTCGACGTCGTCGATGGCAAAGCGAAGAAGGTCCTCACCGGCTCCGTCGGCCAATGACAGGCGTACGTCCTCAAGTTCACCGAAGCGCGCTCCGTTGTACCGACTGGCAGCCACGACTATGCGGTCGACGTCGGCCGGAACTGCAGTCAGGTCGAAGCTGATCCGGTCCTCGTTGCCGTCCGCCGTCGGCGTTTTACCCAGGAGCTGCACGCTCCCGTCGGCAGCAACCGGGTTGTTGTAGAAGTAAAAGTCGGTGTCGCTGCGGACCTTGCCGTTCGCGTCCAGCAACAGGACGGAGACATCCGCGTCTCCTTCGCCGGTCGGGCTCCCCCAGCCCAGGCTGACGATCACCGAACCGACGTTCTCACTCAGGGTCGCCAGAGCCACATTCGAACCCTTGGTCATTTCACGCATAATGCCCCCCAACTGGCACGAGTCAGGCGTGAAGGTGTCAATGCCTCAACTGTCCGACGCGCAACGCAATGTGACGCGCCGTGCACATGTAACTGTAGTGCCCACAGAGCGGAGCGCAGGGGGCCAGACGGGATCTTCGGGCACTTTCCCTGACCCACTGCAGCAACGGCTCAGCCCCCAGACAAAGCCGGAAACCTGAGACTGATGCCGCACATGATCACTCGTACTCGCGCAACAACTCTTCGATCTTGCGGTTGGCGATCTCCTGCCGCCCGTCGATGCACTTGGCGTAGCGGCTCAGCAGGACCTCGACGCTATTGCCGGCGCGCTGGGCCACCTCGGTCGGGTCGACTCCGGAGTTGAGCCAGGTCGACAGCGCCGAGTGCCGGAGGTCGTACGGCCGGGCAGCGAGCGGCGAGGTAACCGCAGCCGGCGGGAGCGCCAGCGTCCGAGCTTCCTGCCAGACGCGGTAATACGTCGAGGAGCCGACCACTCCCCCGCGTTCGTTCGTGAACAAGCGCCCGTCCTCGGCAGTGCCGAACGTGTCGAGGTGCTGCCGGAGGATGGTGGCGAGCTCAGGCGGGATCGGTACGAGCCGAACCTCTTCGGCCGGCCGGTTCTTCAGGCCGCGGTCGTCGTGGGTCTCGCCGGAGTCCGTCCACTGCTTGCCGACACTGGGGCGCGTCCGGTTCAGCAGTGCCGTCCCCCAGCCGACCTCGGGCAGCTTCGGCGGACCTCCATGTCACTCGTGGCTGCCGTTGACGACGCCGACCTCCGAGTCAGGCGAGTTGGGCGGCGATGGCTTCGGCCAGCGGCAGCGGGACGCCGAGCCGGGCGCGAAGGGTCGAGGTGTCGATGGGCGTTCCGGTCCGGGCGCGGTGTTCGTCGGCAACCTTGCGCGCGAGCGTGACGAGCGCCGGCGGAACCGGGGTCGTGGAGAGCGGAGCTGCTTCGGGCTCCGCAGCGGGCAACTCGGGTGCAGAGGCGGGCGCTTCGGGCGCCGTGGGTTCCGGGGCCGACTCACGCTCTGCCGGTGGGGCATCCGCGGTTGCTCCGTGGGCGAGCAGCGTCCCGCCCAGGAAGGCGACCGCCGGCCATCCGGCCACGAGGATGCGCAGCCAGGCCGGTACGGCGCCCAGGTCGAGGAGCCCGGCCGTGGCGACGTTGGCGCCGAGCGAGGCGGTCAGTGCGATGAGGAACCAGCACCACCCGGCCGCTTTCGACCCACCGGAGCGGAGTCGCCGCCAGGCCGCCACCAGCAGCAGGTCGACGGAGACCGGGTAGGCCCATGCCTTCCATCCGTGCTGTCCGGCAGCCGAGGCCAGGTCGTGCAGGTGGGCGAAGGACAGCGCGGCGGCGATCAGCGCTTGGACGAGTACGGCGTCGAGGCGGACGGGCAGGGCACGCACGGCGCGACTCCTTCCGGTTCCAGGCATGGAGGGGGTAGGGACGTGGCACGGAACGGCCGTGCCGGCCGTGGGAGCAGGTGCGCCTACTCGGTGACCGGGCGAGCCGTGGCCCCTGGCCCGGGCGCCTCCACCGGCATCGGCTGGACGTACGGCCGGAAGGGATCGAGCGCCGGTACGTCGGGGGCGAGGTGAGCCGTCGTACGGCAGGTGGCCGCAGCATCGGCGAGGGAGAGGTAGGGGGTACGGATGCGGGACCAGCCGCCGGAGGTGTCGCCAATGACGGCCAGGCCGGGCAGCTCGGGGGCGATGGCGCAGGCCGCGAAGACGGCCTCCGGGGCGATGTCGCCGAGCGCCATCTTGGCCGAGGCCTCGTCGTTCACCCGGTGGCAGACGCGGCCGGTGAGCTGAGCGCGGAGCATGGTCGCACCCTTGCCCAGCTCGGCGCCGAAGCGCTGCCCGCACACTTCGAGGTAGATGCCGGCGGCCCGGCCGAGTTGGGCGAGACGGATGAGCTGGGTGACCATCTCGTCCCGCCGTTCCTCCTCCTTCCGCGTGGCGACGGGGAAGAGTTCGGCCACCTCGTCGATGAAGAGCACGATCGCAGCGGGACGTTCGTCCTCCGGCAGTCCCCAGATGTCCGAGGTGATCAGCTCTTCCGAGGTGCCGGGCGCGATGCCCTGCCGGGCCTTGATCAGGTCGTATCGGTCCTCCATTTCCTTCACGAGCGCGGGAAGCAGCTCGGCCGCTTGGTCCGGGTCGGTGGCCAGGGCGGAGAGCCGGGGCGCGAAGGGCGCCAGCTCAACCCCGCGCTTGCAGTCGATGCCGACCAGGACCACCGGCTGAGTAGCAAGCCCGGTCAGCAGGTTCCGCAGGTACATGGACTTGCCCGAGAGCGTGGCGCCGAGCACCAGCTCATGCGGCACAGTCCGGTAGTCCCGTACGAACGCGGTCGCGTCTTCCCGTAACGCCACCGGGACCTGAAGCGGGCCGCCGTTGAGCCGACGGGGCATCCGCACTTTCCGCTGCACGTCGAAGCCGACGAGCTGCAGTTCGACGACGCCGGGCTTGATGTCCCGCACGTGGACGGCGTGGACGCCCCAGGCGTGCCGGAGGCGTTCGGCGGAGGCCGCCACGTCCGCCGGCTCCTGGCCCGGAGCCAGCCGTAGCCGCATGCGCAGGCCGGTCGTGGTGGGCCGGATGATGCCCCGACGAGGAGGCACCGGCCGGACCTCACGGCGGGTGGTCGCCCGGACGGCCAGTACCCGCCACCGGGACGGCTCCACGGTCAGGCCGCAGGCGTCCATGGTCGAGGAGTACGAGACCAGCAGCCGGGCCACCGAGAGCGGCAGCCCGACCGTGGACCAGTACGCCGCCGGGTAGGTGTGCCGGGCGTAGGCGGCGCCGCCTATCGCAGCGAGCGGACCGCCCAGCTCGGCCAACGTCACCAGGTCCGTCACGGCGATCAGCCCGCCTGCACCATCGGGAAGGCACCCGGGGCAACGGCGGTCGCCCGGTAGGCGATGCCGTGCCGCTCCTTGCCGTTGAACACGCTCTCCCAGGGCCGCGCCACCAGACCCGGAAGCGAGACCGGAGCACCAACCGTCAGGCCCTCGATCACTCCGCTTTCCGGAAGGGTGACCTGCATCAGCGACGACTCGCCCTCGTCGATGTAGACGACGCCGACGGTCATCAGCGCCTCACCGGTCACCGCATCCTTGGCGATCTCGCCGGTCTGCCGGTCGCGCACCTTCGGCGCCGGAGCCTCGGTGAGCAGGACTGTGGCGGTTGAGGCGTCAACGCGGATCACACGCACAGGGATTACTCCTTCTGAGAGTCGATCAACCCGCCGACCTGACAAGTTGACTTAGCAAGTTCGACGCTAGGGATGCCAGGTTGACTTGTCAAGTGACTATCGGGGGAGTCTCGCCCGAAGGGCGGCGTCAGCTCAGGCGGTAGGTGTCTTCGAGTTCCTGCCGGTCAGCCGGAAGGAGCACGTCAGAGACCTGCAAGGATCGGCCGGAGGCGTCGCATGCGACGACCAGGACGCTCAGCACGGGAACGCCGTCCGGCAGATCCAGCAGCTCGGCCTCACGCGCCTCGGGCAGCCGAGCGGAGACCCGCTCGGTGACGTGGTCGAAGCGGACTTTCTTCCGCGCTTCGAGGTGTTCGCGGGTGCTCCCGCTCAAAGGTTCGTCGGACCCCAGCTCAGTGCCCTCGACCAGGTCGGCGGGGAAGTACGACGAGACCAACTCGACAGCTTCGCCGTCCTCTTCGACCAGGAAGCGACGCATGAGGACTTCGGCCCTCTTCGGCAGGCCAAGCTCCGAGGCGACCCGAGCCGGGACAGGTACGTGCCTGACTTCGACCAGGCGGCCCGCACTCTGCGACTCGTCGCGCTCCAGCGCCTCACGCCCCCGCCGGTCCTTTTGTTCGATGACTTCCGGGCGGCCTCGGACGATCGTGCCGTACCCCTGTCGGGACTCAAGCCAACCGTCCCGCTTCAGCAGCTCCAGGGCTCGCACGACGGTCGGGCGGGACATCCCGAAGGCCTGCACCAGCTGGTTCTCACTCGGTACGCGGGTGCCGGGCGCATACGTGCCGTCCTCGATGCGACGCTGAAGCGTCTGCGCGAGGCGCACGTACTTCGGTGGCTCCACTTCATACGTCATGAACGCCGCCTGTCGAGATTGGCCAAGTCAACTGGTCAACCAGACTAGCGGCAGTTTTAGCGTGACAGTAGAAGAGGTGGGCTATCCCATCACGCCGGCCAGGCATCAGCGACCACGAAGGAGACGGCCGTCCCGCCGAGGTGGCTGGGCCCGGAGTGCCAGGAGTCGGCGATGGAGTCGACCAGGAGCAGCCCCCGCCCGTGAGCGTCGTTCGCTTCCGGGTGCCGCAGCCGTACATTCGCCGGGAAACCCGGGTTGTGCACCTCGACGCGGAGCGAGGTTCCCTCGCGGAACCACTCGACCCGCACCAGCCAGGGGTCGTCCGACTTCCCGTAGCGGATGGCGTTGGTCACCAGTTCCGAGATCATCAGCGTGCAGTCATCGATCGAGCAGGCCGGGTTGTATGGAGCGATGAACTTCCGGAACCAGCGCCGAGCCCGGGGTACGGACTCAGGCTCCGGATGCAAGATCATCGCTCCGAGCCGCGATGAGTCCTGGCAGGGGTACCGGTCGATCATGTAGGCCATGCGTGCTCACTCCTTGCCGCTGCCGTCGCAGTCGAGGCAGCGCCGCTTCGACGTGGCACGGTTGCGGTCATTAGCCGTGGAGAGCGCAAGCGCCGTTCGGGAGCCGACGCGCTTCCACCCACGCCCCCGACACCCCCGGCAAGCTAACCGCGCACCCTGCTCCGGCCGCCGACTCGTCACGCCGTGCCCCCTTCTCACCCAAGTGGCCTTAGCCACTTCCTGGATAGTGGCATTGGCCACTTCGAGAGTGCAAGCGGTTCGCCGCAACTGGCGGGTCGTCAGGTGAGCGGGTAGCCCTGCTCGAACGCCCAGCGGTGCGGCGGGTAGGTGGCTTCGGCGAACTCCAGCGGCCGGTCCTGGAGGTCGAAGACGACGTGATGGACGATGAGGACCGCGGATCCCGGCTCCAACCGCAGGTCGGCCGTCTCCTCGTCTGTGGCAGCCCGGGCGCACATGCGGTCTTCTGCGTAGCTGCCTTGACGCCCCGTCATTCTCTCGACGTACATGAGCGTCCCTTCCTGGATCCGCTCGGGATCCGTGAGCTTGGGCGCGCGCTGGCCGACGTCCGGAGCAAACCACGAGGTGGACAGCGTGATCGGACCGTCCTGGTTGTTCGTCACGCGCCGGCGGTGCACGGCTCGACGATCCTTCACCATCCCCAAGGCCTCAGCGACGTAGTCCGGCGCCTCCAGCCAACCGGCCGAAGTGATCACCGCGTACTCTCCGGACGTATAGATCTTCCCAGTCTGCCGGGCCCGCCCGTACAACTCCCGTGCACGCCGGTTCACTTCGAGGCTACGCACGTACGTCCCCGAGCCCTGACGCTTCTCGACCAGGCCCTGATGGCTCAGCGCTTCCAGTGACCGCGCGGCCGTGGGCCGGGACACCTTCCAGTCCGCGGCGAGCTGCCGTTCCGAGGGAACTTCGTCCCCCGGCCGCAGGTCACCCCGAAGAATCTGATCACGGATGTAGTGGGCGATCTGGAGATACTTCGGCTGAGCCTCTTCGATCTGAGGCATCTCCCCTCCTTGTTGTCCAACTGGCTATGGCCTTTGGCCACTATAGAGTGAGTGGCCAACCTGTGAACCCGTAGTCTGATCGCATGACGCGGTTGATCGTCGCAGCAGGAGGAGGGGGCGACGCAGTCGCCGCCGCAATGCTTCACGCCGCCCTCTACGGCGACGAGCACCAGGCGGTGATCCTCACGTACGCCTGGGATCGCCTCCTAGTCGACCCGCTTCCGGGACCGCGACGACCCGCCGACTTCACCGGCCTGCAGCGTCTCACCCCGGCCGTGTGGGCAGTGCCGGCACAGGCACGCCCGATCGCACCCGCAGGCTCCACACTCCCCCGACTCGCAGCGGAGCTCCCGCACACCTTCGCACTGCTCGACCCCTACCAGGGGGCTGAGGGCCTCACCCACCAACTCGAAGACCTCGTGAGCCGCTTGGAGCCCGAGTCGATCGATCTCCTGGACGTGGGCGGAGACATCCTCGCGCGGGGCGACGAGCCGACACTGAAAAGTCCACTCGCCGACGCCCTCACTCTGGCAGCGTGCTGCCAGGTGAACGCGCCTGTCCGACTCCTCGTTGCGGGTCCGGGCCTGGATGGCGAGCTTCTGCCAGAAGATTTGGCCACCGCGCTGGGCCCCGTAATCCACACCTTCACCGCGAGCGACGCGGGTGTGATCAGCCCAGTTCTGGAGTGGCACCCATCCGAAGCAACCGCGCTCCTCGTGGCGACGGCCCGAGGCGTGCGAGGCACGTGCGAGATCCGAGACGCAGGACTCCCCGTGTCGCTCACGGACGAGAGCCCGACGGTGCACGAGGTCGACCTGGACGAGGCCATCAGCCGCAACCAACTGGCCCGAGCCATCATGGCGACCACGCATCTGGACGAGGCCGAGGCCTACAGCCGCGAGATCTGCGGCTACTCGGAGATCGACTACGAGCGCAACAAGGCTCTGTGGCTCAAGGAGCAGCAGCCCACCAAGCTGGAACCGGCCGCAGTCTGGGCCCAGCTCGACCAGTTCGAGAGTGAAGCCCGCGCCCGCGGGGTCACCCACACGACGTTTCGCCGCATCACCGAGGCCTTGAACTTCAGCGGCTTGCAGCGCGACGACTTGCGGCAGCTCCTCATCAACAGCCGGCCTGAGCAGTACGACGTACCCCTATGGCGCATCCCAGATGCAACCTGAGTAACAACTTTCTTCACGGGTTCAAGGCGGCTCGCTCCGCTCCCCGCGCGCGGCCCGGCCCCCGGCCGGGCCTGCGCTCCTGTCTCCGCCCCGCTCCAGCCCGGCCGGCGCCCGTGCCGCGTTGGCAGAATGCCCTCTTCATTCCGCAGAAGGCGCAGGCTGCAAGGCGGTCAGGCTGACGACGTGGAAACAGCCACTGGGTCATCAGGATTCCAAGATCAATAACGGGCTCCACCCGCTGTACCCCGCCTAGCACCGTGATGCGCCGCCTGTCGACTACTACTGCTCGGTGGCTTGCTGATAGGACGTCAGGCCCATAGGATCCATGATTCAGCGAGTATCAAGGCCTGAGGGGGAACGCCATGTCGGCCTATTTCAACTCTAAAATCCTGGCCCGAATGTGGGAACGAGTTGAGCAGAGCAAACAGGATTCCGACGTCGCATACTTTCACGACCTGATGCTCCTCGGCGAGTTCCTGGTTAAACTCCTCACATCGGCAGTCCTAGCAGGTGTAGGAAACGATAGGGATCGGCAAAGGTACAAGGTTGAGTATCAGCTAGTTCGAGCTGACGGTATCGGCGAGTGGTCAAGGGCCTTGGAAGAGGTGATTTCTGGACCAGCAAATGCCCATATCCTTCCCGAAGCTAGGCCTCTCGTTCGTGAGCTTACCGAGAATTTTCTGACCGGTGAGGCTTCGTGGCAGAGGGTAGCGATCGATAATCTGAGTGCCGCATGCCAGGAGATCGACTCAGATCTCGAACAAGCTACCCGAAAAACAAATCTCCAGTGGTGGGTAAGGAATTTCGCTACTCTGCGCAATAGGACGCGCGGCCATGGCGCCATCACCATTCGTAAGTGCTCGACCGCAGCACCGCTCCTCGAAGTATCCATCTTGTCACTGATGACTGGCTGCGCAGCGTTTTCAATCCCATGGATTTACCTGCACCGCAACATTTCAGGGAAATACCGCCTGTCCGCAATTTCGGGAGATATATCTGATTTTTCCTACCTCAAATCAGAAAAAGATCACGTATACGCAGATGGAATTCACATTGCTTTTGCAGAGAAATTGGTACGCCTTCCTCTGCTTCATGGCGACGTAGACATTCATGATTTCTACATGGCGAACGGAGGATACAAGGAAGGCAAGGGAGGCACCGGGTCAACCTACGAAGCGCTTTCATACATCACGGACACCAGGAGACGTGAAAGCGCCGAGTCCTATCAAACGCCTCCCAATTCACTACCACCCAGCGAGACGGAGGGGCACCCCGACCTCGACCTCGAAGGAAAGTCATTCGCCAACATTCCGCCCTCTCTGAAGGATTACATTAAGAGGCCGGACTTGGAGTCCGAGGTTTTCTCCCTTCTCCAGGATGATAGGCACCCAGTGGTCACTCTTGTTGGAAGGGGTGGCATCGGAAAGACTTCGCTCGCTTTGGAGGTACTCCATCGCGTCGCGCAAACTGGTCACTATTTTGCGATTCTCTGGTTCAGTTCCCGGGACATTGATCTGCTTCCCAACGGTCCGAAGCCTGTCCGGCCGGCAGTGCTGTCCAAGGAAGACATCGCCAAGCAGTTTGTGGAACTCATGAACCCGGCCGAGGCGAAGGTTAAGGGGTTTAAGCCGATTGATTACCTAGCAAGCACTCTAGCCGAGCGGGACGAAAGTAGGAGACTTCTTCTGGTTTTCGATAACTTCGAAACCGCCTCACATCCCCTTGAACTGTATCAGTTCATCGACTCTCACGTTCGGTGTCCAAATAAGGTCCTCATTACGACCCGAATGCGCGACTTCAAAGCGGACTTTCCAGTTGAAATCCGCGGAATGAAGAGGGCGGAATTCGAAGACCTTGTGATGTCAACCTCGCGAAAGTTGGGTATTGAAAGCCTCCTGACCGTCTCGTATATCGAATCGCTGTATGAGGAAACTGACGGACATCCATATTTCGTGAAGATCCTTTTGGGAGACACGAAGCGAGAAGGTAAAGCGATTCCCGTCGGGCGACTCTTCCTCAACAAAGAAGACTCCCTAAGGACTCTTTTTGAGCGGTCGTATGGGGTGCTATCTCCAGCAGCTCAGCGCGTTTTTCTAACGCTGAGCAATTGGCGTTCTCTAGTCCCTAGGCTTGCCCTGGAGGCCGCTCTAATCAGACCTCAGAATGAGACTATGGACGTTGATGACGCCCTAAGTCAGCTAGAACGCTACTCAATGATTGAGGTTCTAACGGACGATGACGGATCGCAGTTCTTGCGAACACCGATGACTGCGGCCGTCTTCGGCCAAAGTAAACTCAAGGTGAGTCAACTCAGACCCCTTGTCCTTGCTGACACTCAATTGATTCAGCAGTTTGGCCCCATGCAAGTCAGCGATGTCTCAAAGGGGATGCTTCCCAGGATCGAACGAATGATTAGAGTGATCGCCTCCCTTCGTCAATCTGGCAAGGACTATCAACCTCAGATAAGAGCCCTTGAGTATGTCGCGGGGCGCTACCCGGAGGCATGGCTGCGGATCGCCGACTTTTACCTAGAGGGATCTCGTGATGACTGGGATAAAGCACGGGTCAGCATCGAAAGGCTCCTGGAGCTTGATGAGGCTAATGTTGCGGCATGGCGCAAATTGATCTATGTAAATCAGCGGCTAGGCGACGCCCTTCAGGAGCTGAATGCTCGTATCGTTCTGGCCGAAATGCCGGATGCAGACTATTCGGAGATTGCGAATGCGGCAAGTTTCTTCGCCCACACGCAAAGGAATCAATCTCTTCAATTCGACCCAGAAGTAAGAGCCATGATGATCTCCAATCTAACTCACCTTATGGAAAGCAGGAAAACCGAAGCGACTCCGACGGAACTTAGTCGACTGGCATGGCTTTATTTGTATTCAAAAGACGTCACCAAAGCCAGTGAAGTAGTGACAGAGGGACTCCAGCGCGATCCCACTAATCCTCATCTCGCGAAGCTCGACGAGAAATTGAGAGAGTCCCCTGAAGTTAGCTGATGACTTCCCAAGCAAAAGAAAGAGTTGCTCGCCAGAGACTGGCCTCTCAAACGGCAATGTCGTCGGAGCTCGCGCAATCAACGGCACCAGTAGCACGGCTGAGGCTAGTGGGGGTACAGCGAGGCACACGCGCGCCTGCACGGTCGGCTGACCCGCCATCGTGGCTGACTGCCGTCGGCTGAGGCTCAGACACTCCGGGCCAGCTCCACCAAGGAGCGTGCGAGGCGGAAGGACCGTGCCATTCGCGTGCCAGATCCTGCGGAGAAGTCACGGGAAACAGACGAAATTGGCCTCTGGTGCGACCTGGTGCTAACACCGCTCCGCCGCAGGTCAACCCAGCGTCCGCCGGCGAGAAACCCGAGCTTTCCAAGCTCAGTGCTCTACGCCGCTGGCACTGCGGGTCCCCGTGTAGTGCTCGCCATCGTCCCCGACGAGGGTCGCCGCCAGCTCTGCTGCGAGGTCGGCCACAGCAGCCCTGGGCGTGTTGGGACCCTTGTCGGGTGGCCCGGGGCATCTCATCGCCGCCAGGGTCCCACAGGACGGTGCGTTAACGTCTCCCGTCTTCTTGAAGGCTGCCAGCGTCCGGCCGCCGCGAGAGTGAGCTCTGCTGGGCATGACAATGACAAGGCTTCCGTGCCCATCCTCCCTGGAGCCGTCTGTCTGTCAGTGCTGCTCCGTAGAGTTCAGAGCGAACAAATCTTCCAACGATCACGGCCTATGGGGGGCATGCTCAGTGAGCGCAACACGCCGCAGGCGCCAGTCCGCTAGCCCGGAACCGACGATCGTGCCGGTCTCCCGGCTCGCCGACCGTGTGCTGACCGGCGAGATCGTGCTTCCGAAGTACCAGCGGGCGTTCGTGTGGGGGCCGCACCAGATCCTCCACCTCCTGGACTCGGTGCTGCGCAACTACCCCATCGGCAGCCTGCTGCTGTGGGACACCACGGAGCAACTCGCCAGTGAGGAGACCGTCGCAGGCTTGGATGTGGACCCGCCTCGTCCCAGTCGCCCGGTCAAGTACATCCTCGACGGCCAGCAGAGGCTCGCCAGCATCATCGGCGCACTGCACGGCGGCACCGGCTCCTGGGACATCGCCTACGACCTGGAAGAGGAGCGCTTCTTCCAGCGCACTCTGGAGAGCGCGACCGGACCGCACATCATCCCCATGCGGAAGGTGAGTTCGCCAGGATCCCTCTTCGGGCAGGTAGCCGAGTTGTCCCCCGAGCTGCGCGAGCGCGCGACCGAGTTGTACGAGCAGTTCGCCAATTACCTGGTGCCAGTGGTGACCTTGGACCAGATGTCGGCTGAGGAGTCGGCGGAGGTTTTCGTACGGATCAACAGCACGGGCACGACGATGAACATCGTCGACGTGGCGCGGGCGGGCACATGGAGCCCCGACTTCGACCTCAAGGAGGAGATCGAATCACTGCTCCAGGTCCTCGACGCGAAGCGCTACGGCCGGGTCGACACCAAGACCATGCTCCGCACGATCGCGGTTGCCTCCGGATTCGGGTTCTCCACCAAGGACATCAACCGTCTGAGAGAACTCGACAAGGAGCGGTTGCGGGAGGCTGTGGCCGAGGCGGCGAAGGCGGCCGAGCGGGCGGTGGACTTCCTCAGCACCCAGATCCGTACACCGAAGGCCGATGCGCTGCCCTACTACAACCAGTTCGCGGTGCTCGTCGAAGTGTTCCGGCAGCTACCAAAGCCTTCCTCCGCGCAGTACGACGCGTTGCGCCGCTGGTTCTGGCTGACCGCGAGCGGTGAGTACTTCAAGGGCTGGAGCGAGGCCCAGATGGGTCCCGACCTGCAGGCGATCACTTCCTTCGCCAAGAGTGAGGCTCAAGAGATCGAGACGGGAGCGGCACTCCCGCGGAGCGCTGTGTGGCGGCGGAGCGCTTTCTCCAAACGGAACGCACCGAGCAAGCTCCTCGCTCTCCTCCTTGCGTACGAGGACCCGCTGGACCTGCTCACCGGACAACGGATCGACGTGGGCAGGGCCTTGTCGTGGCAGAACGATAAGGAGTTTCACCACTTCTTTCCCAAGGCATTTCTGCGGTCGCGCGGGGTGAGCAGCGCCGGGGCGAACGTCTGCGGCAATCTGGTCATGCTGACCTCTCACAGCAACATCTGGGTCACCGACCGGCCGCCCTCGCAGTATCTGCGGGACCTGGCCGATATCGAGGGCGAGGGGCCGCTACGTGAGCGGTTGAGCACCTGCCTGGTAGAGGAAGACGCCTACCAGGCGGCGCTGCGGGACGACTACGACACATTTCTGCGCGTGAGGTCGGAGACGTTGCACCAGCGGTTGATGCAGTTGATCGGTGGAGCGGCGGGACCGGTGAGTCCTGCCGCGAGGGGTGAGGCGCAGTCGTTGCCCGATGACGAGGGGCTGGAGGAGGAAGCGGACTCCGACTCCCTCTTGGACGAACCGATCGACCGCGATTCTGCGGACTGATGGGTGAGGCGGGGCCGGAATGCGGATGGCGGATGTACCGGTTGCTGATCGGCCCCGTGAGCGGCTGCTGGACCGAGGAGCGGAAGCGCTCTCCGACCGCGAACTCCTCGCCCTGCTGATCAGCTCGGGTACGGGCGTTGCGATGCGGTGGAGCTGGCGGGGCAGCTCATCGCCCGGCGCGGCGGGCTCTACAAACTCTCCCGGACACCGGCACATGAGCTGATGGCGGGGCTACCGGGGATGGGGCCGGCGGCGCGCGTCGCGGCCGCCTTTCAGCTGGAGCGCCGGGCAGCACCAGCCGAGGTCCAGAGTCGGCAATACGTCCGCGGATCCGCCGACCTGGCCAGGATCGCAGCTCCGCTGCTGACTGGCCTGAGGCACGAGCGGGTTGTGGTCGTCGTGTGCGACACGGCTGGCGCGCTACTGCGGAAGGCAACGCTGACCGAGGGCGCGGTTCACTGCTCCCTCCTTCCTGTCCGCGATGTGCTGGCCCTGGTCTTGGCCACGGGCGGCACGGCCTTAGGCGTGGCCCACAACCACCCCACAGGCCGCGTGGAGCCCAGCGAGCCCGACCGCCACGCGATATCCCGCCTGGCGACGGGAGCGGAAGCGATCGGGCTCCGGTTCCTGGACCATGTGGTTGTCACGGACCGGGAGTGGCGGCGGGTGGAAACGACGTCCGGCTGAGAGTCAGTTCCGGGGCCGACTACAGCTGCCCGGAGAACGCGGCGTTGAGGAGGGCGGGGCGGAGAGCAGCCACTTGTGCAGTCTGTTCTGCTCCGGCTTCAGTTGTCCGCCGAACCACGGTTAGTTGCCGTGCGATGCGCCGTTGCTCGGGGAGACCGGGAAGCGGGACCGTGGTAGCTAGAAGTCGATCAACATTCACACGTTGCCGTCTGGATCCCATGCCTGTTCCCTTGTCCTTGAGGGCATCATGCAGCCCGGACCAACGAGCAAGGTGGGTCATGTACTCGACGTCGGCGACGGAGGGGTCGATATCGAACGTAGGGAACTCGTGCGAGACGTGGATGCCTTCGAACTCTGCAGGAACGACGGCGAGCGAGCCCTCCCAGCCAAAGAGTTTGCTGTAGACGAACTGACCGGTGTGCAGCCTATTGTACCGAGGGTACTTAGTGTCACTGCCCGAGATGACTGGACGATGGAAGAGGCCGCGCCCACGGTTGAGAATACCCGCAGTCTGATAATTATCGTCGGGTTCCACGACCACGAAGTCGCTGCTTGGGCGCAGTGCCACGGAAAGCGACAACTGGTCTTCGATGGGCCGAAACAGTGAGTCCATGCACTGATCGGCGAGCTGACTTGAATACTCTCGCAAGGTAGCGAACTGGGTGATTCGCGACATTGCGGCGTCGAGCTTGTCGGCAACACGGCGCTGCTCTGCCAGATCAGGCAGTGGAACCTCAGTGGCGAGAAGCGTGGACGGGGTTGTCCTCTTTCGCCGGACCATGGATCCGCGAGGTGTCAGCCGATTCCACAGTTCTGGCCACGTCAACAAATGCTCGACATATCCGACATAAGCATTCTCTGAATTGATGCTGAACACCGGATATTCCGGCGACACGTACGTATCGCTAAATGGCTCATCAACGACAGCCAGCGCACCCTCCCAGGCGTTTAGTTTACTCATAACGATCTGACCAGCCCTCAGCCTGGCCATTCGCTGGTAAGAGGTCTCATTTCCTTGGATCGCGGGACGTTTGATCAGGCCGCGCCCAAAGCTATAAATACCCGTGATCGGATAGATGCCACCTGGCTGCACGTCGGTCATCTGCGCATCCTCATAGAGGGCATCGGAAAGCGGGCGAACTCGGGTGTTATTCATTGCTACCCTCCAGCGTCCCGCGCAGCTCTTCAAGTAGCCCTAGAATCTCACTCTCGGTCTTGATGAGCTCGTTTACAAGCTCCCCTGGTGAGCGATGGGTAAGGTCTTGCCCGACATGCGGGTTTGAGATGTCGAGGTCGAATCCAGCCCTCTCGATTGCGGTGGCCGACACCTTCCACGCGTTACTGCCCTCTTCGCGGCCCTCCCGTCTCTTGCCACCCCACCACTCCACGCACGGGTCGAACTCCTCGACCCGCATCGGCTTCGTCTTGGTGTAGCCGCGGCGTCCTTCCGGCAGCGAGACCTCGTAGAACCAGACTTCCTCCGTCGACTTGCCCTTATCAAAGAACAGCAGGTTCGACGGGATTAGGGTGTACGGCGCGAAGACGCCCTGAGGCAGGCGGACGATAGTGTGCAGGTCGCACTCCTTCATCAGCTTCTGCTTGATACGTGCACCGACACCCCCATCGGAGAGGCTCCCGTTCGGCAGGACGATCGCGCAGCGCCCCCCTTTCTTCAACCGGTCAAGGATGGCGTGTAGGAAGAGCCACGAAGTCTCCTGGGTCTGATAGCCCTTCGGGAACTTCTCGACCACCGACCGCTCTTCCTCGCCGCCAAACGGCGGGTTCGTCAGCACCACGTCCACCCGGTCCGCTGCCGTCGCGTCCCGCATCTGCAACAGGGCGTTCTCTCGTACCAGCCGCGGCGCACCGATACCGTGCAGCAGCAGGTTCATGCTGGCCAGCAGGTACGGAAGAGACTTCTTCTCGACGCCTCGGATGTCGTCGTGCAGCTGCCTGCGCTGGGTGTCGGTGTCCACACGCTGCACCAAATCCTCGTATGCCTGCACCAGGAAGCCCCCAGTACCGCAGGCCGGGTCGAGGATCGATTCCCCGAGTTCGAGGAAGGACTGTTGCACCATGAAGCGGTTTACCGGGCGAGGCGTGTAGAACTCGCCGGAGTCGCCGGCCGCGTCTCGCATCTCCTTGAGGATCGACTCGTACAGGAACGCCATCGTGTGGATGTCGTCCGAAGAGTCAAAGTGAATCTGGTCCACCAGGTTCACTAGGTCCCGGAGGAGGGTTCCGGACTGCATGCGGTTGGTGATGTCCTTGAAGATGGTCGACAGGACGTTCCGCGGATCCTCGGCGTCGCCGTCGGCGCCCTTCAGGCCGGCGAGATGCGGAATGAGTTCGTCGTTGACGAAGGTCTTCAGTTCGTCGCCGCTGAAGTCCGGCTTCGTCGCCCAGTCCTCCCACCGGTAGGGCTTCTCAATCGCCGGACGATAGTCGGGGTCGAGCAGCGGTCCCACCTGCTCAACACGCTGGTCGAATGCCTTGAGGAATAGCAGCCAGGAGAGCTGGGGGAGGCGATCGAGGTCACCGTTGAGGCCGGCATCCTTGCGCATGGTGTCGCGCGCCGACTTGATGACGGACGCGAGCCGCGCCCTTGACGTGGTGGCCGCAGCCGCCTTCTTCTTGGGGGACACCATCTCAGTCTTTCTGCTTCGGTTCGGCTTCGCTGTTGTCAGATGCCTCGAGCCAGAATCCGCGCACCAGGTCGAGCGCGGCGTCGAGTCGAGGGAGAGCCTTGGTGAGGCCCTCGGCCAGTTCGGGGTAGATGTCGACCCAGCTCGGCGGCGGTTCGGGGAGCACCGCCGGCACCTCATGTGTCGCCCGTACGGCGAATACGTGCCGTACGGCATCAACCACGGATGTGTCTGGGGCCAGGCCGCTCTCGATGAGTCGTACCAGGTCCACCAGGTCCTTGACTCTGGTGTTGGGTCGGTCGCCGTAGTCGCGGGTGAAGGCGTGCAGCTTTTCGGCGAAGTGCTGGCGCCGGTCCACAGCCTCGATGTCTCGGGGCGGAGTTCCGGCGAAGCCCAGGGTGTTGGGGAGCGGAAGCCTCTCGGTCAGGGCGATCTCCTCTCCCCGGGCAACGAAATCGACGCGTACGGTCGCGAAGATCCTGCCCGCCACTCGGAACTCGACGGAGAACGCCAGCCGCCTCGGCCCGCTGTGTCCGCCTTGAGCTCGATGGGAGGAGACACCTGGAATAGAAAGCCATCCTTGTCCTCGTCTACTGCGAGCACGTCGATGAGGAGTTCACGCACTGCTGGGCCGTCAAGTCCTGGTTCGCCGTCCGAGCGGTCAGCGAGGTCCATGTCCTTGGTTGTGCGCGCCCTGCCACGCAGACGGAACTCCATCACCGCCCCGCCCTTGAGGAACCAGCCCGCTGCCGGGTCAGCGGAGAGCCGGGCCGCGACTCGATCAAAGGCGACAAGACGGCGCCGCCTAGCTAGGTCTGTACCGGTATCGGCCGCCTCCTGTCTGAGCCGTACCTCAAGGGCCCGCCGGAGCGCAGTGGCGTCACGATAGCGATCAGTCACTGCGCCTCCTGAAGCGCCCGCTCGATACCGAGTTCCGCTCGCGCGCCCAGCCGCTGGGCCGTATGCAGGAGGCGTCGCCGGGTGGCCAGCCCACGCTCCAGAGCCTCGGCGACTGCGGAGTCCACTACGTCTTGGTCCATCTGCACAGCCGCGCACTCGATGATCGCCCGTACTGGCGTCGTCACGCGGTAGCCGTCACGCTCCTCGATCTCATCCTGGGCGAGTTCGGCCCGGTGAAGGATCACGGCATCGTCTTTCTGTCGAAAGCCGGGAGGCACTGTGAAGTGGATCTGCGAGGGGTTGGCCGTCCCCAGGTCGTGGACAGACAGGGCAGTGGCGTGGGAAATGATCGCGCGCCCCTTGCTCCACAGGGACCAACGGACCAGATGGTCGTCCTCACCGCCGGGCAGGGCGTCGAACTCGCGGAAGCGGTAGATGCCACGGTCGACGGCCGTCCAGTTGCCGCGCTGGGCGTGATACCGCTGCGCTTGATACGAGTACCCAGCCTCAAGCGCCTGAGATGCTGTGAAGTAGCCACGCTGCCCGCCAGCGATACGCCAGAGGGCAGCCCTGGTGTCCGTACGGTCCCTGAGCACACCTCCACACTATCAGGGACGAATACCTAACAGTCGTCTTTAGTTTAGTGTCATTCATAGACATCAAACTAAAGTTTTATTTTACTTACGAAGCTTCCAGGAGCCGCTTACTCAGCTCGTCAATGGCCTCGTGCAGAGGCTTGGCGCCGCCGAAGCGGTTCGCCAGCTCGACCACCGAACCCATCTCGGTGAAGGGGCGCACCCCGAGGGTTTCCGGCTTGAGCTGGGGCGAGCCATGCTCGGCGAACTTCAGCAGCATCTCCTCCAGCACCTGTCGGGCTTGAGGCTGGAAGGACTCCAGGAAGTCCCGGTGCTCGTGCAGGAACCGGTACAGCCGTTCCTCCCGGCTGACCAGCGGCAGTCCCCAGGCGACGTTGAGGAGCAGGTCGACCGGATCGACATCCGGGCTGCCGAACTCCGCAGGCAGTTCCTCTGCCTCGATGTCGGCGGTGTGCAGAATGGTCATGAGCTCGCGCCGGCTCTTGGCGACGGCCCACTGGGCGCGCAGCCTGTCCGGTGCGAGGTCGAGTTCGAGTACGCGGTCGTGTACCCACTGCTGGATGGTCACCAGCCTCATCGTCCGGCCATCCGTGTCGAGTTGGTAGCGCCGCTCGCCCCACTTGTAGACATGGACTCCGTTGACCACGTAGCGCCTGCCGCGGGATTGGATGCGGTCCACCTCGTCAGGGTCATCCACCCTGCCCTCGGCGCGGTGCGCGTCGAAGCTGCCGCCGTCCGAGTGGTCGTACGCGGTCTCCGGCTCCGCAACGGTCTCCGGGGCGATCTCGTCGCCCTCTGGGGTCTCTGGTGCGCTCCCGACCACATGCCCTTGGTTGTCGGCGGTATCGCGTACGACACGGAGCGGAGGACCGTCGAACCCGGGGTCGTTGAAGAGCCGGGTGGCCTCGACGAAGTCGATGATGTCGAAGGACCCCTTGCCGATCTCCGGGCACAGACGGGTGCCCCGACCGATGGTCTGTTTGAACTCGGGCATCGAGCCAATGCGCCGGAACAGGACGATGTTGCGTACGGCCGGCAGGTCGATACCGGTGTTGAGTAGCTTCGACGTCACGGCGATCACTGGTTCGTCGGAGTCGTCCTTGCGGAAGTCATCCAGCAGAGCCCGGCCATGGGGGCCGTCGGCGTCGGTGATCCGTACGACATAGTCGTGGTGCGCCTGCACCTCCGCCGAGGCCGCGTTGAAGAGGGCCGTGCGCATGCGTGCGGCGTGGTTGTTGTCCTCGCAGAACACGATGGTCTTGCCGTGCTTGCCGTCCTCCGCGGTAGAGCGCAGGTAGTCGATGACGTACTGCGCCGCCGCCTCCGTGCGCTCCAGGATCACCATGACCCGCTCGAAGTCCTTCGGGCCATAAACGCCCTCCGGGATCTCGTTGCCGTACTTGTCCCGCTGTCCTGGCTCGGTCTGGTAGCCCTCCATGTCCACGTTGAGCCGGACCCGGCGCACCCGGTACGGGGCCAGGAAGCCGTCCTCGATGCCGTCGGCCAGCGAGTAGGTGTAGACGGGCTCGCCGAAGTAGTCGAAGGTGTCGGCCTCCTTCTTACTGATCGGGGTGGCGGTCAGCCCGAGCTGGGTCGCAGGTGAGAAGTGCTCCAGCACGCGACGCCACTGCGAGTTGTCCCGGGCGCTGCCCCGATGGCACTCGTCCACGATGACAAGATCGAAGTAGTCGGGTTCGTAGCGACGGAAAAGTTCTTCCTCATCGCCCTTCTCCAGCGCCTGGTACAGAGCGAAGTAGATCTTCCGGCCTCGCACGGGCTCGCCGCTGATCTTGTGGACGTCGTCTTGGCCGAAGACGGAGAGGAAGTACTTGTCCTTGGGATCGTCGACAAGCATCGAGCGGTCGGACAGGTACAGAACCCTGGGCTTGCGTCCGGAGATCCACTGGGACCTGTAGAGCTTGGCAACCGTCTGAAGGGCCACCATGGTCTTCCCCGTACCGGTGGCCAGCACGAGAAGGATCCGCTTCTGCCCTGCGGCGATGGCCGCGAGGGTGCGGGCTACCGCGACGCGCTGGTAGTAGCGGGGCCGCTTGGCGGTGTTGTCCGAATTTCGCAGCGTGTGATCGTAGGGGGCAGCCAGGAGTTCGCGCCCGACGCTGGAGTCCGCCTGCTGGTCGGCCAGATAGCGGCTCCACAGCTCCTTGGGCGTGGGGAAACGGTCGATGTCCCGGATCGTGGGAGCAGCACCGCTATAGTCGATCTCCACGATCTGTCGGCCGTTGGTGGCGTAGGCGAAGGACAGCCCAAGCTTCGCGGCGTACCGACGAGCCTGCTCCACACCGTCGTTGGCATCGACTCGGTAGCGCTTGGCCTCGACAACCCCGATAGGGACGTCCGGTGCGTACTCCAGCACATAGTCGGCAACCAGAGGGTCGCCGTAGACGTGCCGCTTCGGCGTGGGTGTGAGCCGCCCGTCGTTGATGCGGAACTGCGGGCGAATCTGATCACTGGTCCACCCGGAATCCGCGAGGGCAGGTATGACCAGTGCCCGGCACGTCTCGTCTTCTGTCATCCCCTGTGCAGCTGTCACCACACGGAGAGTAGTGCCGCTGATCGCGGCTGTCCTCACCATTGACGAGATCCAGCCTCTGCCTCTCACTGACGTGTAGGGGACGGTGTCGCCACCCGACAGCTCGAGGTGGTGCCGGTGGGCGGCTCATGGACCATTCGTGGACGAGTCACCGGCAACTGCCGCCCTACAGTTGGCTGAGCAGGAGGAAAGCAGCGAGCAGAAGAGGCCTCCGGAGCCGTGTGCGCAGGTTCGACGACGTCGAGTTCCGAAGATCGTACGGACGCGCAGCGAGCGGGGACGCGACCGCGGCTGGCGGAAGCGCCAGCGCACGAGTCTTCTGCCAGACGCGGTGGTACGTGGACGAGCTGACCACTCCAGGCGGTCACCGGTAATAATCTGCCGGGTCGGGTTGGTCGAGGCAGATCACGACCGACGAGCGGCTGTTCCCGTGGGGCGACACACCCAACGGCACCCGCGTGAAATGCGCCGACTCGTGGGTCGGCGCACCAGGCCCGCTCGCGGCCCTGACCGGGAAGCTGCGTCGCCGAGACCCTCCCCGCCCCGAAGCAACGACGGAACCAGGCGCCCGTACCGTGTCGTCAAGACTGCTGCGATGGCGGTATGACACGGAGTTGTCATGGTGACTTCTACGACTCCGAGGCCTGCCACAAAGCAGTTCCGCCATGTCCCCAGGACCGCACCCTGAGCACGACCGACTGACTGGGGCTCCGGCCGCGAGCGGAGGATCAAGAGCGCCATCCGGCGGCTGGGGTGTGAGGGCAGCGTGGGCCGGGTGGGCCTCCGGGACGCCGTCCGGCTCACAGACCGTGTTGGTCCATCAGGCGCATCAGGTTCCGCTTGCGTTTCTGGGCGGTGCGCAGGGCCGTGGCGTACGCGGTGAACTCGTCGGGCGTGCCCAGGCGACGGTGGCAGTCTCGGACGCTCAGCAGCAGGCTGACGAGCTGCTCGTAGACCGTGTTGCCGGTCTGCTTGGTCAGTGGTTCGGCCAGGCGCAGGTAGACGCCGAGCGCGTCGGCGGGACGGTCGGCCCGGGCCTGCTCGGCGAGGGCGAGCCACTGCCGGTCATGGGTGCTGGTTCGGGCAGCGGCCTGCCAGGCGGCATCGACGTCCTTGTCGTCGAGCAGGGCGTCGACCAGGACGGAGCCGCCGTACCAGCCCTGCTGCCGCCGCTCCGCGTCAGCACGCAGCAGGGCAAGGGCTCCTGCGCGCTCGGCCGGCCAGCAGTCCGCGGCCTGCGCAGCGGCGCGCAACTGCTGGTACGCGGCCAGGGTGCGGCGAGCACGGAAGTGGTCGCGGCGCACGGCAACGGCATCCGACAGACGATCCGCCTGGGTGTAGCGGTCGCAGAGGTAGTCGACGAGGGCGGTGTCGACGTCGGAGAGGTCCCGGGTTTCCCGGATGCCGCGTTCTGCCCAGCGCAGGGCCTCGTCGGCGCGCCGTGCGGTGTCCAGCTCGCGGGCGATGACCAGGTGCGTGTGGCCGTTCGGTGAGAGGTCGGCCGCATGCACGGCGATCACCGCGTCGACATCGCCTCCCGCCTTGGCCAGACGCTCCATCAGGTACTTCTCCGCCCAGCCGCGACGGTTGCCCTGCCATGCCCCGACCGCCGACTTCCGCAGGACTGCCATTCCCTCTTCGCCGAGGACATCCTCATAATCGAGCGGATCGATATCGGTCAGACCGTCGTCGATGTCACCGAGAGCATGGCCGACCAGCCAGCGCGCGAGCTTCTCGGGGTCGGGGCGTGCCGCACGGCACGCGTCGAGGTGCGCATCGGCAAGGCCCGCACCGATCTGCCCGAACCAGCCGTCCGAATCGTCGACGCTCTCCACCGCCTCGGCCAGCAGTCGCATCGTCTCGCGCGCCAGGGTGATCGCGTCGGCGGCCCGGCCCGAGCCGGTCAGCGCGCCGATCGCGGACACCGCCTGCCCAGCCTGGTCGGCGTAGGCGCGGGCATCGGCGTACTCGACGTAGCCGTACTGCGCGAAGGGTCCGATGTCGAGCAGATCGCGGATACGGGACCGGACCGCGGCAAGGTCCCCGCGGGCGGTCGCGGCCCGCAGCTCCAGGCGGCGCCGCAACTGGGGGTCCTCGTCGATCTGTTCCCGTAGCAGAGCGAGCAACTCGTCCTTGGGCAGAGCGGACAGCCAACCGTCGAGGTCCTGCGCGCGCTCCCGGGGCGCCTTCCGCTGCCGCGGCAGGCTCTCCCGCCGGGCGAGCACCGTCAGGCCGAGGGCGACCAGGTGCTTGCAGAAGTTTCCCTCCAGCCCGTATGGGCAGTCGCACTCGCCGGCCGGCCCGCCGGGCCCGTCCAGGGTCAGCTCCACCTCGTACCGTTCCGTGCCGTGAACGGTCGCGGTGACCCAGCCGTCACCGATCTCGACCCCGGACACCGCGTTCAGGTACCCGAGGCCACGTTCGAAGGAACGGGCACCGGCCAGCTTCTTGAGGTTCGCCTCGGTAAGGCCGCGCATGGTTCTTTTCCGCCCTGCTGTGGTGGTGCAGTTGATGCTTCCGCCAGCCTAGGGGGGTCCGGAAGTGCGGGCGGCGCCTTTGGCGGCTTCGACCTCCAACTCGACCTGGTGCCGGGGGTCGGCCGGTCACGCTCCCTCTCCCGGTCCTTGTGGAGTTCGCGGTTCTCGGCGGCCACCCCGAGGACGATGACTCGCCCAAGGCTCTGGCTCTCGCAGCCCACCAGCTCCGTCAGGCCCCCGGCCTGCGGCCACTGCCCCGGGCCGGATTGCCTTCGAGCAGACCGGAGAGTTTCTCCAGATCGACCGGCACCGGCCAGCACCGCCCCGGCCTCATCCACCGCCTCGACCACCACGGCCTCCGGTAACAACGCGACTCCCCTGTCTGCAGGCTTCCGTCCCGAAACCACCGCGCGGCTGAGCTCCAGACCGACCCAGCACCGCTCGTGATCGCCCCGCAGGTGCAGGTCAGCGCCGTGCGCACGACCAACCACGTACCCATGCCTCACCGTGTCTCCGCTACTGCCAGGCGCGGACCAGATCTTCAGGTCCCCAGTGGGCCGCAAGCGGCAGGCTGCCGACCACACCGCTGCGGGACACCGCGACCAGCGGCGTGTCCGGCCCGGCGCCGGGTACCGCGAGCACGTCCCGAGCCAGGGTGTCGTATTCACGCCGGCCGAACGGCTGGGACTCCAGCCACTTGATGGACCCGACGAAGTGCACCGCGCCCGCCACGGGTTCACGATCGGTGCCCACCAGGTCGATCTCGGGGTTGTTCTGCCTGTTCCACCAACCGCCGACCGCCTCCGTCTCCGGCCACCGCTCGTCGGGCAGCAGCCGCAGCAGCGACTCCCGGATGAGCGGCTCGACCGCACGCCCCCGCCAGGCGGTCCAGGACCGCTCGATGCGCTCCAGGGCCAGATCGCCCCGGCCGCGCTCGATGAGCGGGATCCCCCGCTGCAGGAAGGCCAGCCAGAACCGGAGATACGGATCCGCGACGCGGTAGCGCTTGTTCTTGGTGTCGGCCTTCGCGGACAGCGGCAGGTCGGCCGCCAGAACCCGCTTGGCCTGCAGGGTGTTCAGCAGCGGGGACAGCGTGCCCGATGGCAGGGCGCCTGTTCCCCCAGCCTGTGCAGCGATGGTGGAGAAGGTCCGCTCGCCGCTGCCCACCGCCTCCAGCACCGCCCGCGAGTGCGACGCCTCGGGAAACTCCCCCAGCAGCGACAGCTCGCCCGCCACCAGCAGCGGAGACAGCGGATTCGCCACGGCCTCGCGCAGGAAGTCCACCCGGCCCACGCCCGGCCGCCACGACTGAACGATTTCCGGAAAGCCTCCCGTGATCAGCAGCGCGTCCACCGCGTCCACCGCATCCAGCTGGGTCATGGCCTGCACATCGCCGAGGTGCAGCGGCTGGACGGTCATCTTCGCCGCCCGCCCGAAGAACGGGCGGCCGTAGGACTGCAGCGCCTCCATCACCGACATGTCGCTGCCGACCAGGATGAGCAGGACCGGCTTGGTGGACAGGTGACGGTCCCAGACGGTCTGCAGAGCCCCCTCGAACTCCGCGTCCTGTTCCACCAGCCACGGCACCTCGTCGATCACCGCGATGCTCGGGGCGTCGTCCGGAACCGCGACGGCCAGTGAGCGAAGCGCCTGATTCCAGTCCGCGGCCTGCAGCCCGGCCACCAGCTCCGCCCCCGGTAGGGCGGACTGGGCGAGCACCCCGGTGAAGTCCGCCCGCTCGGCCATGGCATTGCGGCCCCGGGTCGCCTGGAAGACCACGTACGGAACCCCGGACCGGTCACAGAACTCCTGAACCAGACGAGACTTCCCCACCCGGCGCCGCCCGGTCATGGTCACGGCCCGCCCTCGGGTGGCGCCCGCGCCCTCGATCACCAGGCCCAGCTGTCGAGTCAGCAGATCCAGGTCAGCCACCCTCCCCTTGAATTCCACAGGCAGCCTCCCCAACCAAACACAGTTTCGATATTACGTAGATTGAATCTTACTTAGATGTTAGCTCGCTTCCTATGCCAGCGTGATCCTTGTCGGAAACTTGGACGGGCACGCCACACCATCAGCCCTTTCGGGTCTTGGTCAGATGCGCCGACATCGACACAACCAGGGGAGTTGCCAGCCCGACGGGCCGGGTCAGCGATCGGCATCCCGGCGTTCGGCCACCGCCATCGCCTCATGCGAATTTGGGTCACGTCAGTCCGTCGAAGATCCACAGAGCGGCCGGCGCGGGGCACCCGGCGGTCTGTGGCAGGCGCCCGCGCCTCGGGGGCGGGAGTGCTTTCAGCCCTCCTTGGCGAGGGCCCGGACGAAGCGGGCCGCGTCGATCGTGCCGACGCCGGTCGCCATGTCGTAGCCCTTCACCGCGGTGTAGCCGGGGACTCCCGCGTAACTGTTGTTCGTGCCGTCCTTCGCGTCGACGATCCCGGTGGACGGGTTCCGCGAGGACTGCGCGAACAGCGAGTACAGCGCCTGGTGGATGTCACCCAGCCGGTGCCCGGCGGCCTGGTCGGCCAGGGCCACGATGCCCGCGAAGAGCGGGCTGGCCTCGCTGGTGCCGGTGTAGACGTCCCAGCCGACCCGCTTCGGGTCGAAGCTGGAGTACACCCATGCGCCGCCGTTCATCGCGGCGGACATCGAGACGTCGGGGGTGCCGCGGCGGTCGCCGACCACCTGCTTGACCCCGTTCTGGTACGAGGGACGGGCGAAGACATGGGACTTGCCGCCGCCGCTTGCTCCACGGTCGTTGTAGACGCTGTCCGGCGCGATGCGGTCGCCCTTGGCGTCCAAGTGCAGTTGGGTGCCGCCGACCGAGACGACCAACGGGTCGGAGGACGGCCAGGAGTTGGCCCTGTACGGGTAGTCGGCATCGCCGTTCGGGGTGGGGCTGGTGGCTCCGTCGTCGCCGGAGGCCGCGAGGACGGTCACACCGTGCCTGGCCGCGTCCTTGAAGGCGTACCGCAGGTTCTGAATGCTGGAGAAGTCACCGCTGCGGTAGCCGGGGAAGGTGTTCTCCGTCGCGCCGAAACTCTGGCTGATCACATCGCCCACACCGCGGTCGATGAGCGACTTCTCGGCGTCCATCATCTCTCGCAGGCCGGTGGTGCCGTCCCCGCTCTGGTTGACGCCGGTCTCCACCAGGACGATGTGCGCGTCCGGGGCGACGGCATGCGCCATCTCCACGTCGAGGGTGCTCTCGTCGGCCCAGAAGTTGTGGTCGCCGTTGGAGGGGTCGAAGGGCGGGACGTCACCCCACTTGACCACGTCGACGTGGGTGCTCTTCATGCCGAACCGGGCGCTGTAGACATCCAGGTCGTGCTGGATGGTCGGCGAGCCGAAGGAATCCACGATCACGATCGTGCGGCCCTTGCCGGTGACTCCCGCCCGGTACAGCGAGTTCAGGTTGTACGCCTTTTGGTACTGGGTCGGGGTGTAACAGGAGATCTGCCACTTCGCCTGGCACTGCTCGGTGGTCAGCAAGCTGCGGCCCGTGCTCTCCGGTTGCTGCCCGGCTGCCGCCGGCACGTCCTTGACTCCTTGTGCGGATTGCACGGGTGCGGCCATCGCAGAATCGGACAAAATAGGCGATATCAGTGCGGTATTGGCGAGGACTGTGACCCCGGCCACTGTGACCGCAATACGGCGCCGCACGCGAACTCCGCGCATGATTAATCCCCTTGCAAGGTGAGACCCCCACTCGACGGTTGCCGCAATCCCACCTTGAGGTCATTCGCAGAGCAAGCACTTGACCCTGTGCGACTTCTCACTGATGTGCTACTTGTCACTGTTGTCCGATTCAGGACTGTGCGGTCATGCCTGGCGCGCACAGGACGACCCGGAAAGAGCGGGAGTCGCTCTCACCGACTCCCGCTCTTTCTCACTGTCCCTCAGTGATCGCACACCCCCGGCGCAGTCAGAGCGGCCCCGGCACAGTCGGAGCGGCGCCTCTCCCCCTGGATCAAGTCGCCGTCAGCGCCGCGGTCAGGTGGTCGCGGAAGCGGCGGGCCGCCTCGGACACGTAGGCCCCCTCCCGCCAGTACAGCCGCAGGACCCGCTCGGCGCCGGGAGCCGCCAGTCGTACGGGCGAGAACGGTGCCCGCGACGTCGCCAGCGGGGAGCGGAGATACCAGGCGGGCCCGAACCCCACGCCGAGCCCGGCGCTGACCATCTCGATGGCCGTGGTGGCCTCGTCGATCTCGCAGGCGACCACCAGTTCCAAGCCGGCCTCGGAGAACAGCCGCTCGGCCAGCGTGCGCTGCCAGATCCCCGGCCGGGTGGTGACCACGGGTTCGCCCGCGAGGTCGGCCATGGCCACCTCCCGCCGGCCGGCGAGCCGGTGCCCGAGCGGCACGGCGAGCCCGACTTCCTCGCGGACCAGCTCGTCATGGCCCAGCCCCGGCCCCTCGAGCACCTCGGAAGCCAGGCAGAAGTCGACCTGACCCTCGCTCAGTCGCCTGGCCATGACCGTCGGGGTCGCCTGGAAGAGACGAACGGCGACATCCGGATGCTCAGCGATGAAGCTCTTGACCGGTTCGGTGACCGTGAGCAGCGTCTCCGAGGCGAGCGAGACGCTGCCACGGGCGAGCCCGGCGGCGTCGGAGAGTTCGCGCGTGGCGTCGTCCAGCTCGGCCAGGGCCTTGTCCACCCGGCGCAGGAACGCGGCGCCGAACCGGTTGAGGCGGATCCGCCTGCCCTGCCGGTCGAACAGCTGCACGCCCACGTCGGCCTCCAGCCGCGCGATGGTCCGGCTGATCGAGGGCTGGGCGACGCGAAGCTCGTCCGCCGCCCTGCTGATGTGCTCATGGCGTGCCACGACTTGGAAGTAGCGCAGCGACAGCAGATCCATAATGCCTCTGACGTTATGCCTCTACCGTTATGACTACATGGAAAAACTGGTCTTGGACAGCATATAGCGCCGCTGGCTACGGTCGCCCCTCAGAGACCTTGGATCCGGCCTGCCCGCGGTTCGCCGTCGCGACGGGCATGCGCAATGTCGATCTTTGGAGGTTCCGTGCCCGTCGGTTATCTGGTCAGTGTGGCGTTGGCCGCGATCGGCACGCTGTTCGCGCTGGCGCCGGTGCCGTGGTCGCGCCCACTCGGCCACGTGAGCTACTTCTTCGGCCTCGCCGCGAACGAAATGCCGTTCGCGGCCTTCTGGTGGCTGGTGCTGCTCCCGACCGCGCTGGCGTTCGGCGAAGGTGACATCCATTCGCCGGGCGCCTGGGCGGTTGTCGCCCTGGCCGCTCTGATCACGCCCGGGCTCGCGGTCATCGCCCATCGCGCGCTCGGGGAGCGGGACCAGATCGAGCGCGCCATGGCCGACGGGCTGGGTGCCGGGTGGCGTGCCGCCATCGACGCCGACCTCGCCGAAGGGCTGCGGCGCCGCCTCCCGCTGGTCCGCATCCTGTTCCTGCCCATCTTCCGGCGCCGCTGGGATGTCCGGCGCGTGGCCAACCTCGCCTACGGCGACGCGGGTCGCCGCAACCTGCTCGACCTCTACCATCACCGCTCGCGCCCGCGCGGCGCGCCCGTCCTGATCCACCTGCACGGCGGCCACTACCGCCAGGGCCGCAAGAACACCCAGTCGCTGCCGTTGCTCCACCACCTGGCCGGCCGGGGCTGGGTGACCGTCAGCGCCAACTACCGGTTGCAGCCCACGGCCCAGCACCCCGACCACCTGATCGACCTGAAGAAGATCATCGCCTGGGTGCGGGAGCACGCCCACGAGTACGGGGCCGATCCGGCGACGCTGTTCGTCGCGGGCAGTTCGGCGGGCGGGCACAACGCCGCCTGGCCGCGCTCACCCAGAACGACCCCGCCTTCCAGCCGGGCTTCGAGGACGCCGACACCTCGGTGACCGGCGCCATCTGCCTGGGCACCTACTACGGCCCCATCAGCGACGATCCGAAGTCCTCGCCGCTGGCCCGCATCACACCCAACGCCCCGCCGTTCCTCCTCGTGCACGGCGACCTGGATCCGCTCGTACCCGTGGCCGACGTCCGGCAGGCCGCCGAGCGGCTCCGCCGTACCTCCTCCAACGCGGTTGTCCACGCCGAACTGCGCGGCGGGAACCACGCCTTCGACCTGTACCACTCGGTTCGCTTCGAAGCCGTCGTCGACGCCATCGAGGCCTTCACCGCCTGGGTGAGATCACGGGAGAGGGCCGCCGCCCCGGAAGGCGGGCAGACCTGCGACCCGGCCGAGCAGAAGACCACAGAGTCGGCCGAGGCGTCCGCCAAGGGCCAAGGCGAGTAACTTCATGACGTTTTCCCAGAGTTGACGGAAGTAGGTCACGGTCATGCCGATGGGATATCTGACGACGACAGCACTCCTCGCCTGGTGCACCTTCTTCGCCGTTGTCGCACCGCGCCGGCCCCGACCGCTGGCGAGCATGAGCTTCTGGTTCGGGCTGATCCTCAACGAGGTGCCGTTCCTGGGCATCTACGCCCTGGTGGCCTCCACGGCACTGGCCGCCGCCCAGGGCGATCTGGAGTCACCGGGCGCCAAGGCGACGGCCACCGTGGCCGCCGTCACCGCCGCCGGGCTCGCTGTCTCCGCCTGGCGGGGCCTGCGGACGGACCAAGCGGTCGGGCGGGCCCTTGAGCAGGGGCTGGGGACCGGCTGGCGGGAGCGTGTGCACGTACCGCTGCGCCGCCACCGGCCCTGGGCCCGCATCCTGCTGCTCCCGGGCTTCTTCTGGCGGCGTGACGTGGAGCGGATCCCCAACATCAGCTACGGGGACGCCGGGCGCCGGAATCTGCTCGACGTCTACCGCCGCCGCGACGCACCGCACAACGGGCCGGTCCTGGTCTACTTCCACGGCGGCGGCTACGCCGGCGGAGCGAAGAACCGCGAGGCACGGCCTCTGCTCTACCGGCTCGCCGGCCAGGGATGGGTGTGTATCAGCGCCAACTACCGGCTGCGGCCCCAGACCACTTTCCCCGGCCACCAGATCGACGCCAAGAAGGTCATCGCCTGGGTCCGCGAGCACGGCGCCGAGTATGGCGCCGATCCCTCGCGGCTGTTCGTTGCGGGCAGTTCCGCCGGCTCCAACATGGCAGGCCTGTGCGCGCTCACCCCGAACGACCCCGGGTTCCAGCCCGGATTCGAGTCCGCCGACACCTCCGTCACCGCCGCGATCTGCCTCTACGGTTACTACGGCCACTACTTCGGCGACCCGCCGGACGGGCCCCCGCCCCCGCCCCAGCCGCAGGGATACATCCACCCCGGTGCGCCGCCGTTCCTCATCGCCCACGGCACCAAGGACGCACGGGGGACCGTCGAGGCCGCCCGGAACTTCGCCGGTCAGCTGCGCCGCGTCTCGGACAGCGCCGTGGTCTACGCCGAACTGCCGGGTGGGCAGCACTCGTTCGACGTTTTCCACTCCCCGCGTTTCGATGCGGTCGTGGACGGCGTCGAAGCCTTCGCCGCCTGGGTCCTGGCTCCGCAGCGCACTCCTGGCTCCGCCCGCCAGGTGTAGTGACCTGAGGCAGTGGGCGCTGCGCCAGGCAGACCCCGATCAACACATACAGCACACACACCCCTCACATTTTCCATACAATCTCCCCCTGTCTGCCGTGTGCGCCGCGTGGGCGCGGCGCACGTGTCGGGAACGGAATCGTCCACGCCGACATGTGCGGACACGAATCGCCAGCAGACGCTGAGTACAGGAGCCAGGGGGCGTACATGTCTTTTCGGGTTGGCCCGAAGCGGTCGGAATCCAGCGGTGCCCGGGACGGGAAGAGCGGCGGAGGCAAGAGGCGTCGGGCCTACGGGGGCCTGGTGGTCGGGCTTGTGGCCTTGTCCCTCGGCGCATCGGCGTGCTCTGGCACGGATCAGGTCGAGAACACATCAGCCATACCTTCGACTTCGGCGACCATATCCAGTTCGCCCTCCGACGCTTCTCCCTCCGCCACGTCTTCGACATCCCTGTCCGCGACGTCTTCGTCCGCGACTCCTTCGAAGCGGCCCGTCGTCAAGGAGACGGTGAGCAGCTACGTCGGCTGGAATCTGCAGAAAGCCGTGGCAGATGCTCGCGCGCACCACGTCAAGTCGGTGTCCTACGCGGACGCGAGCGAGCTGAGGCGCACCGTGGTGCACACCTACAACTGGAAGGTGTGCTCGCAGACGCCGTCCGCCGGTGTCCACAGCACCGCCACCAAGCTCGCGTTCAAGATCGTGGGAGTCAACGAGTCATGTTCGTATCCCCCGCGCGCCACGTCCGCTAGTACGTCCGGCAGCGGCGGTTCCTCTTCCTCCGGCGGTTCCTCTTCCTCCTCCGGGTCCTCTTCCTCCGGTGGCTCCGGCTCGGGTGGCAGTACGTCGTCGGGCGGCAGCTCCAGCAAGACGCAGCTGTGCAGCATCCGGTCCAACGCCGGCAACTGCTACCACGCCGGACAGTTCTGCCGGAATTCCGACGTCGGGGCGACGACCACGGACGCCGCCGGACGTGCCATCACGTGTGGCTATCAGTCCGGCTCAAACCGGTGGCACTACTGAGAGTCCATGACGGTCAGGGCGGTCAAGCGCTGCGGCGGCGCAGGGTGAGCCAGGTGCGCCGTGCCGCCCTGCCGGGCTCCTGCGTGGCCCGCAGCTCGACCAGTTCGGGGAACCGGGCGCGCAGTTCCGACTCGAGGCGGGAGTGGAGGGTGAATCCGGCCGCCGGGCAGTGTGTGCAGGTGCCCGCCATCCGGACCTCCGCCCGCCGGTCGTGGGCGGACACGATCGTCACTTCGCCGCCGTGGGAGCGGATGTAGTCGCCGGCGGGTCCGTCCAGGACGTCCTGCAGTGCGGCGCGCAGCCGGTCGTCCTCGGTGACCACGTCGGCCGGCCGCCACCGCTGGGGGTGCTGCAGCGCGGCGCCGAGCGCGTCGCGCACCCTCGCCCCCGCGCCGGACCAGCTCCGGCCGTCGGCGAGCCGGACCACCACGGCCTGCGCCTCCACCTCGATGGACTCGATGGAGGTGACGTCGTCGGAGTGGAGCATTCTCCCGAGCTCGTCCGGTGCCTCGGCGATCTCTCCGAGGACCGGCAGCGTGCCGGCGGGGATCACCCAGCGGACGGCCCGCGGGTCGGCGGTGGCCTCGGGGTGCATGGGGACGATGTTCGGGACGGTGCTCATGCCAGCAGCCCTACGACGGTGTGCGTCAGGAAGGCCATCGTCCAGGCCAGCACGAACATGTAGCCGAAGGCGACCGCGGGCCATCTCCACGAGCCGGTCTCACGGCGCATGACTCCGATGGTCGACATGCACTGGAGCGCGTAGAGGAAGAAGACCAGCAAGGCGGCCGTCGTGGCCGGGGTGAAGAGCTTCTCTCCCTGGTGCGGCCCGTCGGTGTACGTCATGTGCGCCAGGGTTTCGGCCGGCTGGTCGGGGTTCTGGGCGGCGGCGACCTGGCCGAGGGTGGCGACGAACACCTCGCGGGCGGACAGCGATGCCAGCACGCCGACGTTGATCCGCCAGTCGAAGCCGAGGGGCTCGAAGACGGGTTCGATGGCGTGACCGATGTCGGCGGCGTAGCTGTGGTCGACCTCGTAGGCCGAGACCGCGGTCCGGTCGCCCGGGTCGACGCCGGCGGAACGCAGTTGGGCATCGCTGTGCATGGGCAGGGTGAGCAGCAGCCACAGCACGACGGTGACCAGCAGGATGATCCGGCCGACCTTGTGCAGGAAGCCCTTGCAGGCGCTCCACATGGATTCGATCACTGATCGGGGCCGCGGCAACCGGTAGGACGGCATCTCCATGTAGAACGGCAGCACCGGGCCGCCCCGGCTGCTGAACCGTTTGAACACCCAGGCCGTCGCCATGGCCGAGAGCGCGCCGACGAGGTACAGGGCGAACATGACGACGCCCTGGGCGCCGAAGGGACCGACGCTGGCATCGGGACTGACCAGCAGGCCGGTCAGCAGCACGTAGACCGTCAGGCGCGCCGAGCAGGTCATCAGCGGCGCGCCCATCATGGTCGCGAAGCGGTCCTTGGCCGACGGGAGGGAGCGGGTGGCCATGATGCCCGGGATGGCGCAGGCGAGGGAGGAGAGCAGGGCGACGAACGCCCGGCCCTCAAGACCGGCCTTGGCCATGATCCGGTCCATCAGGAAGGCCGCGCGGGAGAGGTAGCCGCTGCCCTCCAGCAGGGAGATCATGAGGAACAGCAGGGCGATCTGCGGCAGGAAGACCAAGACGCTGCCCAGGCCGCCGATCAGGGCGTTGCCGAGGAAGCCGGCGAGCAGCGGGTTCGAAACGTACTCGGTGACGAGCGTGCCGAGCCGGTCGAAGAGGCTCTGCACCGCGTCCTGCAGCGGTGTCGCGACGGTGAAGATGATCTGGAAGAACGCGAACATGGTCGCGAAGAAGATGAGCGTGCCCCACAGCGGGTGCAGCAGTACGGCGTCGATCCGCCGTGTGCGGTGGTCGACCTCCGGGACCCGGTAGTCCGCGCTCTGCAGCAGCGACTCCACCCAGGCCCGCCTCTGTGAGGGGTCGGTGGGCGGCGGGACGACCGGCCGCTCCCATGCGGCCCAGTCGAGCAGCATGGACCGCAACCGCGCCAGGTCGTTGCGCGACCCGCTCGTCACCCCGACGACCGGCACGCCCAGAGCGCGGCTGAGGGCCGAGACGTCGAGGGTGCCGCCGCGACGGGCCAGTTCGTCCCGGAAGGTGAGTACCACGCAGACCGGCAGGCCCGTCTGCATGACCTGGGCGAGCAGCCCGAGGGAACGACGCACCGTCGTCGCGTCGATCGTGACGAGAATCCCGTCGGGTGTGCCGATGTCCGGGTTGTCCGGGTCGAGCACGTCGGCGACGACCTGCTCGTCCGGGCTGATCGGGTCGAGGCTGTAGGTGCCCGGGAGATCCTCGATGACCACCTCGTGCTCGCCGACGCGCGCCGTCCCCTCATAGCGCGCGACGGTCACTCCGGGGTAGTTGCCGGTCTTGGTCCGCAGGCCGGTCAGGGCGTTGAAGAGCGTGCTCTTGCCCGAGTTGGGGCTGCCGACGAGAGCCAGGCGGATGTCGCCGGTGACCGTCTGGGCCACCGGACCGCAGTGCGCGCTCATGCGGTGCGCCGTACACGGATGCCGGCGGCCTGCTCTTTGCGCAGTGCCACCTCGTACTCCACGACCTGGAAGACGACGGGGTCGCCGAGCGGCGCCTTCCGCAGCACGGTGACCTCCGCGCCGGGGGCGAACCCCAGGTCGAACAGTCGTCGCGCGGTGCTCGGCTCGACCGACTCGTCGATGTCGGTCACCTGGCCGCTCATCCCGGGTCGGAGGTCGGCCAGTCGCGCGCCTTCCGCTGAATCCGTCGGCATGGGCAGACCGCTCTGACGCCCACCCAACTGCACTGAGACCATCGACATCCTCAACCCCGGAATCACCTCTATAGCTTAGGGCAGGCTAACCTTTTATCCCGGTAGCGGCAATATCGCCCCCCCCTTAACGCAGTGCTGCTCATAGCCGTTCGCACTCGGCAGACAGCGTCCTGGCGGCGAAAGAGATTGTCAGTGACGGTCCCTAGAGTCACCGCATGGTTGATCAGAGACTCACTTGTGCGGGGCTGTACGACTTCGCCACCTGGGCCCCGGTGTTGCGGCTGCTGCGGGACCACGGCACCGGTCAGCGCTCCGATGCCGTCGCGCGCGCGACAGGGCGCATAGGCCGCGGGAGTTGGAGCCTGCCGCTGGAGCGGCCGCGGCCCAGGTCCGGGAGTGCCGCTCAGCTGGACGACCGCCAGGAGGAGTTCGACGCGGTGGGGCGGGTGCGCGAGGCACTCGAGGCGGCCGGCGTCGACGACGTGTCCTTTTCCGTGAAGTTCGCGCCGACCGGGCAGGCGACGCTCCGTGTGATGGGGCCGAGCCCCGCCGTAGAGTCCGGCATCGGCACCGCGCAGCCGGGGGCGCTGATCCTGGTCGACGGCACGGTGCCCGAGCCCTGGCGCCGGCTGCCGGATGCGGTGCCCGGCGCGGTGCCGGCCCCGACGGCGGACCCGGCGCTGCTGGCCCGCACGCTGCGCGAGCGGGTGCCCGACGCCGTCGGCGCGACCGACGCGGAGATCGCCGCCACGGAGGCACGGCTCGGCGTCGCACTGCCCGAGGAGCTGAAGGCGTTCTACCAGGTCGCCCACCCGAAGTGGGAGCACGGCTCGGAGACCGGTTACGAGGCCGCGGAGCGGATCGACAGGGCGGTCGGGTGGGAGCTCTTCCCGCTGGACTCCTTCTACGTCGCCGACGCCGCGTCCCGTCCCTCCCCCTGGGGCCACGGTGCCATGGAGGCGGTCGTCACCGAGCCCGATGCCGCCGTGCAGGGCCTGGTCGGCTCGCCGGGCTGGATCGTGTTCGGGGACAACGGCGGGGGCGACCGTCTCGCGGTCGACCTGACGCCAGCACCGCGCGGGCACATCGGACAGGTCATCCTGATCGGCCACGAGGGGTACATCGGCGCGGAGATCGTCGCGGACTCCCTCACGGACCTGGTGCTCGACCGGCTGCACCGCAGACCGCGGGGTCGGCGCGGCGAGCAGCCGCCCGTCGTGGCGCACGTCAACATCCGCGGCACAGCGAGCGTCGAGGCCGCCGCCCATCCCGGCCTGGAGGTGCTGTCCATCGGGGTGTGGGACGACCCACCGGTCAGCCTCGCCCCGGTCGTCGGACTGCCGCGGCTGCGCACGCTGTGCGCCTACCCCGGCACGCTCGCCGATCCGCTGGAGATCGCCCGGCTCGGAGGTCTCGAGTTCTTGGAGCTCGGCCCGGAGGAATGGAGGGTGCTGCTCGACGCCGGGGCGGTCCCGCGCAGCCTGTCGGCCGCCGCCATCACGGTCCACGGCCGGCAGGATGTGCTGCCGACCGTGGACCTGGCCAACGAGATCCTGGCGCTGTGGGACCGCCCGCAGATCGTCCGCACCGTACTCAGGGGCGACCTCGGGCCCGCCGCGCGGACCGCCGCTGGCTGAACGCCGGGTGGCGCCGTCCTGACGTGCGCATCATGCGTCCGATGTCTCACCCTTGGAACATTGTGATGCGCACGGGCGAGGATGTACGTTCCTCCGCGTGATCAGAATTGCAGTGATCGTATTCATCGGGGCTCTCGCCATATCCTCCGGCGTCGCGGCGTTGACCGTGTCGCCCTGGTGGTGGCTGGCCGCCGTGTTGTGCGCGGGGATAGCCGGACTCGGCACTTATGACCTGCTCCAAAAACGCCACTCCGTCCTGCGTAACTACCCGGTGCTGGGACACATCCGCTTCATGCTGGAGTCGATCCGGCCGGAGTTGCAGCAGTATTTCATTGAGCGCAATTTCGATGGCCGCCCGTACGACCGCGATGTGCGCAGCCTTGTCTACCAGCGCGCCAAGGGGACCGAGGCGGAGATCGCGTTCGGCACCGAGCGGAACGTCTACGCCGAGGGCTACGAGTACTTCGAGTCGTCGATGAGGCCGCGCCCGGTGCCGACGGAGCAGCCCCGGGTCCGCATCGGCGGCCCGGACTGCACCCAGCCCTACGACATGGCCCTGCTCAACGTCTCGGCCATGAGCTTCGGTTCACTGTCCGCCAACGCCATCCTCGCGCTGAACCGGGGGGCCGCCCTCGGAGGTTTCGCTCACGACACCGGCGAGGGCGGTATGTCGGAGTACCACCTGCGTCACGGTGGTGACCTGGTGTGGGAGATCGGCACCGGATACTTCGGCTGCCGCACCGCGGACGGTGGTTTCGATCGCGCGCGGTTCGCCGAAAAGGCCGCCCGTGACAACGTGAAATGCGTGTCGCTGAAGTTGTCCCAGGGAGCCAAGCCCGGTATCGGAGGGGTGCTGCCCGGAGAGAAGGTCAGCGCCGAGATAGCCCGGGTACGCGAGGTTCCCGAGGGGCAGACCGTCATTTCTCCCCCTTACCACCAGGTTTTCGACACACCCCGGGAACTGATCCGGTTCATCGCCGAAATGCGTGAGCTGTCCGGTGGCAAGCCGGTCGGCTTCAAACTGTGTGTGGGCTCCCGGCGGGAGTTCCTGGCGGTGTGCAAGGCCATGGTCGAGGAAGGCACCGCGCCGGACTTCATCATCGTCGACGGCGCGGAGGGCGGCACCGGAGCCGCCCCGCTGGAGTTCGCCGACCACCTGGGAAGTCCGCTCACCGAGGGACTGATCACCGTCCACAACGCCCTGGTCGGCACCGGCCTGCGGGACCGGATCAAGATCGGCGCCAGCGGCAAGGTCGCCACCGGGGCCGACGTCGTCAAGCGCATGCTGCAAGGCGCCGACTTCACCAACGCGGCCCGCGCCATGATGTTCGCGATCGGATGCATCCAGGCGCAGAGCTGCCACACCAACGCCTGCCCCGCCGGCGTCGCCACACAGGACCCGCGCCGCGCACGCGCGTTGGACGTCGCCGACAAGTCGGCCCGGGTCCACCGCTTCCAGTCCGGCACGGTGAAGAGCGCACTGCAGATCATCGCCTCGCTGGGCGTGAGCGAACCCGCCGAACTGCGCCCGAGCATGCTGCGCCGGCGCGTGGACCCGGTCACCGTCCGCTCCTACGCGGAGCTCTACGACTGGCTGACCCCCGGCCAGTTGCTGATCGAGCCGCCCGAGTCCTGGGCGGCGGACTGGAAGGCCGCTGATCCCGACCGTTTCGCCGCCTGACAGGCCCGTAGACGGCTTCGGGGGCGGCGCCTGTCCGTCGTGGCGCTCCTACTGGAACACCGCCTGGAACACCGCCCCCGGTCGGCGCCGGCCGCACGCACGCGTCTGCGGCGGCCGGTGGGAGCACCGGGAGCGTCCCGCCCGGGCGGCCGCCGGCGCAAGGTTCCTGGAGCATCGCCGCAGGTGAGTGGGCCTGGTCTGCCCCACACCGCCACGGAGTGAACCGCCGGCGAGCAGCGTGGTGATGGTGATCAGCGGCAGCCGTTCCCTCAGCCGGCCTGTGGTGTGTCCTCGCCGCTGCCGTACGGGCGGGTGAGGAGCTCCATCGCGTGGCCCACCGGGTCCTGGAAGTACAGGCCGCGGCCGCCGTCGCGGTGGTTGATCTGGTCGGGCTGTTCCAGGTGCGGGTCGGCGTAGTACGTCACGTGGGCCTGCTGGATCCGGTCGAACGCCGCGTCGAAGTCCTCGTCGGACACGAGGAAGGCGTAGTGCTGGGAGGCGATCGGCCCCTCCGGGTCGGCCATGTAGTCGAGGGTGACGCCGTTGCCGGTGGCGACGGGAACGAACGGGCCGAAGGGCGCGCCGACCTCCAGACCCAGGATGTCCGCGAGGAACTCGGCGGACTCCTGCTTGTTCCGGGCATGGACGATGGTGTGGTTCAGCTCCACGTTCATGGTGTGCCTCCCTACGGCACCTGTCGTCGGCGCCTCCGTGCCCCACCAAGCCGATGTCCGGCACGCGGTGCCGTCATTTCGACCCTAGCCGCGGCGGTCCGCGGAGGACAGCCGGACCCGGATCACCCGGTGCGCGGGCGGGCGGACGAGAACGCAACGCGACCAGTCGTCACTCCGCGCTCTCACGAGGTCGCTGGTCCCGGCACGCTGCTCGCCGCCATCGCCGGCAGCCTGGTGAAGACGCCCTGAGCGAGCTGGAGGAGGCCCAGGTCGCCGAGTTCCTTGTGCAGGTCGGCGCGCGGGTTGTCGGCTCGTGCGGGCAGGTCGCCGCGGCCGGTCGTCCCGGTGCCGCCGTCGGGGCGGCCGGTTCCGGTGGGCCGTGGACGCCGCTCCCGGAAGAGCCAGGCACCGACCAGGCCGCCGATCAGGCCGCCGAGGTGTCCGAGCCAGCTCACTCCCGGTGTCCCGGGCACGGCGACGGTGAGCATGTAGGCGAAGGAGGCCGCCATGACGATGCCGATCAGCGTGTCGATCAGATGCCGGTCGAAGAGGCCGCGGACCACGACGTAGCCGAAGTAGCCGAAGATCAGACCGCTGGCTCCCACGGTCTCCACGCCGCCTCGTTCGAAGAACCAGACGGTGAGTCCGCTGGTCACCGCGACGAGCAGGCTCAGTCCGAGGAAGCGGACCACACCCCGGTAGGCGGCGAGGAACCCGAAGATGAACAGCGGGCCGGAGTTGCTTTCGATGTGCGCCCAACTCCAGTGCAGGAAGGGGGCGGTGAGGATGTCGGGCAGCGTGCCGAGGTCGCCCGACATCACTCCGAACTGCCGTGAGAGGGCGTAGCCGTCGGTGTAGTTGGCCAGTTGCACCAGCCAGACCACCGCGAGGAACCCGAACATCGTGAACAACGCCTTCCGCGCCTCCGCGATCATCTGCTCCGGCCCCACCGGCCCGGCCCCCGCCCCGGCCCGCTTCTGATCCGACCTGCCCATGGCGTGCTCTCCTCCCCCTGTGGACCCGCGTCCGCGCCACCACGGACCTCAAGTATTCCCGGTGGCGGGCGTGCGCAGGGAGGGGGAGCACATGTGCGCGGAGGGTGAGCCGTCCAGTATCGCCGCGCTAGCCGTCGAAGCCGTCTCGGACGATGCGCCGGGCCACCTTGCCCCGCGCGTCGGCGAGTTCGGCGGCGATCCGGTCCTCCCGGTCGCCGTCCCTCACCACGGCGGCGGGCACGGGCGCGCCGGCGAGCAGGCTGGTGCGCCTGAGGTGTGTCGGTGGGTGGGTCGCGTCCACGCTGTGTCCGCGCCGGGCGCCGACGCGCCGCCGGCGCTCGTACTCGTACGGTGAGGGCGGCGTTGTTGGCCTCGCGTCGCAGGGTGACGGCGACCGAGTCCGTGGTCAGGAGCCTGTCCATGAGCCCCACGGTCGCTTCGGTGGACGCGGCGCGGGCGGCCTCGCGATCGGCCAGGTACTCCGCACGCTGGGTGGCCCGCAGCGTCAGATGGTCCAGCAGCGACAGCACGCCGCGGACGAGCAGTCGCGGCACGACGTACAGCACGTTGACGACCATGTCGAGGGCGGACGGCCTCGCGGTCCTGTACGCCGCCGCGGGCTGCCCCGCGCACTCCCCCGACGAGCTGCCGCGGTCCACGGCGCAAGCCGTCGAGTTCCACCGGCTGGTCGGCGCCGGCCGGCTCCCGCTCGCCCGGGGAACGGGGATCCTGCTGATGGAGGACGCCTGGGACGCCGTCGTCGTGGAGTGCGCCAGGGCCGCCGTCGGGACCGGCACCTGGCCGCTCGGCGGGCCGCTCGCCGCGCCGCGCGCACACGACGAGGAACACGGCACGCCGTACCTCACGACCCTCGCGGCCCGGCTGGACCACTTCGGCGACCCGCACGAGCCCGAACGGTCCGCCGCCGAGGTGATCGCCGGCTCTCGGTCTCCCGCCGCTCCCTCGCCGCTCCTGCGCCTCTCCCTCGCCGCTCCTTCGCCGGACGGTGTTGGTCCGGGTCTTCGCGGACGGCCCGGTTCGGGGCCTGGTGGCGGGGAACACGGGGCACACGGAGAAGGTCGTCGGCCGGAGCGGCCGCCGGTCGGGCGCCTTGACCGGGCCCGGGCCGTCCGACACCCCGCGGAGGAACCCGATGTGCCGTCTGTTCGGACTCAGCAGCGCGCCGCGGCGCACCCGCGCCACCTTCTGGCTGCTGGACGCCCCCGACAGCCTCAGCCGGCAGAGTCACCGCGATCCGGACGGCACCGGGCTGGGGTACTTCGACGCGGACGGCACTCCACGGGTCGACAAGGCACCGATCGCCGCCTACCGGGACCGTGCGTTCGCCGAGGACGCCCGGCAGGTGGAGTCCGCCACCTTCCTCGCCCATGTGCGGTTCGCCTCGACCGGCGGCCTGGACGCCCGCAACACCCACCCCTTCGAGCAGGAAGGGCGGTTGTTCGCGCACAACGGGGTCATCGAGGGCCTCGACGCGCTCGACGACCACCTGGGCGAGGACCGGTCACTGGTCAGGGGCGACACCGACTCGGAGCGGTTCTTCGCCCTCGTCACCCGGGAGGCCCGCGAGCACGGCGGTGACGTCACCGCCGGCATCGCGCAGGCGGCGCGCTGGATCGCCGGGCACCTGCCCGTGTACGCCCTCAACCTGGTCCTCGTCACGCCCGACCAACTGTGGGCGCTGCGTTATCCCGACACGCACGAGCTGTACGTCCTCCAGCGCGCGGCGGGCGGCCAGCACGGCACCCGGCACCTCGACCACAGCGGCAGCCACGGGCGGATGCGGGTCCACTCCGAGGCCCTGGCCGGGCATCCGGCCGTCGTCGTCGCCAGCGAGCGCATGGACGACAACCCCCGCTGGCACCTGCTGGAGGCGGGCGAACTGCTCCACGTCGGCTCCGACCTGCACACCGCCCGGCACCTCGTCCTGCCCGATCCGCCGGCGCACCCGCTCACCCTCGACGATCTGCGCCCCGACGCCGCCGCCTCGCAGAAGGCCGCCTAGGGTCTGCCGTCACGTCACCTCTCTCCGCCTATGGGGCGATTGCCCAACCAGGCGATCTCGCAGGCCGGTTGCGGCCCTGCTGTGACACTGTTGTGACGGGCGGAGTGGCCCGCGTCACAGCTGGAGTGGTCCAGGGCCTGATGGGGTGCTCCGACACACGTCGCCGGGTGCGTGTCGCGCGTCGTCGGACACGTGGGGCGCCCCTCCCGCAAGGAGGTGGAGGGCATACTCACGGTTCTCGCCCTCGGGGGTGTCGCCGTCTTCCTCGTCGGTGCCGTCGGTGCGCTGATCGCGCTGGTCAGGGCGCTCGTGATGGCACTGCCGGGTCGGCCCCGGCCATGGCCGGCGCACCTGATGCGCCGTGCCGCGTTGACGGTCGGCCTCGCGGCCGCGGCCATCTACGCACTGGGGCTCCTCGACGTCGCGCTGTCCGAGCACGAGTTCGGCAACGGCGCGGACTCGGTACCCGCTCCGGCCTGCCGCGACGGCTTCGACAGTGAGATCCGCCGGCACCTCACCCACCATCAGCCCTCCTACCTCCCGCTGGGTTTCGACTGCTTCCTCGACGACGGCACGGTCTATTCGAGCAACCCCAACTACGGCTGGATGAACTGGACGAGCATGTCCCTGGCGCTGTCCGGTGCACTGCTCGCCGTCGGCGCGCGCCATCTGACCGATGACCGGCGGGCCGCGGCATGACGCTGTTCGTGGTCTTCGTGGGGCTTGTGGTCGCCTGGGTCGCGGTGCGCGGGGCAATCGTCCATCCTCGCCTGTCGGCGTACGCGAAAGCCGGCGCGTTCACGTCCGCGTGGATCGCTGCCTTCGCCTGGGTGTTCATCATGCAGTCGGCCGATTCCCTGTTCCCGGACGCCGCGCCCTGCCCCAGGGAGCCGCTGCGGCACGAGGTATACGGACACGGGGCCGTCTCCGGGCTCACCCAGGCGTTCCCGCCCCGGGCCTACTGCGCCTGGGAGGACGGCACCACCTATGAACTCGCCTCAGGACCCAGGCTGGTGTTCTGGGTGTGCTTCTCGCTGGTCGTGTGGGTGCTCGCGGTCGGACTGTGGCACGCCCTGCGGGACCCGAAGTCACTCCTCCGACAGTTCCCGCCACGGTTGACCGGCCCCTACAGCGGGAGCCGGGCGAGGCCGGTCCTCACGCGGTGCGTTTGCGGGAGGCCGTCTTCTTCGCCGGGGTCTTCTTCTCCGTGCCCTTGGCGGTCGTCGCGGTCTTCTTCGTGGACCGCGACGACCGCGCCGTCTTGGACGTGCCGGACGTGGACTTCTTCGCGGCGGCCGTCGTCTTCTTCGCCGCGGTCTTCTTCGCCGCGGGGGCCGACTTCCGGGTGGTGGTCTTCTTGGCCGCGGCGCCGGTCCGCCGGCCGCGCGGGAGGTGCCTGACCTCGGCCTCCTCCGCCGGTTCCCCGGCCTCCCCCTCCCCCACTTCCTCGGCCGCTTCCTCGCCCCTGGACCGCTTGGCCGCGCGCACGCTCTTCTCCAGGGCGGCCATCAGGTCGAGGACCTTGCCGCCGGGGGCGGGCTCCGGGGCCTCGGGGGGTGCCTCGCCGGCGGCCTTGGCGGCGATGACCTCCTCCAGCGCCTCGCGGTACTCGTCGTGGAGATCCTGGAGGTCGACCTCGCCCAGGGTGTCCATGAGGGCGTCGGCGAGGTCCAGTTCCTGGTCGCGGACGGTGACGTCGACGTCCGGTGCCACGCCCTGGGGGGCACGGATCTCGTCGGGCCAGAGCAGGCCGTGCATGGCGATGACGTCGTCCACCACGCGCAGCATGCCCAGGCGCTCGCGGCCGCGCAGGGCGAACTTCGCGATCGCCACCTTCCGGCTGCGCTTGAGGGCCTCGCGCAGCAGGGTGTACGGCTTGGCGGCGGGGGCACCGCTCGCGGCCAGGTAGTACGCGTTCTCCATCTGGAGCGGATCGATCCGCTCGGCCGGGACGAAGGCCACGATGTCGATCGTCTTCGCGGTGGGCAGCGGCAGGTGGGCCAGGTCCTCGTCCGTGATCGGGACGATCGTGCCGTCCGCGTCCTCGTAGGCCTTGCCGATCTCCGCCTGGGTGACCTCGCGCTCCTCCAGTTCGCACACCTTGCGGTAGCGGATGCGGCCGCCGTCCTCCGTGTGGATCTGGCGGAAGGAGATGGTGTGGCTCTCGGTCGCGTTCACGAGCTTGATCGGGATGCTGACGAGGCCGAACGAGATGGCGCCGTTCCAAATGGATCGCACGTGCGGCCCCTTCCGGATCGGATCAGTACGATCTGCTTGAGCCAGGTGATCTCTTTACCCTGGTTTACGCACTTTCCATGGTTTTCTTATCGTATGGCGCCGATCACGGAGGTGGAGGGGCGACGGCTCGCGCTCAGCAACCTGGACAAGGTGCTGTATCCCGCGACCGGGTTCACCAAGGGGGAGGTGCTGCACTACTACGCGATGACCGCCGACGCGCTGCTGCCCCATCTGCGGGACCGGCCGCTGTCCTTCCTGCGCTACCCGGACGGGCCGGACGGGCAGGTGTTCTTCGCCAAGAACGTGCCGCCGGGTACCCCCGAGTGGGTGACGACGGCCGAGGTGCCGAGGTCGACGGGGGCGGCGCGGATGGTGCTGGTGCAGGATCTGCCGAGTCTGATGTGGGCGGCCAATCTGGTGACCGAGTTCCATACCCCGCAGTGGGTGGTCGAGGCGCCCTCGGAGGCCGACCGGCTGGTGTTCGACCTGGATCCGGGGGCGCCGGCGAGCGTGGTGGACTGCTGCCGGGTGGCGCTGTGGCTGCGGGAGCGGCTGGCCGAGGACGGGATCGAGGCGCACGCGAAGACGTCCGGTTCGAAGGGGCTGCATCTGCTGGCCGCGGTGCGGGGGGCTTCGAGCGAGCGGGCGTCCGAGTACGCGAAGGGGCTCGCCGTGGAGGCGGAGCACGCCCTGCCCGATCTGGTGCTGCACCGGATGACGCGGAGTCTGCGCCCGGGGAAGGTGTTCGTCGACTGGAGTCAGAACGCGGCGCGGAAGACCACCGCGGCGCCCTACACGCTGCGGGCACGCCCGGTGCCCTCGGTCTCGGCGCCGGTCACCTGGGACGAGGTGGCGAAGTGCCGGGCGCCGGGGCGGCTGGAGTTCCAGGCGCCGGACATGGTGCCCCGGCTGCGGGACCACGGTGACCTGCTGGCTCCGCTGCTGGACCCCGAGCACGCGGCCACGCTGCCGTGACCTGGAAGTAAGGAAGGGAAAGCGAAGGGAAAGCGAGGGGAAAGCGGAGGGGGAACCCGGGCGTCCGGTCAGACCCGCTCCCACGTCCTGCGGTCCCGCGCCATCGCGTGGAGCGCTTCCACGTCCGCCGGTTTCAGCAGGCCGCCCAGGCGGGTCAGGTTCCGCAGGTCGGAGGGGTCCAGGACGCGTACGCCCCTGGGCGGGGCGGTGACGTGGAGGGCGGCCGGGTCCGTCAGGACCAGGACGGGGCGCACCTCGGCCGTCAGGGCGTGGGAGGCCCGGTCGGCCCGGGCGCGGAGGTCGCGCAGCACGGGGACGGGGTCGTGCCGGCCGAGGGCGACCATCGGGTCGTCGATGCGGACGCGCTGCTTGCGGGCGTACAGGGCGTGGACGGCGAAGAGGCCGCCGGGGCCGATGACCAGGTGGTGGATGCGGTCGCCGCCGGGCAGCGGTACGGAGTGGAGGGCGTGCCAGCCGGCGCCGTCGAGGTGGTCCAGTTCCTCGCCCACCGTCTGCTCGGCGGTCAGGGCGCGGCGGCGCGGGTCCGGGCGGAGCCGGTGGGCGGGGGCGGGCTCCCGGTCGAGGGCGATCAGCAGCGCCTCGCCGGGGCGGTTGGGGGCGAGGTCGTCGTCCGGGTGCAGGCTCAGGCGGGCGAGTTCGGCGGGTGTGGGCACCGGGGGCGGGCCCACCGCCACCGGGCCGGTGAGGAAGGGGCTCAGGGCCTGGAGCACGTCCTCCTGCTCTTCCGTGCTGACAAGGTTGACCCGGGCGGCCTCACGGTCGTACCAGGCGATGTTCCTGCCGTCGGGCCGGCAGACGTACAGCCGTTCCTGTCCGTGGCGCCAGATCGGTATGACGCGCAGTCCGCGATGTCCGCTCATGCAGCATCACCCCCACGATCCATGGGAACAGGCGGGTGCTCCCGGGGCAAGAACCCGGCTACCGTGAGAGGGCCCGTCGCCGGGCTCCCGACCACCGCCGGCCGGGCGGCAGCCCGAGGACAGGCTCTGGTCGGGAGGGGGAGTTGGGGAGGCGCCGTTGCGGACCCGCGGGAAGCAGCCCGACGTACCGGTTCCGGACAGTCCGTGGAGTGAGATCGTGCCCGGCCTGTGGATGGGCGCGCACGAGTTCAGGACGCGCTCCGGGCAACTGGAACTCGCCGTCGTGCGCGATGAGTTCGATCTTGTGCAGACCCTGCTCAGGCTGCCGGGGCACGGACCCGACCCCGGTGTCGAGCACCATGTGTGGCCGATCCCCGACGGGCCGCTGGACGGGACGCAGCTCGCGGGGGTGATCCGGCTGGCCCGGGCCGCCTGTGAGGCGCTGGACCAGGACCGCCGGGTCCTGGTGCGCTGCTACTCCGGGTACAACCGCTCGGGTCTGGTGGTCGCGCACGCGCTGGTCCGGCAGGGGCGCTCCGCCGACGAGGCGATCCGGCTGATCCGCGCCCGCCGCTCTCCCTGGGCGCTGCACAACGAATTGTTCGTCGACTATCTGCGGGCGGGCCTGCCGACGGCACGGCTGCTGGAGGAGCTGACCGAGTAACCGTTTCGCCGGGGGCTTCGGGTCTTCGCGGGGCGCTTCCGGGGGAAACGAAAGACCTCCGCGGGAAACGAAAGACCGATGGGCAAAAGGGACTTCCATACGAAACGAATAGGGTGTAGCAGGCTGTCACCCGCACCTCTCCCCCAGCTCGCCTCCAGCCACCGGAGAACCGTGTTCCGCAGACGCCCCGCCCTGTTCACCGCCCTCGTCGCCCTGCTGACGGCGACGACCGCCGCCTGCGGCGACGCGGGCGGGCTGCGCGGCGCGGGGCCCACACCGACCGCGGTCAGCCCGGCCCGGCTGTGGCCCTCGCTGCGCCCGGCGGCGAGCCCCGCCTGGCCCTACGACGAGATACAGATCGAGGCGGTCAGGGGCGTCACCGCTCCCGGCGACGACATCCACGAGGTCGACCCGGTGGCCGTCGTTCGGGCCGAGGTGGCCGCGCATCCGGACGCCTACACGAGCGCCAAGGCGCCGTACCGGGAGACGGTCGCCCGGCTCGCGGAGTGCGGCCGCGGAAAGGATCCCTCACGGTGTCCCGTCATGCGGCCGTACTACCGGGACCTCACCGGGGACGGGCACGACGACATGGCGCTGGGCTTCCGGCTGTACCCGACCAACCAGACCGCGGTACGCGTCTACACCTTCGAGGAGCACCGGCTGGTCCAGGTGTTCGCCAACGACGACGCGGTGATCGGCGTCGAGCTGGCCGGGCGGGCCGTGATCATCCGCTCGCCGGCCGGGATCGCCGGGTACGAGTACCGCACCACGTGGTCCTGGGACCCGGAGCAGCGGGCGATGGTGTTCTCGCGCGACGAGTTCCTGCGCACCGGCCGGCACCGGCCCACGCACGCGCGTACCCCCTCGCCCCTCGCCTCGTCCCCGCTCCCGTCCACGGACGCTCCCACCCCTTCCCCCTCGTCCTCCTCCCCCTCCTCCCCTGTTCCCCCCTCCGCCCTCGCCCCCTCCACCTTCGCTCCCGCCTCCCCCGCGAGCGTGCGATGAGGGTCGCGCTTCCCCGGTGGACGGGGGCGCTCGCGATGAAGGCCGCGGCCTTCATCACGGTGATGTGCTGCGCGCTCGCCGCGCTGCTCGGCGTTCTCGTGCACGTCTCGGTGACCGACCAGACCGTCGGCCAGGCGCGCGCCCTCGCCCTGTCCCGGCTGAGGGACGCCACGACCGCGTACGAGTCCGGCGACACGCTGCTGCCGGGTGCCGGGGTCGACCCGGAGGGCCTGCCGGAGCGGCTGCGGCGGCTGGCGGCGAGCGGACAGCGCGGCACGATGGTCGACGTGCACCACGGCCGGCCCACGATGTGGGCGGCCGGGCCCGCCGACCGGGGACGGACGCTGGCCGTGGCGGTCGACTACTCGCAGCAGGCCCGCACCATAGACGCGCTGGACCAGTCCATCCTGTGGTCGTCGTTGCTGGCGATCGGGGCGACGCTGCTGGTCGGCGCGTTCGCGGTGACCCGGGTGACCCGGCGGCTGCACGCCACGGCCCGTGTGGCCCGGCGGATCAGCGCGGGCGACCTGGACGCGCGCGTGCACGACCCGCTGGCTCGGGACGCGTCGCGCCCCCACGACGAGGTGGCCGCCGTCGCCGCGGCGCTGGACTCCATGGCGTCGTCGCTCCAGGGCAAACTGCTGGCCGAGCAGCGGTTCACCGCGGACGTGGCGCACGAGTTGCGCACCCCGCTGACCGGGCTGCACGCGGCGGCCGAGCTGCTGCCGCCGGGCCGCCCCACCGAACTGGTGCGCGACCGGGTGGCCGCGCTGCGCACGCTCACCGAGGACCTGCTGGAGATCTCCCGTCTTGACACCGGGCGGGAGCGGCCGGCCCTGGACGCCGGACACCTGAGCTCGGTGGCCGAGCGAGCGGTGCGGGCGACGGGCGCGGCGGGCGCCGCGGCCGGGACGGACACCGAGGTCAGGGTCGTACGGGACGTGTACGTGGAGACCGACCGGCGGCGGCTGGAGCGGGTGCTGGGCAACCTCGTGACCAACGCGCACAGCCACGGCCGGCCGCCGGTGGTGCTGACCGTGGACGGGCCGGTGGTCACCGTGCGGGACCACGGCGACGGCTTCCCGGACTACCTCGTGACGCACGGGCCGCAGCGCTTCCGCACGGAGGGCGGGGCGACCGGGCACGGGCTCGGGCTGACGATCGCCCTGGGGCAGGCGGAGGTGCTCGGCGCCCGACTGGAGTTCGCCAACGCGCCGGACGGCGGGGCGGTGGCGGCCCTGACGCTCCCTCAGACACCTCCTGCGTCTTCTGGGCCGGATGCCATGGGGTCGGATGCCACGGCTCCGGAGGCCATGTCGCCGCACGTCACGGCTCCGGAGGCCATGTCGCCGCACGTCACGGCTCCGGAGGCCACCGGGCCGAATGTCACGGCTCCGAACGCCATGGGGCCGGATGCCACGGGTCCGACCGACACTGTGTCCGGGTGACCCGTCTCAGGAGCAACCCCGCCGCCGCCGGGTGACACCGTGACGCCCCCTCAGGCGTCGGCCCCCCGATGGCGCAGTGTGACGGGCCCCCGGCGCGCGGCGCTCCTAATGTGGCGGTTAGTCAGATTCGCTCGCCCGGCTTCGATGGGCTTCGCCACCTCAGGTGGAGGTACTCCATGCCCCTGCGCTCCCTCCTCATCCGACTGGCCATGGCGGCCGTCACCGCCGCACTCCTCTCCGCGGTCACCCCGCCACCCGCCGCCGCCGGCGGACGGAGCGGCCAACCGAACGCGACCCCCCGGGACAGCCGGCCGGGCAGGCTCGTACGGATCTCCGGCCTCTCGGACGGCGTCCGGGCGTGGGGCTCGGCGCGCCGCATGACATGACCCAGGTCAAAACCCCCGTGGCGGCGGCTGTCCCGTCCGCGTCCGCCGACCGCCTCGACCGGCGCCGCGGCGTCGAACTCTCCCTCATCGTCCTGGCCGTCCTGCTGTCGGTGTGTGGCTACTGCGCGGTCGGCCTGGCCAGGAACGGCTCCCTCCCGCCCGGCGCCGCCGGCTACGGCGCCGGGCTCGGCGGGCTCGCGCTGGGCGCGCACCTCGCGGTGCGCCTGTGCGCGCCGTACGCCGACCCGCTGCTGCTGCCCATCGCGGTCCTGCTCAACGGTCTTGGCCTGGTGCTGATCTACCGGCTCGACCTGGAGACACCGGGCGACGTGGCCGCGCCCGCCCAGCTGGTGTGGTCCACGTTGGGTGTGGGGCTGTTCATCCTGGTGGTGCTCGTGCTGCGCGATCACCGGTGGCTCCAGCGCTACGCCTACGTCTGTGTCGCCACCGCGCTCGCCCTGCTCACGCTGCCGATCCTCTTCCCCGCCGTCAACGGCGCCCGCATCTGGATCCGGCTGGGCGGGTTCTCCCTCCAGCCGGGCGAGTTCGCGAAGGTGCTCCTCGCGGTGTTCTTCGCCGCGTACCTGGCCGCCAACCGCAGCGCGCTGGCGTTCACCGGCCGCCAGGTGTGGCGGCTGCAACTGCCCACCGGCCGGGTGCTGGGACCGGTGGTCACGATCTGGCTGCTGAGCGTCGTCGTCCTGGTCCTGGAGCGCGACCTCGGCACCTCGCTGCTGTTCTTCGGACTGTTCGTCGTCATGCTGTACGTGGCCACCGGGCGCACCGGCTGGATCGCCGTCGGGCTGCTCCTCGCGGCGGCCGGTGCGGTCGCCGTCGGCTGGCTGGAGCCGCACGTGCGCGGCCGGTTCGCGGAGTGGCTGCACCCGTTCGCGTCCTTCGAGGCCGGTCACGGCCCCGGGCAGGTGGCCCAGTCGCTGTTCTCCTTCGCGGCGGGCGGCGTGACCGGGACCGGCCTCGGCCTCGGCCACTCGATCCTCGTCGGCTTCGCCGTCAAGTCGGACTTCATCCTGGCCACCGCCGGGGAGGAACTGGGGCTGGCCGGGCTGTCCGCGGTCTTCCTGCTGTACGCGCTGCTCGTCCAGCGCGGCTTCCGGGCGGGCCTCGCCGTGCGCGACCCCTTCGGCCGGCTGCTCGCGATCGGGCTCGCCTCGCTCGTGGCGCTCCAGGTGTTCGTGATCGCGGGCGGGGTGACCGGCCTGATCCCGCTGACCGGGCTGGCGATGCCGTTCCTGGCGCAGGGCGGCTCGTCGGTCGTGACCAACTGGGCGATCGTGGCGCTGCTGATCCGGGTGAGCCATGTGGCGCGCCGGGAGTACGACGGGTCGGTGGCCCCGTGACCCGTGAGGAGGCCGTCCGTTGACCCGGTGCATCCGGCATGCCGAGGCCTTCTGCGTGCTGCTGCTGTCGGCGCTCCTGGTGAACATCGCCTGGTTGCAGGTGTTCCAGAGCCCGAGGTACGGCGGCAACGCGGCCAACCGCCGCCCGGCCATCGTCCGGTACCAGCAGCCGCGCGGCGAGATCCTGGTCGGCGGCCGGCCGGTCACCGGCTCCAAGGACACCGGGGAGCAACTGCGCTTCGAACGGACCTACATGGACGGGCCGTTGTACGCGCCGGTGACCGGCTTCGCCTCGCAGCTGTACGGGACGACGTTCCTGGAGCACTCCGAGGACGGGGTGCTGTCGGGCTCGGATCCGATGCTCGCGGGGTTCGCGCTGTGGAGGGGCTTCGGGGACGGGCAGAGCCCGGGCGGCAACGTGGTGACGACGATCGACCCGGCCGCCCAGCGGGCCGCGTTCCAGGGGCTGGGCGGACGCAGGGGTGCGGTCGCGGCGATCGAGCCGACGTCGGGGCGGATCCTGGCGCTGGTGTCCACGCCCTCGTACGACCCCTCGCTGCTGTCCGGGAACGGGCCGACGGCGTCGGCGGAGTGGGCGCGGCTGAACGGGGACCCGGAGCAGCCGATGCTGAACCGGGCGGTGCGGCAGACCTATCCGCCGGGTTCGACGTTCAAGGTGGTCACCGCGGCGGCCGCGCTGGACGCGGGCGTGGTGCGGGACCTGGACGAGCCGACCGACTCACCCGACCCGTACCTGCTGCCGGGCACGTCGACGTGGCTGTACAACGAGGCCGACGACTGCGAGGACGCCTCCCTGCGGCATGCGTTCGAGTGGTCGTGCAACACGGTGTTCGCGAAGCTGGGCGTGGACGTGGGGGTGCGGCGCATGCGGGCCGCGGCGGAGGGGTTCGGCTTCAACGACAAGGAGGCGGGGATCCCCTTCTCGGTCGCGCCGAGCACCTTCGACACCAAGGTGGACCGGGCGCAGCTCGCGCTGTCGTCGATCGGGCAGTACAACACGCGGGCCACTCCGCTGGAGATGGCGATGGTGGCGGCGGCGGTCGCGAACGGCGGGCAGGTGCGGTCGCCGTACCTCGTGGAGCGGACCACGCGCCACAACGGGGGCACGATCTCCGCGGCCGGTTCCCCGCCCGCGCGGCAGGTGATGCGCCCGGCGACCGCGGCGCGGCTGCGGGAGCTCATGGCCGACGTGGTCACCGAGGGCACCGGCGGGAACGCGGCGATCCCCGGGGCCACGGTGGGCGGCAAGACGGGCACCGCCCAGCACGGCCTGGGCAACGCCGGCACGCCGTACGCCTGGTTCGTCTCCTGGGCGCAGGGCGACGACGACATGGAGCCGAAGGTCGCGGTCGCCGTCGTGGTGGAGGACACGTCCGCGCGGCGGGGCGACATCAGCGGGGGCGGTACGGCGGCGCCGATCGCCAGGGCGGTGATGGAGGCGGTGCTGCACGCGCCGCCCGCTGGGTGAGACGGGGGTGCCGGGAACGGCGGAGGCCGACCTACGGTTCCGGCATGACGATTCCGGCATCGGTGCACGAACTCGCCCAGGTCAACATCGCCCGCCTCAACGCCCCTCTGGACTCACCGCTGTTGAAGGACTTCGTGGACGCACTCGACCCGGTGAACGCCGACGCGGACGCCGCGGACGGTTTCGTCTGGCGGCTGCAGAACGACTCCGGCAACGCGACGGACGTGGCCGCCTTCGGCGACGCGTGGCTGATCGTCAACATGTCGGTGTGGCGCGACGCGAACGCACTGACGGCCTACATGTACCGGGGCCGGCACCGGGAGATGCTCGCCCGCCGCAGGGAGTTCTTCGAGCGGCCGACGGAGGCGGTCACCGCGCTGTGGTGGGTTCCGGCGGGTCACCGTCCGACGGTGGCGGAGGCGGAGGAACGGCTCCTGCACCTCCGTGCGCACGGTCCGTCGGAGTACGCGTTCACCCTGCGGGCGTCGTTTCCGCCGCCGCGGGCGGTGCCGGTGACCGGCGGGGCGCCCGAGGGGCCGGGTGATCAGCCGGTGGGGCGCTGACCCTCCTCGATCGCCTCCGCCACCTCCGCCACCCGCTCCCGTTCCTCGGCCTTGAAGCGTTCCGCGTCCAGTCTCTCGGCGATCTCCTCGTCCTGGGCCATGAGCTGGTCCAGGCTGGAGTCGCCCATCTCGAAGACGCCCATGTCGACGTAGGCCTGCTGGAGGCGCTTGCCCCACAGGCCGATGTCCTTGACGCAGGGGACGATGCGACTGAAGAGCAACTTCCGGAAGAGCTGGAGGAATTCGGAGCGCTCGCTGAGCGCGTCGGCCTCCGCCCGGGGGATGCCGAAGTTCTCCAGGACCTCCACGCCGCGCAGGCGGTCGCGCATCAGGTAGCAGCCCTCGATGACGAAATCCTCGCGCTCGCGCAGTTCGGCGTCGGTGAGCCGGCGGTAGTAGTCGCGCAGAGCCATGCGGCCGAAGGCCACGTGCCGGGCCTCGTCCTGCATGACGTAGGCGAGGATCTGCTGGGGCAGCGGCTTGTTCGTGGTGTCGCGGATCATGCCGAAGGCCGCCAGGGCGAGGCCCTCGATCAGTACCTGCATGCCCAGGTACGGCATGTCCCAGCGGCCGTCGCGGAGGGTGTCGCCGAGGAGGGACTGGAGGTTGTCGTTGATCGGGTACAGCATCCCGATCTTCTCGTGCAGGAAGCGGCCGTAGATCTCGGCGTGCCGGGCCTCGTCCATGGTCTGGGTCGCCGAGTAGAACTTGGCGTCCAGGTCGGGGGCGGACTCCACGATCCGCGCGGCGCAGATCATCGCGCCCTGCTCGCCGTGCAGGAACTGGCTGAACTGCCAGGCCGCGAAGTGGCGGCGCAGCTCGCCCTTGTCACGGTCGGTCATCTTCGCCCAGTGCGGGGTGCCGTAGAGGGTCATCGCCTCCTCGGGCGTGCCGAGCGGGTCGTACGGGTCCACCTCGAGGTCCCAGTCGATCCGCTTCTGCCCGTCCCACTGCTTGTCCTTCCCCTTCTGGTAGAGGGCGAGGAGGCGGTCGCGGCCGTTGTCGTACTCCCAGCTGAAGCGAGCCGCGCCGGTCGCGGGGACCTGCCAGTGCGAGTCCCCCGGATCCCTGGCGTACAGGTCGTAGGTCGGCATACCTCGCAGGTTCACACGTAGACGCCGAGTCAACAAGTCGTGTGCGAGGGATTGACGAGCTTGCTGACAGGCAGTCTCATAAGAGGCGGAGAACCTGACCCCGGGCAACCAGCCGACCCAGCCACATCCCGTACGACGAGGTGGGACAGCCATGACGACCGTGACGGAAGACGGCGCGCTCACGGACCTGCGCGACGCGCTCGGCCTGCTGAAGGACCGGGAGCAGGTGGCCGAGCGGCTGCTCGACTCTTCCGCCAGGCACTCCTTCGACCCGGACAAGGAGCTGGACTGGGACGCGCCCTTCGAGGAGGGCAAGTGGTTCTGGCCGCCGGAGCTGGTGTCGCTGTACGGCACGCCGTTGTGGAAGCGGATGGGCGAGGAGCAGCGGATCCTGCTCTCCCGGCACGAGGCCGCGGCGCTCGCCTCGCTCGGCATCTGGTTCGAGCTCATCCTCATGCAGCTGCTCGTGCGGCACATCTACGACAAGGCGGCCACGAGCGCGCACGTGCGGTACGCGCTGACCGAGATCGAGGACGAGTGCCGGCACTCGAAGATGTTCGCGCGGGTGATAGCGCGCGGTGAGACGCCCTGGTACCCGGTGAGCCGGGCGCACCAGAACCTCGGCCGGCTCTTCAAGACGATCTCCACGACCCCCGGGTCCTTCACGGCGACCCTGCTCGGCGAGGAGGTCCTGGACTGGATGCAGCGGCTGACGTTCCCTGACGAGCGGGTGCAGCCGCTGATCCGGGGCGTGACGCGGATCCACGTCGTGGAGGAGGCGCGCCATGTCCGCTACGCGCGTGAGGAGTTGCGCCGGCAGATGCTGACGGCGCCGAAGTGGTCGCAGGAGTTCACCCGGGTCACCTCGGGCGAGTTCGCCCGGGTCTTCTCGGTGGCCTTCGTCAACCCCGAGGTGTACATGAACGTGGGCCTGGACAAGCGGGAGGCGATGGCTCAGATGAAGGCAAGCGGGCACCGGCGGGAGGTCATGCAAACGGGCGCGAAGCGGCTGACGGACTTCCTCGACGACATCGGCGTCCTCCGCGGCGTCGGCCGCCGCCTCTGGCAGTCCTCGGGCCTCCTGGCCTGACCGAACGGGCCCGCCCGGGGCAACGGACGGGCCGACGCCCCCACCCGACGCCCGGGGCCGGCGCCCTCACCCGGGCCGGGTCCCGAGACCCCGCCGCCGTGGGCGGCCGGTGGTCCGGCACCCCCAGTCCGCCACACCCGGTCCGGCACCCCGGTCTGCCGTCCTCGGTCCGCACGCCCCGTCGCCCCCGGCTCCTGCCCCGGTCCGCCGTGACCGGTCCGGCCGCAGCGGGTTCGGCGGCAGCGGGTTCGGCCCCGGGCGGGGCGGTCCCGAGTGGGGCGGTCCCGGGTGGGCGGTCGGCTTCGCCGGGCCTTGGGGGGCGAGGCATAGGTATGGGCCGAGGGGGCGATTACGCTGCTGGTCATGAGCCCTGCCGCGTCCACTCCCGCGTACCGCCGCCTCAGCGTCGAGGAGCGGCGGGCCCAGTTGCTCGACGCGGCTCTGTCCCTCTTCGCGCACCGGGCGCCCGAGGAGGTCTCGCTGGACGACGTGGCGGAGGCGGCGGGGGTGTCGCGCCCGCTGGTGTACCGGTACTTCCCGGGCGGCAAGCAGCAGCTGTACGAGGCCGCCCTGCGGTCCGCCGCCGACGAGCTGCGGTACTGCTTCGACGAGCCGCAGGAGGGCCCCCTGCTGCCCCGCCTCGCCCGCGCCCTGGACCGGTACCTGGCCTTCGTCGACCAGCACGACGCCGGCTTCACCGCGCTGCTCCAGGGCGGGAGCGTGGTGGAGACCTCCCGGACGACGGCCATCGTGGACGGCGTGCGCCGGGCCGCCGCCGAGCGGATCCTGAGCCATCTCGGGGTCACGGACCCCGGCCCCCGGCTGCGCATGACCGTGCGGATGTGGATCACGGCCGTGGAGGCCGCCTCCCTGATCTGGCTGGACGAGGACAAGCAGCCGCCCACCGAGGAGCTGCGGGACTGGCTGGTCGAGCAGTTCGCGGCGGCGCTGACCGTGACCGCCGCCCGGGACGCGCAGACCGCCGAGCTGGTACGGCGCGCCCTGGCCTCGGCGGATGGCTGACACTGGTGCCGTGAAGAGCGAAGACACCCCCTTCGAGGGCGGCCCGATGGACGGGCGGGTCCTGCCCGTACTGGTCGGGCCCACCGGGAACCCGCCGAAGACCTACCGCATCCCGGTGCCGGACGCCGCGGGCGGCCCGCCCACCGTGCTCGTCTACCGTCGGGTGCCGCGCGGGCACAGCAGACGGCTGGGGCTGCCCAAGGGGTGGAAGTACGAGTTCGATCCCGAAGGCAGGAGCGGTGGCCGGCTGAAATGGCCGTGGTCCAAGCCGGAGACCCGGCCCGGTGGCAAGCCGGGTGACACGGGCGGGTGACCTCGTTGCGCCGCACGGCGCACCAACGGCTCAGAAAGTCGGCTCATACGTCGAATCCTCCCGGTGCGGAGCGGAAACACCGCCCCGCACGGGAGGTGATGACGTGTCAGGAAAGGTGCCGCGTCTGGTGTGTACGGCGGCGGTGGCGGCGCAGGCCGCCTTCGCACCGGTGGCCGCCGTGGCCGCACCCGCGCCGCAGGAGCCCGGACAGCGCTCCGTCGCCGTACTGCTGACGGACCTTCAGACGCTCTACCGGCAGGCCGAGCAGGCCACCAGGACCTACAACGCCACCGCCGCGCAGCTGAAGCGGCAGCGCGTCGAGACCGAGCGCCTCGACGCCGACCTCGACGCCGCCCGGCGCGCCCTGGACGACAGCCGCGCGCAGGCGGCCCGGCTCGCCCTCCAGCAGTACCAGGGCAGCAGCACCGGACTCTCCCCGTACCTGCGGCTGCTGCTGGCGCCCGACCCGCAGACCGCGCTGGCGGAGGGGCATCTGATCGGACAGCTGGCACGGGAGCGGGCCGAGACGGTCAAGCGGCTCACCGGCAACGAGAAGAAGGCCGCCGACCTCGCCGGCAAGGCCCGCAGGGCGCTCGACACCCGGGGCGCGCTCGCCCGGCGCCAGCGGCAGGCCCGGGACGACGTCCGGGCACGGCTCCACGCCGTGAAGAAGCTGCTGGCCTCGCTCAGCGCCGAACAGGTGGCGACGCTCACCCGGGCCGAGACGAACGGGGTCCCCCCGGCGCGGCACGGGTTCCCGGGCACCGGGGCGCTCAGCGGTGCCCGCACACCGTCCCAGGAGGGCGACGAGGCCATGCGCTACGCCGTGCGCCAACTCGGCAAGCCGTACCAGTGGGGTGCCACGGGCCCGCAGGCCTACGACTGCTCGGGACTGACCTCGCGGGCCTGGCGGCACGCGGGGACGTCCATCCCGCGCACCAGTCAGGAGCAGTGGGCGCGGCTGCAGCACATCCCGCTCAGCGCGCTCCGGCCCGGCGACCTGGTCGTCTACTTCCGCGCGGCGACGCATGTCGCCCTCTACCTCGGCGACGGGATGGTGGTGCAGGCCCCGCGGCCCGGCACGAGGATCAAGGTCTCACCGGTCGCGTCCAACCCGGTACTGGGCGCCGTACGGCCGGACCCGGACGGGGAGCCCCTGCTGCGCTACACGCCGCCGAAGCTCCCCCGCGGCGCCCTGTCCGGGCCGGACGCGAGCCTCTATGCGGCGGACGCCGCGGAGACCTCGGCGAGATAGGCCTGGGCCTTGTCCGGGTCGAAGAAGAAGTTCTCCAGGTCGGCCGGGTCGTCGAAGCAGTTCACGAAGCGGTCGGCGACCGGCTGGAGCTGACCGGCCGCACCGAGGACGTTCAGGACGTGCTCCGGCGGCGGGGCGAGCATGGCGTTGGTCCACTTGGTGACGTGCTGGGCGGTGGCCCAGTAGCGGTCGAACGTCTGCCGCATCCATTCCTCGTCGAACGGCTTGTCGCCGTGTTCGATGATGGCGGCCAGGTACGCGGCGGCGCACTTGGAGGCCGAGTTGGAGCCCTGCCCGGTGATCGGGTCGTTGGCGACGACGACGTCCGCGACGCCGAGGACCAGCCCGCCGCCGGGCAGCCGGCCGATCGGATTGCGCACGGTCGGGGCGTAACGACCGGCCAACGTGCCGCCCGCGTCCGTGAGTTCGACGCCGGCGGTCCGGGCGTGCTCCCAGGGCAGGAACGTCTTCATCAGGTCGAGTGTGAGGGCGAGGTGCTCGGAGGGGTCCTTGATGCCGCGGAAGGCGTCGAGCGGCCCGCCCGGAATGCCCTCCCAGAACAGGATGTCGGCACGGCCGGAGAGGGTGTGGGTCGGCATGATGAACATCTCGCCGACGCCGGGCACCAGGTTGCAGCGGACCGCGTCGAACTCCGGGTGCTCCGGACGCGGGCCCAGGCCGTGCACGTACGCCACCGCCAGCGCGCGCTGCGGCTCGCTGTACGGGGAGCGGGAGGCGTCCCGCTCGAACATCTTCACCAGCTCGCCCTTGCCCGCCGAGACGAGGACGAGGTCGTACCTGCGGGAGAAGTAGTCCAGGTCGCCGACCGCGGCGCCGTGGATGACGAGTTGGCCGCCGCGCTCGGCGAACGTCTCCATCCAGCCGGCCATCTTCACCCGCTGGTCGACCGACTGGGCGTACCCGTCGAGCCTGCCCACCCAGTCGATCGCGCGCTGCGAGGGACCCGGGTCGAAGGAGCCGGGGGCGGCGACCGAGACGCCGAGCCCCTCGATGTTCGGGGCCTGGGACTCCCAGAAGTTCAGCTTCAGGTCGCGCTCGTGCTGGAGGGCCGTATGGAACATGCACTGCGTCGACATGACCCGGCCCGCGCGGATCTCGTCCGCGGTCCGGTTCGACATCAGGGTGACCTCGTACCCGTGCGACTGGAGTCCGAGGGCCAGCTGGAGACCGGACTGACCGGCCCCCACGACGAGTATCTTCCGCATACGGGTGCTGCCTCCTACGACGTCGGGACTGCTCGCTGGACTGCTCGGGGGGCGAGTACTACTCGGGGGTCTCCTCGAGTGCGTGGGCCACGAGGGCCAGCAGGGTCTCGATGGCCGACATCCGGCGCCGCGCGTCCATGATCATGATGGGTATGTGTGCGGGGATCGTCAGCGCCTCCCGCACGTCCTCCGGGTCGAACTCGTCGCTGCCCTCGAAGTGGTTGACGGCGACGATGTACGGCAGCCCGCAGCTCTCGAAGTAGTCCAGCGCCGGGAAGCAGTCCTTCAGGCGGCGGGTGTCGGCCAGGACCACGGCGCCGATCGCGCCGCGCACCAGGTCGTCCCACATGAACCAGAACCGCTGCTGGCCCGGCGTGCCGAACACGTAGAGCACGAGGTCGTCGTCGAGCGTGAGCCGGCCGTAGTCCATGGCGACCGTGGTGGTCACCTTGTCCGGAGTCTCGGTGAGGTCGTCGGTCCCCTCGCTCGCCTCGGTCATCAGCGCCTCGGTCTGCAGGGGCGTGATCTCCGAGACGGCGGTGACCAGCGTGGTCTTGCCGACGCCGAAGCCGCCGGCCACCACTATCTTGGTGGCGACCGGGGCCCGGGTGCGGTCCGTCTGCCAGGGCTGCAAGTTCTCGTCGGGCTCGTCGACGAGCGGGGAGACGCCCACGGCGGCGTCAGAGACGGCGGAGTCCACTCAGCACCCTTTCCAGCAGTGCGCGGTCCGGCCGGCCCGTGCCATGACCGGTTCCGGTTCCGTACACACGGATCTTTCCCTGGTCCGCGAGGTCGCTCAGGAGCACGCGGACCACGCCGAGCGGCATCGTCAGCAGCGCGGAGATCTCCGCCACCGTCCGCATCCGGCGGCACAGTTCGACGATGGCCCGCACCTCGGGCATGCCCTGGTTGGCCAGCGAGCCGTTGGTCAGCTCCTTGCGCTCCTCCGGGGCCTCCAGCGCGGCCACGAACGTCTCCACCTGGAGGACGTGGCCGAAGCGGGTACGGCCGCCGGTGAGCGAGTAGGGACGGACGCGGGCGGCCTTGCGGTCGCCGCCGCGCACCGGGAGCTGCCGCTTGGACGTACTGCCGCTCATCGGGTCGCTCCTTCGGTGCTCCCGTCGGTTTCCAGGGACTTGCGCAGTTCGCTGCGGAGTTCCGGCGTCAGGACGTGTCCGGCGCGGCCGACGAAGAGTGCCATGTGGTACGCCACGACACTCATGTCGCACTCGGCGGAGCCGTGCACGCCGAGCAGCGACCCGTCGCTGATCGACATGACGAACAGGCTGCCCTCGTCCATCGCGACCATCGTGTGCTTGACCTCGCCGGACTCCATCAGCTTGGCGGCGCCGAGGGTGAGGCTGCCGATGCCGGAGACGATGGTGGCGAGGTCGGCGGCGGAGCCGCGTGGACCGGTGCGGGGCGCTTCGCGGGGCCGGCGGGCCTCGTCGATGCGACCGGGGTCCGAGGAGAGGAGCAGGAGGCCGTCGGAGGAGACCACGGCCACGGATTCGATGCCGGGCACCTCCTCGACGAGGTTGCTCAGCAGCCAGTGCAGGTTGCGGGCCTCACTGCTCAGTCCGAAGGTACTGGGCGCGGTCAACTGCTTGCCTCCTCGACTGTGCCCCCCGTGGTCTGGTCGGCGATCTCCGCCTCCGCCTCGCGGTAGCCCTCCCGTGCTCCCCGGTGGAAGCCGCCCAGGCGACGGCGGAGCGCCTCGGCGTCCACGGAAGCGCTGCGCTGGCGCGGTGCCGGGGCGGGGGTGGCGATCCTCGGGGTGCGCTTGGGCAGGCCCTTGGCGGTGACCTCGTCCTCCGACGCGTCGGGGGTGCGGTGGTGTTCCGCCTCGGCTTCGCCGTCGGCGGGGGTGTTCTGCTGCGGGGGCAGTGTGGTGCGGGTCGTCCCGGCGCCGCCTCCGGCCGGTTCGTCCGCTTCCGCACGAGTCTGCCGCGGGAGGGGCGCGAAGGCCTCGGCCGCGTCCTCGTCCGGGTCGCTCCCGGCCGCGGTGCCGGCAGGGGTCTCCCGGGGGGCCTGCTCGACGTCGGCGGGGTCGGGGTGCGGGCGCGCCGGGTCCGGCTCACCCGCGGGCGACGGGAGCAGGAGTTCCATCGTCGTCTCGGACGGCGACGGCGGTTCCTCGTCCGCCGGCTCCTCGGCCGCCGGTCCCCCGGAGGTGGCCGGCTCCTCGACGGTGGCCGGCTCCTCGGTGGACGGCTTTCCGGTGGCCGACTTCTCGTCCGCCGGTGCCTCGTTCGTCGCCTCCGCCTCGCGCACCGCCTTCTCGGCCAGCGCGACCAGGGGGTCGATGCCCTCGGCGCGGGCGGGCAGGACGTTGGAGTTGGCCTCGGCGTCGGCGCCGGGCAGGTTGACCGCGGGGGCCTCTCCGGAGGCCGGGGCGGAGGCCGCGACGGCGGAGGCGGGCGCCGCCGCCAGCACGGACTTCGGGACGACCACGACGGCCGCGATGCCGCCCTGCTTCTGCTCGCGCAACTCGACGCGCGCGCCGTGCCGGTGGGCGAGGCGGGCCACGACGTACAGGCCGAGGCCCAGGCCCTTGTCGCCCTCCTTGTCGTAGGCCGACTTGGGGTCGAACTCGGTGAGGCGGGCGTTGAGGCGGGTCAGCCGCTCCTCGGGCACGCCGATGCCCTCGTCCTGGACGGAGAGCATGACCTCGCCGTTCTCCAGGAGCCAGCCGGAGACCTCGACGGGCTGGTCCGGCGGGGAGAACGAGGTGGCGTTCTCCATGAGTTCCGCCAGCAGGTGGGACAGGTCGTCCGCCGCGAAGCCCGCCACCTGCGCGTGCGGCGGCAGCGCGGCGATGCGGACGCGCTCGTAGCGCTCGATCTCGCTGACCGCGGCGCGTACGACGTCGACCAGCGGGACCGGCCCGGCGTGCTGCTGGACCTGCTCGGAGCCGGCCAGCACGAGAAGGTTCTCGCTGTGCCGGCGCATGACCGTGGCGAAATGGTCGAGCTTGAAGAGGGTGGAGAGACGGTCGGGGTCCTCCTCCCGGTCCTCCAGACCCTCGATGACGGTGAGTTGCCGCTCCACCAGGCCGAGCGTGCGCAGCGCCAGATTGACGAAGCTGCCGCCTATGCCGCTGCGCAGCCGCTCCAGCTGGGCGGCGGAGTCGGCGAGTTCGGCGCGCAGCTCCTCGCGGGCGTCGGCCATCTTCTGGCGCTGACCGACCAGGTGCTTGCGGTCCGCCTCCAGCGTGGCGATCCGCTCGGCGAGCGCGACGGCCTGCGCGTGCAGGGTATTGACGGAGCGGACGACCTGGGCGAACTCGTCGTTGCGACCGGTGAACTTGACGGGTTCCTCGGTGGCCGGGTCCTGCGCGCCGGCCAGCCGGGCCGAGCCCAGGCGCAGCACCGCGAGCGGCCGGGTCAGGGTGCGGGCGAGCGCGGTGGTGATGCCGAGGGTGACCAGCAGCAGGGCGCCGAGCAGGGCGATGCGGATCTCCAGCGCGGTGACGTCGTCGTCGCGAAGCTGCGCCAGGCCCTTGGTGCGGTGGTCGTACAGGGAGGACTCCGCGCCGCGCATCAGGTCGACGCGGGCGCTGAGCGCGGCATCCGCCTTCTTGACGCTGGTGTCCAGGTCGGTGTCGGAGAGGGTCGGCTGCCCAGTGAGCGAGGCGAGGTACTTGTCCGCGGTGTCGACCTCGGCGCCGCTCACCGTGGAGTCGTACACCGCGCGGGCCCCCTGGGGCGCGGTGCCGCGGAAGCCGGCGAGGGCGGCGTCGGAGCGCAGCCGGGCCTGCTGGGCGGCGGCGCTCAGGGCGTCGCGCTGCTTGGTGTCGGCCTCCGAGGAGGTGTTGGCCTGCGTGGGCAGGCCGGTGATGGGGTTGTAGACGGTCTGCGTGGTGTAGGGCACGTTCAGCGCCGCGAGCAGCAGCCCGCGGGTCGCGGCGGCCTCCTGGACGGCGGTGTCGAGCTGGGCGAGCGCGTGGGCGCCGGAGCCGGCCCGTGCGGGCATCCGTTCGGCCAGCTGCTCGGCCAGCTTGTGCAGGTCGGTGATGGCGGCGGAGTAGGTCTCGTGCGCCTGGAGGGCGGTGCTCCTCCCGGTGAGCGCGGTGCGGCGCACGGCGGCTATGCCGTCGAGGTCCTTGCGCAGCCAGGCGGGCACGTCGGGGTCGGCGCGCAGCTCGTCGACCTGGCGGTCCACGCGGGTGCTGCGCTGCTCGGAGGGCGCCTTGTCCTTGGGGCGGCCGGCGGCGACGTAGGAGGTGACCTCGTCGCGCTCGTCGGCCAGCGAGTGGGCGAGGGCGAGCGCGTCCTGGGTCTGCCCGGCGAGTGCCACCAGGTTCTGTGAGTCGTTCACCTGCCCCGAGGCGGCTATCAGGGAGGGCGCGCCCGCACCGGCCACCGCGGCGGCCACGACGGCGACGGCGGCGATCAGACGGTTGCGTACATGCGTGGGACGGCCCTTGCCGACGGGGGTGACGGGCGGCGTGCCGGGCGTCTGCGCCGGGTCTCCTGCCATGGCCGTCTGCTTACCTGCGCGCCGAGGCCGCTTCATCTGCACCGGTGCTCGCATTCCTGTACTCGTGTACTCATGGGCCCGGGTGGTGCCCCGTCAGCTGGCGCGGACAGGTGCGTACACCCTCCCCGCGCTCTCGACTCCGCTCGAGCAGGGGGGACCTGCATCGGTTCCCGACCCTCCCAGTGCCGGTGGGCAGTGGTCCTGCATCGTCCGACCGGCCACCCGAAGGAGTGAACCCCGGAGGGGAGTTGGCGGGCAAGTTCCTCCGGCGCATGCGCGGGCGCCGCGCGGTGGGCCGGTTGGACGTCTGCGGCGGGCTTTGGCAGTATTCGCCGCCACGTCTTCCCGGAGTGATCCAATTCAACCCAAAACAGGCGTCTGACCTGCGCCGCCTAGTCGATTCCCGGATGGTCGCCACCCTTTCGCAGACGCTGTGAAGGGCTCGTGCAGACTGGCCGGATGCGCACTGAGGTTGTTTCGGAGCCCGGCCGTCCCGACTGCCCCAACGAGGACTTCGCGAGTGTCGGACTACCCGCTTCTGGACAGGGTGGTTGCCTGGTCGTCCTCGACGGGGTGACACCGCCGCGGACCGGCACGGGGTGTTCGCATGCGGTGTCCTGGTTCAGCGCCCGGCTGGGCGGTGCGCTGACCGAACTGACGGTTTCCTGCCCAGATCTGACACTGCCGGAGATTCTTTCGCGCGCAATCCTCCGTACCGCCGAGGCACACGCTCCGACCTGTGACCTTTCTCACCCGCGCACACCTCAGGCAACCGTCGTTCTGGCCCGCTGGTCATCGGAGGCGGTCGAGTACCTGGTGCTGTCCGACTCCGTCCTGCTGCTGGAGTCGCCCGACGGTTCGGTCACCCCGGTCCTGGACGACCGGCTGGCCCGCCTGCCACGGGCCTCGCTCGCCACGGACGCGCTCATCGACGCCGTCGTGCGCAACAAGGAGGGCGGCTTCTTCACCGCGGCGGCGGATCCCTCGGTGGCCGGCCGGGCCGTGACGGGCAGCGTGCCGCGCGGTGAGGTCCGGGCGCTGGCCGCGCTGACGGACGGGGCGGCGCGCTGGGTGGAGAAGTTCCACGCGGGTGACTGGGAGCGGTGCCTCGGTCTCGTACGCGAGGAGGGGGCGGGCGCGCTCGTGGGCCGGGTGCGGGCCCTGGAGACGGCCGACAAGGAGGAGCGGACGCACCTGCGGCGCAGCAAGACGCACGACGACGCGACGGTGGTCTTCGTGGAGCCCTGAGCGGCCGGCCGACGCGTCGACGCCGACGCGTCGACGGGCCGGCGGGGGACTCCTTCTCCTACTTCTCCGTGACCTCGTTCAACTCGTGCAGCAGCCGGGCCAGTTCGGCGACCTCGTGGCGGTCCCAGTGGGCGAGCTGGCTGACGTAGCGGGCGCGGCGGGCCTCGCGTACCTGGCCGACCCGGCGGCGGCCGTCGTCGGTGAGGGCCACCAGCCAGGCCCGCCCGTCGGCGGGGTCCGGTTCCCGGGCGACGAGGCCGAGTTCCTCCAGGGCGTGCAGCTGACGTGACATGGTCGCCTTGCCGACGCCGATGTACCCGGCCAGGTCCGTGGCGCGCTGACGACCGCACTCCTCCAGGCGGACCAGCAGCCCGTAGGCGGCGGGCTCCAGGTGCGGGTGGACCTCGCGGGCCATCTCGCCCTGATTGGCCCGCGCGCGCCGCATCAGCACCGTCAGTTCCCGTTCGAGGGACAGGAACTCCCGGTCCGCACCACCCGGCGACACGGCGGACACGACCTCACGTCCGCCGCTGTTCACGTCTTCGTGCACGTCAGCCCCTGCCTGAAGGTTTCCCGTTCCTGAAAGTTTCCGCCCGCCGGCGCCATCACCGCAGCTCCGTCAGTATTTCGCAGGCGTAGACCATCGGCAGACTCCGGGCCCCCTTCCCAGGCCCCGGTCTACGTGCGTAGCTTCTTTATCGGGCACTTACTGCCATGCTCACGCCACTGCTGTCGCCCGCGGGTCGCGGGTCGGCGTGGCTGCTCGTCAGCGCGACCGGGATATGCCCATGATCAGGACATACCCGTATCCCCCCACCGAGCACCATCGAGCTTCGGAGGCATGCCATGTCCGTGCACAGATCCGGAACGGCCCGTTTACGGCGGTTCGGCGTCGCGGGAATCCTGCTCACCGCGTTCTCCCTGCTCTTCACCCTCCCTTCCGCCGCGGCCACCGTGCCCGCGCGCGGCTCCGCCTACATGGGCATGGGCATCGTGGAGCACGACGGCCAGGGCGGCACGCCGGCCGGTGCGGACGCCACCCAGACCGAGGGCGTCGACGTGGCCAGCTACCAGGGCAACGTCGCCTGGTCCACGCTGTGGAGCAGCGGCGTCAAGTGGGCGTACACGAAGGCCACCGAGGGGACGTACTACACGAACCCCTACTTCGCCCAGCAGTACAACGGCTCCTACAACGTCGGCATGATCCGCGGCGGGTACCACTTCGCGACTCCGGACACCACCAGCGGGGCCGTCCAGGCCAACTACTTCGTCGACCACGGCGGCGGCTGGTCCCGTGACGGCAAGACCCTGCCGGGCGCCCTCGACATCGAGTGGAACCCGTACGGGGCCTCCTGCTACGGCCTGTCGGCGAGCGCGATGGTCAACTGGATCGCCGACTTCCTGAACACCTACAAGGCCCGCACGGGCCGGGACGCCGTGATCTACACGGCCACGAGCTGGTGGACCGAGTGCACCGGCAACTACGGCGGCTTCGCCGCCAACAACCCGCTGTGGATCGCCCGTTACGCCTCGGACCCGGGCACCCTGCCGGCCGGCTGGAGCTACTACACCATGTGGCAGTACACGTCGTCCGGCCCGACGGTCGGCGACCACGACAAGTTCAACGGCGCGCTGGACCGGGTACAGGCACTCGCCAACGGCTAGTGCTGCGACACTCCGCGGCCGGGGCAGGCGCCCGCCAATGGCCAGCACCTGATCCCGGGGACACGCGGGGACCGCCGCGTCCCAGGGCGCGGCGGTTCGGCCTGAGGCTCGGGATGGCGATGCCGCCCGAGCCCCAGGCGTGCGGGCGGCCATACGGCCGCGAGCCCCGGAGCGCGGCCGTAGCGCCGGAGTCCCGCCGCCCGGGCAGCCGGGGAACGGTCGCCGCCCGGGACGGTCCGGGCGGACGGGTCACGCGGCGGCCGGAACCTCCGGCGACGTGTCGTTCGTCGCGGGGGCGAGGGCCAGTTCCAGGACCTGGCGGACGTCGGCGACGGTGTGGACGTCGAGCTTGTCCAGCACCTCCGCCGGGACGTCGTCCAGGTCGGGCTCGTTGCGCTTGGGGATGACCACCGTCGTCACCCCCGCGCGATGGGCGGCGAGCAGCTTCTGCTTGACGCCGCCGATCGGCAGCACCCGGCCGGTCAGCGAGACCTCGCCGGTCATCGCCACGTCCGTGCGGACCAGGCGGCCCGACAGGAGCGAGGCGAGCGCGGTCGTCATCGTGATGCCCGCGCTCGGACCGTCCTTCGGCACCGCGCCCGCCGGGAAGTGGATGTGCACACCCCGGTCCTTCAGATCGCCCACGGGCAGCTCCAGCTCGGCACCGTGGCTGCGCAGGAAGCTCAGCGCGATCTGCGCGGACTCCTTCATCACGTCGCCCAGCTGACCGGTCAGGGTCAGCCCGGCCGCGCCCGTCTCCGGGTCCGCGAGGGACGCCTCGACGAAGAGGACGTCGCCGCCGGCCCCGGTGACCGCGAGCCCCGTCGCCACGCCCGGCACGGACGTACGGCGCTCGGCCGGGTCCTGGGCGGACTCCGGAACGTGGTGCGGACGGCCGACCAGCCCGCGCAGCTCACCGTCGGTGACGGTGAACGGCAGCTCCCGCTCCCCCAGTTCGTGCTGGGCCGCGATCTTGCGCAGCAGCCGCGCGATGGACCGCTCCAGGGTCCGCACCCCCGCCTCGCGCGTGTACTCGCCGGCGAGCCTGCGCAGCGCGCCCTCCTCGATCGTGACCTCCTCCGGGTGCAGACCGGCCCGCTCCAGCTGGCGCGGGAGCAGGTGGTCACGGGCGATGACGACCTTCTCGTCCTCGGTGTAGCCGTCCAGGCGCACGATCTCCATCCGGTCGGCCAGCGCCTCCGGGATCGCCTCCAGGACGTTGGCCGTGGCCAGGAAGACGACGTCGGACAGGTCCAGCTCCACCTCCAGGTAGTGGTCCCGGAACGTGTGGTTCTGTGCCGGGTCCAGGACTTCGAGCAGGGCCGCGGCCGGATCGCCGCGGAAGTCGGAGCCCACCTTGTCGATCTCGTCCAGCAGGATCACCGGGTTCATCGACCCGGCCTCCTTGACGGCGCGCACGATCCGCCCGGGCAGCGCGCCGACGTAGGTACGCCGGTGGCCGCGGATCTCGGCCTCGTCGCGGACGCCACCCAGGGCGACGCGCACGAACTTCCGTCCCATCGCGTGGGCGACGGACTCGCCGAGGCTGGTCTTCCCCACGCCGGGCGGCCCGACGAGCGCGAGCACGGCACCGCCGCGCCGCCCGCCGATCACGCCCAGGCCCCGGTCGCCGCGCCGCTTGCGCACCGCCAGGTACTCGGTGATCCGCTCCTTCACGTCCTCCAGGCCCGCGTGCTCGGCGTCCAGGACTGCCTTGGCGCCCTGGATGTCGTAGGCGGAAGCACTGTCATCGGTTCGCTCGTTCCACGGCAGGTCGAGGATCGTATCGAGCCAGGTGCGGATCCAGGAGCCCTCGGGCGAGGCGTCGGAGGCCCGCTCCAGCTTGTCGACCTCCTTGAGCGCCGCCTCCCGCACCTTCTCCGGCAGGTCGGCGGCCTCGACACGGGCGCGGTAGTCGTCGGACTCCTCCCCCTCGCTCTCGCCGCCCAGCTCGCGCAGCTCCTTGCGCACGGCCTCCAGCTGGCGCCGCAGCAGGAACTCGCGCTGCTGCTTGTCGACGCCCTCCTGGACGTCCTTGGCGATGGACTCGGCCACGTCCTGCTCGGCGAGGTGGTCGCGCAGCCGCTGCGTGGCGAGCCTGAGACGGGCCACCGGGTCGGCGGTCTCCAGCAGCTCGACCTTCTGCTCGGTGGTCAGGAAGGGCGAGTAGCCGGAGTTGTCGGCGAGCGCGGAGACGTCGTCGATGGCCTGCACACGGTCGACCACCTGCCAGGCGCCGCGCTTGCGCAGCCAGACGGTGGCGAGCGCCTTGTACTCCTTCACCAGTTCGGCGACCTGGCCGGGCACCGGCTCGGGCACGCTCTCGTCGATCCGGGTCCCCTCGACCCACAGTGCGGCGCCCGGCCCGGTGGTCCCGGCACCGATCCGCACCCGACCGCGACCGCGGACGAGCGCGCCCGGATCGCCGTCGGCCAGCCGGCCCACCTGCTCGATGGTGCCCAGCACACCGGTCCTGGCGTAGGTCCCCTCGATCCGCGGCACCAGCAGCACCCTGGGCTTGCCCGGCTCGTCCCGCGCGGCGGCCTGCGCGGCCTTCACCGCGGCCCGTACCTCGGCGTCGCTCAGATCCAGCGGAACCACCATCCCGGGCAGCACGACCTCCTCGTCGAGCGGCAGCACGGGCAGGGTGAGCGGTGTGAACGCGGTGGACTCAGCAGCCATGATCTCCCCTTCGGCAGTCAAGTTGAGTTATGCCGACTCAATGCACGGAGCGGGTCGATTGTTCCCCGGCGCCTGTTCGCTCTGAGCGATCGGCCTTCCACACACCGCGCACGCAGGGGGAGGGCGAGCGGCCGTCCGGGGCGACTCAGAGGGTCTCGGACGCGGCAGCCGCCACTAGCCGCGCCTGGCGCCAGCGGCGCACCACCGGCCACGTCACCACGCCGAGTCCCACCGCGATCAGATGGCCCCAACTCGTCATCGGGTCGGCGAACGCGGCCAGGTCCTGGACCAGCATGCCCACGAACACGGCGAGCAGGGGCCAGCGCAGCCAGGGCGTGAGCAGGCCGGCCAGGGCACCGAGGCTGGCCGCGACGCCGAAGCTGATGCCGTAGTCGAGGCGGTGCGCCGAACTGCCCGGCAGGCGGCCCGCGAGCACGGCGAGCCCGACCGGCACCTCGGTGGCGAGGGTGGCCAGCACGTGCCCGAACAGGAACACACCGGCGGTGCGCAGCCCTCCTATCCGGCGCTCCAGCGCGGTCAGCACCAAAAGGAAGCAGAGGGAGTACGACGACACGACGGCGCCCGCGATCCACAGCGCGCTGGCCGGCAGCACCAGCAGGGGCGCCCGCAGGAGGTGGGCGACGTCCGTGCTGGAGCTCTGGTGCAGGGACTCCACCACCGCGGGATCGGCGTACCGGGAGACGAGCGACGTGGCGGCGAGCAGGGCCGCGTACCCGAAGGTGAACGGGGTCCCGGTGGGACCGGGCAGCAACCGCCACGGACGCAGAGCCCGCAGACGCCGCAGGCCCCGCGGATCGCACAGCCCCCGCAGCCCCGCGGCGGGTCGTGCCGCGCGGACGGGCTTCGTGCGCGCGCCTCCCGGGATGGCGCCGCGCGCCCACGCCCGCTGCTGCGGCAGGCCGTCCAGCACCTGCGGCACCTCCGTCGGCGTGCCGCTCACGACCGCGTCCGCGCCCCCGCCGAGGACCGCACCCTCCGCGCCCGCGTCCTCCACGTCGTCCGCGTCCCCCGCATCTCCCGCGGGCAGGCACGGGCCCGAGGGTGGCGGCGGGCCCGAGGGGCCGGTGGTCGCGGTCCGTTCCACGGTGCGGCGCTCCTTCCGTCGCGGTCCACACTTCGTGTCCCGGGCGCCCCTGTCCATGACCGGCGCCGCCCACGCGGCGATTCTCAGCAACCTATTAAGTTTGCGGCCACCGCGGCCACCCCGGCCACCTCAGCGGCACCGGCGGCACCGGCACCCCCGACTGCCCCGCCGCCCGCGACGCGCTCGCACACGGGTGTCACCCGTAATTCACGTGGCCTTGTAGGCCCGTTGGGGCAGGATGGCCCCATGACCGGCTCGTACGACGCCCCTGAGGTGCTGGACCGCCGCGAGGGCCCCCACGGCGAGGTCGTGCTGCGCCGGCAGGGGGCGCTGCTGCAGATCATCGCCAACGGCTGCTTCCTGATGGACACCTCCGACGGGCGCTCCGAGCGCCTCCTGGTCGACGCGGCGCTCGCCGCGCTGCCGAAGCGGCGGGCACCGAGCGTGCTCATCGGCGGCCTCGGCGTCGGCTTCTCGCTCGCGCACGCCGCGGCGGACCAGCGCTGGGGACGCGTCACCGTTGTCGAACGCGAACGCGCGATCATCGACTGGCATCGCGGCGGCCCCCTCGCCGAACTCACCGGCGACGCGCTGGCCGACCCGCGCACGGAGGTCGTCGAGAGAGACCTGATCGCCTACGTCAATGAGACATCCGACACGTTCGACGCGCTGTGCCTGGACATCGACAACGGCCCCGACTGGACGGTCACCGAGGACAACGAGGAGCTGTACGGACCGGCCGGACTGGCAAGCTGCGCAAGGGTGTTGAAGCCGGGAGGGGTGCTCGCGGTGTGGTCCGCGAAGCCCTCTGCGGAATTTGAAGGAACCTTGCGGAATGTCGGGTTCCGACAGGTGCGCACCGAAGAGGTCCCCGTTGCCCGGGGCGTTCCGGACGTCGTGCACCTCGCGGTCCGACCTGGATAGCAAAGGTGCGGTGAGTCCCCGTACGCTGCTTCCCTGGCGCCGATCATTCACGCGTCAATCGCAACTACGCGCAGTCAAGGAATCACCCCACGGATTCCGGAAAGCACACCTCAGGGGCGGGCGATGGAGCAGACACACACCGCGCACAACGGCACGACGGCCAGCCCGGGCGCCCAGCGCCGGGTCCTGGTGGTCGAGGACGACCAGACCATCATGGATGCCATCGCCACCCGCCTGCGCGCCGAGGGATTCCTCGTGCAGACCGCGGGTGACGGCCCGGCCGCCGTCGACACGGCCGAGGCCTGGCAGCCGGACCTGCTGATCCTCGACATCATGCTGCCCGGCTTCGACGGCCTGGAGGTCTGCCGCCGCGTGCAGGCCCAGCGCCCGGTGCCGGTGCTGATGCTCACCGCGCGCGACGACGAGACCGACATGCTGGTCGGCCTCGGGGTCGGCGCCGACGACTACATGACCAAGCCGTTCTCGATGCGGGAGCTGGCCGCACGCGTGCACGTGCTGCTGCGCCGCATGGAGCGGGCCGCGCTGGCCGCGGCGACCCCGCGCAGCGGCATCCTGCGCCTGGGCGAGCTGGAGATCGACCACGCCCAGCGCCGGGTGCGCGTGCGCGGCGAGGACGTCCACCTCACCCCGACCGAGTTCGACCTGCTGGTGTGCCTCGCGAACACCCCGCGCGCGGTGCTCTCGCGCGAGCAGCTGCTGGCCGAGGTGTGGGACTGGGCGGACGCCTCCGGCACCCGGACCGTGGACAGCCACATCAAGGCGCTGCGCCGGAAGATCGGCGCCGAGCGGATCCGCACGGTGCACGGCGTGGGCTACGCGCTGGAGACACCGACACCGTGAGCGACGGGCCGGCCGCGCGGAGGGACCAGGGCGACCCCTGGGGTGGCGTACGCCCGTTCTCGATCAAGACCAAGCTGGGCGCGCTGGTCGTCATATCGGTGCTGATCACCACGGGCCTGCTGATGATCGCCGTGCGCACGGCGACGGAGCTGCGCTTCATCACGGTCTTCTCGATGATCGCCACGCTGCTCATCACGCAGTTCGTGGCGCACTCGCTCACCGCGCCGCTGGACGAGATGAACACGGTGGCCCGCTCCATCTCACACGGCGACTACACGCGCCGGGTGCGCGAGAACCGCCGGGACGAGCTGGGCGACCTGGCCCAGACGATCAACCGCATGGCCGACGACCTGGAGGCCGAGGACCGTCAGCGCAAGGAGCTGGTGGCGAACGTCTCCCACGAGCTGCGCACGCCCATCGCGGGCCTGCGCGCGGTGCTGGAGAACATCGTCGACGGGGTCACCGAGGCCGACCCCGAGACCATGCGCACGGCGCTGAAGCAGACCGAGCGGCTCGGCCGGCTGGTGGAGACGCTGCTGGACCTGTCCCGTCTGGACAACGGCGTGGTGCCGCTCAAGCAGCGCCGGTTCGAGGTGTGGCCCTATCTGGCGGGCGTGCTGAAGGAGGCCAACATGGTCGCCTCGGCCCGCGCCGGCATCGCCTCCGGCTCCGGCAGCCACACCCGTACGGACGTGCATCTGCACCTGGACGTCTTTCCGTCCGAGCTGACCGCGCACGCCGACCCCGAGCGCATCCACCAGGTGGTCGCCAACCTGATCGACAACGCGGTCAAGCACAGCCCGCCGCACGGGCGCGTGACGGTGAAGGCGCGGCGCGGCCCGCAGCCGCAGTCGCTGGTGCTGGAGGTCCTGGACGAGGGGCCCGGCATCCCGCGCTCGGAGTGGCACCGCGTCTTCGAGCGCTTCAACCGGGGCACGGTGCACCGGCCGCACGGCCCGGGCAGCGACGGCGGCACCGGACTCGGCCTGGCGATCACCCGCTGGGCGGTCGATCTGCACGGCGGCCGGATCGGTGTGGCCGAATCCGAGCGGGGCTGCCGGATCCTCGTCACTCTTCCGGGCGCACCTTCTTTGCCAAGTTGACGTAAAGTCGATCACGATCCCCAAGATCCACGAGCATCCGCGCAGGCGGACACGTGTGATCCCGGCGGGGCCCGCATCCCCAGGGGGTCGGGCCCGGGTCCCCCCTTCCCTGACACAGCGGAACTACGGTTGTTTCCCGCCATTTCAAGCCCCGAAACCCGGGTTTCGATGTGACTTACATGACGAAGGAGTGGCCCGACCTGACCTTCCCCCTCTCAGGGGCGTAGCCTTTATTCCCGCTGTCCATCATTCTTGTGAAGAAGCGGAAGAGGGCGGTTGCCGCCGTGTCGCCACAGTCCCCCAGTAACTCGAGCATCTCGACCGACACCGACCAAGCCGGGAAGAACCCCGCAGCTGCGTTCGGTGCCAACGAGTGGCTCGTCGACGAGATCTATCAGCAGTACCTCCAGGACCCGAATTCCGTAGACCGTGCCTGGTGGGACTTCTTCGCCGACTACAAGCCGGGGGCCGCCGCCCCGCAGGCTCCGGCGGGTACCGCGGCCGCGGGGGCCGCGGAGACCACCAGCACGGCCCAGGCGGCGCCCGCCGCTCCGGCCCGGCCCCAGGCCGCCGCCGCGCAGGCCGCCGCTCCCGTGCAGCCCCCGGCCGCCGCTCCGGCTCCGGCCGCGGCGCCCGCGAAGCCGGCCGCTCAGGCTCCGGCGCCCGTGAGGGCCGCCGCCCCGGCCGAGCCCGCCGCCGCGGCGCCCGCGGGTCCGGAGCTCGTCACGCTGCGTGGTCCCTCGGCCGCGGTCGCGAAGAACATGAACGCCTCGCTGGAGCTGCCCACGGCCACGTCCGTGCGCGCCGTCCCGGTGAAGCTGCTGTTCGACAACCGCATCGTCATCAACAACCACCTCAAGCGGGCCCGCGGCGGGAAGATCTCCTTCACGCACATCATCGGCTACGCGATGGTCCAGGCCATCAAGCAGATGCCGTCGATGAACTGGTCCTTCGCGCAGAAGGACGGCAAGCCCACCCTGGTCAAGCCGGAGCACGTCAACCTCGGCCTGGCCATCGACCTGGTGAAGCCCAACGGCGACCGCCAGCTCGTCGTGGCGGCCATCAAGAAGGCCGAGACGCTGAACTTCTTCGAGTTCTGGCAGGCCTACGAGGACATCGTCCGTCGCGCCCGCGACAACAAGCTGACGATGGACGACTTCACCGGCGTCACCGTCTCCCTCACCAACCCCGGCGGTCTCGGCACGGTCCACTCCGTGCCGCGGCTGATGCCCGGCCAGTCGGTGATCATGGGCGTCGGCTCCATGGACTACCCGGCGGAGTTCCAGGGCACCTCCCAGGACACCCTGAACAAGCTCGGCGTCTCCAAGGTCATGACGCTCACGTCGACCTACGACCACCGGGTGATCCAGGGCGCCGCCTCCGGCGAGTTCCTGCGCGCCGTCGCCAACCTGCTGCTCGGCGAGCACGACTTCTACGACGACCTGTTCAAGTCGCTGCGCATCCCCTACGAGCCGGTCCGCTGGCTCAAGGACATCGACGCCTCGCACGACGACGACGTCACGAAGGCCGCCCGCGTCTTCGAGCTGATCCACTCCTACCGGGTCCGCGGCCACGTCATGGCCGACACCGACCCGCTGGAGTACCAGCAGCGCAAGCACCCCGACCTGGACATCACCGAGCACGGGCTCACCCTGTGGGACCTGGAGCGCGACTTCGCGGTCGGCGGCTTCGCCGGCAAGACGCTGATGAAGCTGCGCGACATCCTCGGCGTGCTGCGCGACTCGTACTGCCGCACGGTCGGCATCGAGTTCATGCACATCCAGGACCCCCGGCAGCGCAAGTGGATCCAGGACCGCGTGGAGCGCCCGCACTCCAAGCCGGAGCGCGAGGAGCAGCTGCGCATCCTGCGCCGGCTGAACGCGGCGGAGGCCTTCGAGACCTTCCTGCAGACCAAGTACGTCGGCCAGAAGCGGTTCTCCCTGGAGGGCGGCGAGTCCGTCATCCCGCTGCTCGACGCGGTCATCGACTCTGCGGCCGAGTCCCGCCTGGACGAGGTCGTCATCGGCATGGCCCACCGCGGCCGCCTCAACGTCCTGGCCAACATCGTCGGCAAGTCGTACGCGCAGATCTTCCGCGAGTTCGAGGGCAACCTCGACCCGAAGTCGATGCACGGCTCCGGCGACGTGAAGTACCACCTGGGCGCCGAGGGCACCTTCACCGGCCTGGACGGCGAGCAGATCAACGTCTCGCTGGTGGCCAACCCCTCCCACCTGGAGGCGGTGGACCCGGTCCTGGAGGGCGTCTCCCGCGCCAAGCAGGACATCATCAACAAGGGCGGCACGGACTTCACGGTCCTGCCGGTGGCGATCCACGGCGACGCGGCCTTCGCGGGCCAGGGCGTGGTGGCCGAGACCCTGAACATGTCGCAGCTGCGCGGCTACCGCACCGGCGGCACGGTCCACGTCGTCATCAACAACCAGGTCGGCTTCACCGCCGCCCCGGAGTCCTCGCGTTCGTCCATGTACGCCACCGACGTGGCGCGGATGATCGAGGCCCCGATCTTCCACGTGAACGGCGACGACCCGGAGGCCGTGGTCCGCGTGGCGCGCCTGGCCTTCGAGTTCCGCCAGGCGTTCAACAAGGACGTGGTGATCGACCTCATCTGCTACCGCCGCCGCGGTCACAACGAGTCGGACAACCCGGCCTTCACCCAGCCGCTGATGTACGACCTGATCGACAAGAAGCGCTCGGTGCGCAAGCTCTACACCGAGTCGCTGATCGGCCGGGGCGACATCACCCTGGAAGAGGCCGAGCAGGCGCTCCAGGACTACCAGGGCCAGCTCGAGAAGGTCTTCACCGAGGTCCGCGAGGCCACCGCGCAGCCGGCCTCCGGTGACGTCCAGGCGCCGCAGGACGGCTTCCCGGTCGCGGTGTCCACGGCCGTCTCCGCTGAGGTCGTCAAGCGCATCGCCGAGTCCCAGGTCAACATCCCCGACCACATCACCGTCCACCCGCGGCTGCTGCCGCAGCTCCAGCGCCGCGCGGCGATGGTCGAGGACGGCACGATCGACTGGGGCATGGGCGAGACCCTGGCCATCGGCTCGCTGCTCCTGGAGGGCGTCCCGGTCCGGCTGTCCGGCCAGGACTCCCGCCGCGGCACCTTCGGCCAGCGGCACGCGGTGATCATCGACCGTGAGACGGGCGAGGACTTCACCCCGCTGCTGTACCTGTCCGAGGACCAGGCCCGGTACAACGTCTACGACTCCCTGCTGTCCGAGTACGCGGCGATGGGCTTCGAGTACGGCTACTCGCTGGCCCGCCCGGACGCGCTGGTGATGTGGGAGGCCCAGTTCGGCGACTTCGTCAACGGCGCGCAGACGGTCGTGGACGAGTTCATCTCCTCAGCCGAGCAGAAGTGGGGCCAGACCTCCGGCGTCACCCTGCTCCTGCCGCACGGCTACGAGGGCCAGGGCCCGGACCACTCCTCCGCCCGCCCGGAGCGGTTCCTGCAGCTGTGCGCGCAGAACAACATGACGGTCGCGATGCCGACCCTGCCGTCGAACTACTTCCACCTCCTGCGGTGGCAGGTGCACAACCCGCACCACAAGCCGCTGGTCGTCTTCACCCCGAAGTCGATGCTGCGCCTGAAGGCCGCGGCCTCGAAGGCGGAGGAGTTCACCACGGGCCAGTTCCGTCCGGTCATCGGCGACGCGTCGGTGGACCCGGCGGCGGTCAGGAAGGTCGTCTTCACCGCGGGCAAGGTCTACTACGACCTCGACGCCGAGCGCCGCAAGCGGGGCGTGACGGACACGGCGATCATTCGCCTCGAGCGCCTGTACCCGCTCCCGGGTGCCGAGCTCCAGGCGGAGATCGCCAAGTACCCGAACGCGGAGAAGTACCTGTGGGCCCAGGAGGAGCCGGCGAACCAGGGCGCGTGGCCGTTCATCGCCCTGAACCTCATCGACCACCTGGACCTGGCGGTCGGCGCTGACATCCCGGCCGGCGAGCGCCTGCGCCGCATCTCCCGCCCGCACGGCTCCTCCCCGGCCGTCGGTTCCGCGAAGCGGCACCAGGCGGAGCAGGAGCAGCTGGTGCGCGAGGTGTTCGAGGCGTAACCGCTCCCGCGCGTCTTACCTGACCGGGCCGCACCCCCTGACCGGGGGTGCGGCCCGGCCGTTTCGGCACACCTATCCTTGACGGCATGTACTTCACAGACCGTGGCATCGAAGAGCTGGAGAAGCGGCGGGGCGAGGAGGAGGTCACCTTCGAGTGGCTGGCCGAGCAGCTGCGGACCTTCGTCGACCTGAATCCGGACTTCGAGGTGCCGGTGGAGCGGCTGGCGACCTGGCTGGCCCGGCTGGACGACGAGGACGACGAGGAATAGGGATCCGCAGGGATCGGCAGCCGTTCGGTGCGGGGCGCCCCTCAGGGGCGCCCACTCGCGTTTTCGGGGGCCATCCCGCGCCTCACCGGAACGTGTGCCTTGACTTCCCGCGAGCGCGATATATCGTGTTTGACAGACGACGCGATATGGCGTGTCGCGTCCAGTCCGGGAGGTCTGCACCATGTCCGAGTGGTCCGTCGGTGAGCCCAGGAAGCTCACCTTCGACGAGTCCGTGACCGTGCTCAACATCCGCATCGTGCACGGCACGGTGAACGTCGTGGGCGCCGACGAGGGTCCGGCCCGCCTGGAGGTCTCCGAGATCGAGGGGCCACCCCTGGTGGTCACCCAGCAGGGCGGGACGCTGACGGTGGCGTACGAGGACCTGCCCTGGAAGGGCTTCCTCAAGTGGCTGGACCCCAAGGGCTGGCGGCGCAGCGCCGTGGTGTCCGTGGCCGTTCCGGCGAGCGCCCGCGTGGAGCTCGGAGTGGTCGGCGCCGGCGCGATGGTCTCCGGGATCGACGGACGCGCCGAGGTCAAGGGCGTCTCCGGGGACACCACCCTGGTGGGTCTCACGGGCCCGGTGCGCGCGGACACCGTGTCGGGGAACGTGGAGGCGCAGGCGCTCTCCGGTGACCTGCGGTTCAACTCGGTCTCCGGCGACCTGACGGTGGTCGACGGCGCCGGTCCCTCGGTGCGGGCGGACTCGGTGAGCGGGTCGATGATCGTCGACCTCGACCCGGCGGGCGGCCCCACCGACGTCAGCCTGACCAACGTCTCCGGCGAGATCGCCATCCGGCTCCCGCACCCGGCGGACGCGCAGGTGGACGCGAACACCGCGAGCGGGACGGTGTCCAACGCCTTCGAGGACCTCAAGGTCAGCGGCCAGTGGGGCGCCAAGCGGATCACCGGCCGCCTCGGTGCGGGCAACGGCCGGCTGAAGGCGACCACCGTCTCCGGCTCCATCGCGCTGCTGCGACGCCCGCCGGCCGAGGACTCCCCCGGCGGCACCGCAGAGGGCGCGAACAACGGGAAGGTGCTCTGAGATGGCTCCCGTCTTCGCGCACGGCCGCCTGCGCCTGTACCTGCTCAAGCTGCTCGACGAGGCCCCGCGCCACGGCTACGAGGTGATCCGGCTGCTGGAGGAGCGCTTCCAGGGCCTGTACGCCCCGTCGGCGGGCACCGTGTATCCGCGGCTGGCCAAGCTGGAGGCCGAGGGCCTGGTCACGCACACCACCGAGGGCGGCCGCAAGGTGTACGCGATCACGGACGCGGGCCGCGCCGAACTGGCCGACCGCAGTGGTGAACTGGCCGACCTGGAGCTGGAGATCCGCGAGTCCGTCGCCGAACTCGCCTCGGAGATCCGCGCCGACGTGCGCGGCGCCGCGGGCGATCTGCGGCGCGAGATGCGGGCAGCGGCGTCCCGGGCCCGGGAGGGCGCCGGAGCCCAGGGCGAGCACGGCAAGGCCGACGACAAGGAGGCCTGGCAGGCCGCCAAGGAGGAGATGCGGCGCGTCAAGCAGGAGTGGAAGGAGCAGGCGCGGCGCGCGAAGGAGGAGAGCCGCAGGGCGCGCCACGAGGCCCAGCGGGCCCAGCGGCAGGCCAAGGAGGCGCAGGAGCGGGCGCGGGCCCAGACGCAGGAGGAGGTGCAGCGCATCGCCAAGCGGATCCAGGACCAGGTGCAGGACCACTTCGACCGGGGCGACTGGCCCACGGGGGTGCGCGAGGGCCTGACCGAACTGGCCAAGGAGTTCGGCGAGTTCGGCAAGGACTACGCCTTCGGCCGCACCGCGCCCCGGCCCGAGCACTCCACGCCCCCCGAGTACTCCACCACCCCGGAGGACTTCCCGGCCGGCTACGAACCGGCCTGGGCGCACGAGGACCTCACCGGCGACCCGGCCCGCGATCTGGACCGCATCCTGGACCGCTTCCGCGACGACATCCGCGACTCGGCCCGGGACCACGGCGTCTCCGCCGACCAGCTCCGTGAGGCCCGCCGCCATCTGTCCACGGCGGCGGCCCACATCGCCTCGCTCCTGCACCGCCCGAAGGTCTGACGGCCCCCGCCCGTCGGCCCCGCGGGCGGCCATCGCTCAACTTGCCGCCCGCGCCTCGCCCCCGCCGTACAGCACGCGGGTCACCGACTCGTAGGTCACACCGTGGTCGGCGAGGGCCTCGGCGGGCACGCCGGGGCGGACGGTCAGGGCGAGGAGGATGTGCTCGTCGCCGATGTGCCGGTCGCGGTGGGCCACCGCCGTGCGCAGGGCCTTCTCGAGCGTCTCCTTGGCACTCCGGCCGAAGGCGCGGCGGCCGGGCCAGGCGCCCTTGCCCTGCCGGTCACCGGACATCGCCCCGACGCCGTGAGCCTCCTCCACCCGGGAGACGATCTCCGAGACGTCGATGCCCAGGCCCGCGAGGGCGTCGGCCTCGGCCCGGGACAGGCCTGCGCGCCGCCGCGCGTCGTGCAGCGCCTGCCGCACGGGCTCCCCGTGCTCGTCGAGCCCCAGCGCCGCCAGCGCGAAGGACCCGCGGCTGCCCTCGCGGTCGAGCAGGGCGAGCAGAAGGTGCTCGGCGTCCACGCTCTGCGCTCCCGCGTCGTCGGCGTACTCCACCGCGCCCCGCACCACGGCCCGGGCGTCCTTCGTGAACCGTTCGAACATCACTGCCTCCCGTACTTCTTGTGCACGGCCTGCCTGCTGACGCCGAGTTGGGCGGCGATCTCCTGCCACGACCAGCCCTGGTTGCGCGCGCTGCGCACCTGTACCGCCTCCAGCTGCTCGAGCAGCCGTCGCAGCGCGGCCACGGCCCGCAGCCCGACCCGGGGATCGCGGTCGCCCGCGCGCTCGGCGAGATCCGTTGCTTCGGTCATGCAGTCAACCTACATTGACATGCAGCACACGTCAACCACAGTTGACAGGCCGGAGCGGCGGGAGTCAGGAGGTGGTGAGCACGACCTTGCCGAAGTGGCTGCCCGACTCCAGCCGTTGGAAGCCCTCGCGGGCCCGGTCGAGCGGCAGCACCTCGTCGATGACGGGACGGACCCCGGTGGCGGCGCAGAAGGACAGCAGGTCCTCCAGCTCGTCCTTGGTGCCCATGGTCGAGCCGACGACCTTCAGCTCCAGGAAGAAGATGCGCGTCAGCTCGGCATGGGACGGCCGGTCGCCGCTCGTGGCCCCGGAGATGACGATCGTGCCGCCGGGCCGCAGCGACTTGACCGAGTGCGACCAGGTGGCCGCGCCGACGGTCTCGATCACCGCGTCCACCCGCTGCGGCAGCCGCGCCCCCGGCTCCAGCGCCTCCACCGCGCCGAGCTCCACCGCACGCCTGCGCTTGGCCTCGTCCCGGCTGGTGGCGAACATCCGCAGCCCGGCCGCCCTGCCGAGCACGATCGCGGCCGTGGCGACACCGCCGCCGGCGCCCTGGACGAGGACGGAGTCGCCGGGACGCACCCCGGCGTTGGTGAAGAGCATGCGGTACGCCGTGAGCCACGCCGTGGGCAGACAGGCGGCCTCCTCGAAGGAGAGCTCCTTCGGCTTGGGCAGGACGTTCCAGGTCGGCACGGCCACCTGCTCGGCAAAGGTGCCCTGGTAGCGCTCGGTGAGGATGGAGCGGGGCTCCCCGGGCCGGACCCCGTACCCGCTCTGTCCGATCACGGAGTGCAGGACGACCTCGTTACCGTCCTCGTCGACGCCGGCGGCGTCGCAGCCGAGGATCATGGGCAGCTTGTCCTCGGACAGGCCCACCCCCCTCAGCGACCAGAGGTCGTGGTGGTTCAGTGAGGCGGCCCTGACGTCGACCGTGCTCCAGCCGGGACGGGCCTCGGGGGCGGGGCGCTCCCCCGTCTCCAGGCCGCTCAGCGGCTGGTCGCGGTCGATTCGGGCGGCGTAGACAGCGAACATGACCTTGACCATAGGGGTGCGCCCCGGCCGGCGGAACCACGCGCCCCTGTGACACTCACCCTCTTGCGGGGCGGGAGAACGCGAACGACGCGGGACAAGACGAACGGCCCCGTCCTCAGTGGACGGGGCCGTTCGGGGGTCGGCTCAGCGACGCGCCACGCCCTCGGCGCGGGCCGCGGCGGCCACCGCCGCGGTCACGGCCGGGGCCACCCGCTCGTCGAACGGCGAGGGGATCACGTAGTCCGCGGCGAGGTCGTCCCCGACGACCCCGGCCAGCGCGTCGGCCGCCGCGAGCTTCATGCCCTCGGTGATCCGGGACGCCCGCACCTGGAGCGCGCCCGCGAAGATGCCCGGGAAGGCCAGGACGTTGTTGATCTGGTTGGGGAAGTCCGAGCGCCCGGTCGCCACGACCGCCGCGTACTTGTGAGCGACCTCGGGGTGCACCTCGGGGTTCGGGTTGGCCATGGCGAACACGAAGGCGCCCTCGGCCATCGACGCCACGGCCGCCTCCGGCACCGTGCCGCCGGAGACGCCGATGAAGACGTCGGCGCCGGCCAGCGCGTCCTCCAGGGAACCGCTGACGCCGGCCCTGTTGGTGAACTCGGCCAGTTCGCGCTTGACCTGCGTCAGGTCCGTGCGGTCGGCCGACACCACGCCCTTGCGGTCCGCGACCGCGACATCGCCGATACCGGCCCCGACCAGCATCTTGGCGATGGCCACTCCGGCCGCGCCCGCGCCGGAGATGACGGCCCGCAGGTCCCCGATCGCCCGCCCGCTCAGCCGCGCCGCGTTGCGCAGCGCCGCGAGGGTCACGACCGCCGTGCCGTGCTGGTCGTCGTGGAAGACCGGGATGTCCAGACGCTCCTGGAGCCTGCGCTCGATCTCGAAGCACCGGGGGGCCGAGATGTCCTCCAGGTTGACCCCGCCGAAGGACGGCGCGAGGCGCACCACGGTCTCGACGATCTCGTCGACGCCGGTGCAGTCCAGCGCGATCGGCACCGCGTCCACGCCACCGAACTGCTTGAACAGGATCGCCTTGCCCTCCATCACCGGGAGGGAGGCTTCGGGGCCGATGTCACCGAGCCCCAGCACTGCCGTGCCGTCGGTCACGACGGCGACCACGGACGACTTCCACGTGTAGTCGTGGACCAGCTCCGGCTGCTCCGCGATGGCGGAGCACACGCGCGCGACGCCGGGCGTGTACGCCAGGGACAGGTCGTCCTTGTCGCGGACGGGCACAGTGGCCTGCACGGCCATCTTGCCGCCGCGGTGCAGCGCGAAGGCCGGATCGAAGGCGTCGAGCGGCTCAGCTCCGCCGTCCTGATCCGTACTGCTGTCGCTGCGAGGATTGACGATCTCCGCTGCCACTTCGTTTTACCCCTTAAGTGTTCATGGTTTGAGGGTTGCCGCTCCTGGTGAAGAGCGGGCGGGACCGCGCACGGACCGTGAGTGATGCCTTCGGCCACTTGCGCGACGGGCGCGCCGCACACGCGCTCCGAGCCCCGGATGAGGGGTGTGAAGAACCTTCTTACCGGACGATCGGCGTCAACGACGAGTCCATAACGTCAAGGTCACATGACGGGGACGCGGCACTTGGCCCAATATGGGGACAACTCGTCGCCGAGTGTCCGACACAGTCGCAACTGCACTCAAACACGATGCCCCGCCGGACCGCATCCTGAGACGAGCCGAAGGTTTTCCGGCCGCAAAAAGGCATTCCCGCAGATGGTCCGGCTTCGCCGGAGCCGCTTCACGCTGTTCGGGGGTCACCCGTTATCCGATTTTGACATGGCGACTCCCCTGAATGGCGCAGCCCGAATGGCAAGATGCGGTCAATCACACGAGGTCGCAACACCCGAAGGTGTGTGTCCTCGTCGACCCGTCGGCAGCTCCATCCATCAGCCGGAGGAACCACATGACCGCACGCTCCACCCGTCGTACGACCGCCGCGCACTCCCGGCTAGCTGCGGTCGGTGCGATCGTGGTCACCGGCGCCCTGATCCTCACCGGCTGCGGTGACCAGACCAAGGACAAGAACAAGCCGTCGGGTAGCGACTCGGCCAACGCGGCCCCGCTGGCCGCCAAGCTCCCGGCACAGATCCGGGAGAAGGGCGTCATCAGGGTCGGCTCCGACATCGCGTACGCGCCGGTCGAGTTCAAGGACAAGTCCGGCACCGTCGTCGGCCTCGACCCCGACGTCGCGGCCGCCCTGGGCAAGCAGCTCGGGGTGACCTTCGAGTTCGAGAACGGCACCTTCGACGCCCTGCTCACCGGCATCCGCTCCAACCGCTACGACGTCGCGATGTCGGCGATGACGGACAACAAGAGCCGTCAGGAGGGCGTCGACCCCAGCACGGGCAAGAAGGTCGGCGAGGGCGTCGACTTCGTCGACTACCTGTCCGCCGGTGTCTCGATCTACACCCGCAAGGGCGACACCAAGGGCATCAACGGCTGGTCCGACCTGTGCGGCAAGAAGATCGCCCTGGAACGCGGCACCATCTCGGAGGACCTCGCCAAGGCCGAGGCGAAGAAGTGCCCGAGCGGCAAGAAGCTCACCATCGAGCCGTTCGACGACGACCAGCTGGCCCAGACCCGGCTGCGCTCGGGCGGCGTGGACGCCGTCTCCTCGGACTTCCCGGTCGCCGCGTACGCGGTGAAGACCTCCGGCGGCGGCAACGACTTCGAGATCGTCGGCCCGCAGGTCCAGGCGGCCCCGTACGGCATCGCCGTCGCCAAGGGCAACACGCAGCTGCGCGACGCGCTCCAGGCCGCGGTGAACGCGATCATCAAGAACGGCGAGTACGAGAAGATCCTCGAGAAGTGGGGCGTCCAGTCCGGCGCCGTGACGGAGTCCGTCGTCAACGGCGGCAAGTGACCGCACACCCGAGCCGCCGCTGACCGTCCCCCTGAGAGGCGACACCCGTGACTGCTGACATCGACAGGACGGCGGGCCCCAAGGACACGCCCCCGGCCGGACCGCAGGCCATCAAGGCCATTCCGGTCCGGCACTACGGGCGGTACGTCACCGCCGTCGTCGCGATCGCGATCCTGGTCGCGATCATCCACGCGTTCAGCCAGGGCAGGATCAACTGGCACGCGATTCCGTCCTACTTCTTCGACCACCGGATCATGACCGGCGTCGGCAAGACCCTGATGCTGACGGTCCTGTCGATGCTGATCGGCATCGTCGGCGGCATCGTCCTCGCGGTGATGCGCCTGTCGAAGAACCCGGTGACCTCGAGCATCGCCTGGTTCTACATCTGGTTCTTCCGCGGCACCCCGGTCCTGGTCCAGCTGTTCGTGTGGTTCAACCTGGGCCTGGTCTTCCAGTACGTCAACCTGATGCCGTTCTACAAGGACTACTGGTCGAACTTCATGACGCCGCTGCTGACGGCGTTGCTCGGCCTGGGTCTGAACGAGGCGGCGTACATGGCGGAGATCTGCCGCGCCGGCCTGATCTCGGTCGACGAGGGCCAGACCGAGGCCGCCCACGCGCTGGGCATGAGCAACGGCAAGACCCTGTTCCGGATCGTCGTTCCGCAGGCGATGCGGGTGATCGTGCCGCCGACCGGCAACGAGGTCATCAACATGCTGAAGACGACCTCGCTGGTGTCGGTCGTCCAGTTCTCGGAGCTGTTCCGCTACGCCCAGGACATCGGCCAGGTCTCCGGTGCCCCGGTGGAGATGTACTTCCTCGCCGCCACCTGGTACCTGATCATGACCTCGGTGCTGAGCGTGGGCCAGTACTACATCGAGCGGTACTACGCCCGTGGCTCCAGCCGCAGCCTGCCGCCGACGCCGTGGCAGAAGGTCAGGGCGCATCTGACGTCCTTCTCCAGCAGGAAGGTCACGGCATGACCGACAAGCTCACCGAACAGGGCGTCACCGCGCGCGACACCGGCGTCGCGATGGTGAAGGCCGAGGGCGTCCACAAGTCCTTCGGCCAGGTGGAGGTGCTCAAGGGCATCGACCTGGAGGTCAGGCCCGGCGAGGTGTTCTGCCTCATCGGCCCCTCCGGCTCCGGCAAGTCGACGTTCCTGCGCTGCATCAACCATCTGGAGAAGATCAACGCGGGCCGGCTGTACGTCGACGGCGAACTCGTCGGCTACCGCCAGCACGGCGACAAGCTGTACGAGCTGCGCGACCGCGAGGTCGCCATGAAGCGCCAGGACATCGGCATGGTCTTCCAGCGCTTCAACCTGTTCCCGCACATGACCGCGCTGGAGAACGTCATCGAGGCGCCGGTCCAGGTCAAGGGCGTGAACAAGGGCGCGGCCAGAGAACGGGCGATGCAGCTGCTGGAGCGCGTGGGCCTGGCCGACCGGGCGGGGCACTACCCCGCGCAGCTCTCCGGCGGCCAGCAGCAGCGGGTGGCGATCGCCCGCGCCCTGGCCATGGACCCCAAGCTCATGCTGTTCGACGAGCCGACCTCGGCGCTCGACCCGGAGCTGGTCGGTGACGTCCTCGACGTCATGCGCGACCTCGCCGAGTCCGGTATGACGATGGTCGTCGTCACCCATGAGATGGGCTTCGCCCGGGAGGTCGGCGACAGCCTGGTCTTCATGGACGAGGGCGTGGTGGTGGAGTCCGGCCATCCGCGCGAGGTCCTGACCGACCCGCAGCACGAGCGCACCCAGTCCTTCCTGTCGAAGGTGCTATAGGCCCAAGGCCCGCAGCAGGACGCGGACGGGACGAGAGGGGCGGTACGGGTATCCCGTACCGCCCCTCTCGCACGTAGCGCGCGGGAGCCCTACTTGAGGGCGAGCAGCAGCGTGTCGGACGGCGAGCACCACACCGGGCGGGCCTCCGCGAAGCCCTGGTCGCGCAGGACGCGCGCGTGCCACGCGGCGGACGGCATGTCGCCGTCCGCGTGCTCGCCGTAGATCTCGAAGCGGCGGGCCGTCGGTCCGGCCAGCACCGGGTCCTTGGCGGCCAGCTGCCACCACTCCGCCCAGTCCAGGGCGCCGGCCCGCTTGGCCTGTTCCATGCGCTCGTGCCGCTGGGCGCGCTCGGCCGCGTTGATCCTGGGGGTGGTCTCGTCGATCATGTGGTCCGCGTTCATGAAGACGCCGCCGTCGCGGACGAGTTCCGCGACCTGGCCGTAGAGGGCGGCGAGAGGTTCGGTGTGCAGCCAGTGCAGGGCCGTGGCGGTCAGGACGGCGTCGTACGAGTCGTACGGCAGCTTCGCCGGCCAGTCGGGGTCCTTGAGGTCCGCGGTCACGAAGGAGACCCGCTCGTCGCCGTCGAAGGTGCCGCGCGCGATGGCGAGAAGCGCCGGGTCGAGGTCGACGCCGGTGCTGGTGGCCCCGGGGAAGCGGGCGAGCAGCCGGGCGGTGATGGTGCCGGTGCCGCAGGCGAGGTCCAGGACGCGCGGGGCGGTGCCGACCAGCGCCTCGACCATGTCGAGCATGATGCGGAAGCGTTCCTCGCGGTCGGGCATGTACCACTCCTGCTGGCGGTCCCAGCTCTCCTGCCAGGCGGCCCAGTCGGCCCCCTCCGCGGTGATGCCCGTCCTCGTGTCCGTCATCGCAGCCCTTCCTGCCCCTGTCACGTAATACCCTTGAAGGCCAGCCGGCTATTACCCGGCCGCTCCCTCGACCATAGAGCGCCTGCGTAAGGACTACAAGTGGAACTGGCCTATTACTCGGATTACGCCGTACGACTCGTCAACAGCGAGGAGCCGGCCCGGGGCAAGGACGCGCTGACCTCGGTCGACGCGGTCCGGGACCTGTTCGGCGCCAACGCTTCCGCGGCCCGCCGCGCCACGGACGCCGATGTCACGCGCTTCCGCTCGGTACGGGCCCGGCTGCGCTCGGTCTTCGAGGCCGCCGACCAGGGCGACGAGACGCTCGCGGTGGCCCTGCTGAACTCCCTGCTGCTGGAGTTCCCGGTGAGCCCGCAGATCTCGGGGCACGACCACCGCGACGAGGACGGCCGCCCGCTGTGGCACATGCACCTGGCGGACCACCCATCCAACGCGACCGCCGGCTACGCGGCGATCGCGGCGATGGGACTGGCGTTCCACCTCACCGAGTACGGCGTCGACCGCCTCGGCCTGTGCGAGGCCGCGCCGTGTCGCAACGCCTACCTGGACACCTCCACGAACCGCTCGCGCCGCTACTGCTCCGACCGCTGCGCGACCCGCGCGAACGTCGCCGCCTACCGGGCCCGCAAGCGTCTGGAGGCCGACCGGTCGGCGAACACGGGCCGGGCCGCCGACAGCGCCCAGCGCACCAGCGCCAGCGGCGAGCGCTGAACACGCCGGCGCGGCCGGTAGCGGAACCGCACCTTGCCCAGGACCAGGTCCTCGGGCACGGTCCCGTAGTCGGTGCTGTCCCCGCCCGCGTAGGCGTTGTCGCCCAGCACCCACCAGCCGCTGTCGCGCCGCTCCGAAGCCCGCTTGACGACCAGCAGGTCCTGCTGGAACGGATGCCGCAGGACCACCACGTCACCGGGCCGGATCCGGGCGCCGTACTGCACCACGAGCCGGTCGCCGTGGTACAGCGTGGGCACCATGGACGGCCCGGTCACCTCGGCCAGCCCGAAGGGCAGTAGGGCGCCTTTGCGCTCGGTCTCCTGCGACAGCTCCGGCATCCCCGGCACCTCCCCGGTCACGTTCCTCCACCAGTCTCAGTCTCACCCCGGACTTTTGTCCTAAGCCCTAGGGGGCACCCGCGAAAACACGCCTGTCAGGGAGTAATGTCCCACCTGAGAAGACGATCACGAGGAAGGATGGCTCCATGCTCTCCCGCCTGTTTGCCCCCAAGGTCAAGGTCAGCGCACACTGCGACCTTCCCTGCGGTGTGTACGACCCGGCCCAGGCCCGCATCGAGGCGGAGTCGGTGAAGGCCGTCCAGGAGAAGATGGCCGCGAACGACGACCCGCACTTCCAGGCGCGCGCCACCGTCATCAAGGAGCAGCGCGCCGAGCTGGCGAAGCACCACGTCTCCGTGCTGTGGAGCGACTACTTCAAGCCCCCGCACTTCGAGAAGTACCCGGAGCTGCACCAGCTGGTCAACGACACGCTGAAGGCCCTCTCCGCCGCCAAGGCCTCCACCGACCCGGCCACGGGTCAGAAGGCCCTGGACTACATCGCCCAGATCGACAAGATCTTCTGGGAGACGAAGAAGGCCTGATCTTGAATCATGCCCGTTGACCTGCGGTTTCCTTGACCGCCTGGTCTTTCGGCCCGCACCCGGTCCGCAGGCCGCCGAGCACGGCGTCCAGGACGGACCGGGTGCGGTCCTCTTCGCCCGGCCCCCACAACCCGTGGTGTCCTGCCGCTCCCGTCCCAGCACGCCGGAGCAGGCGTTTTCTACTCCCCTGCGTCCCGTGCGGACTTTTCGAGCAGCGTGAACGACTTTGGCCTGCCGCCTGGTTGCGGCTTGCCTTCCTTGCGTCCGACAACCTGATAGCCGGCGTTGAGGTAGTACGCGTTCAGGCGTGCGTTGCCGGCCAGGCAGTCCAGAAGTACCAACGTTCTGCCCGCCTCGGCCACACGGCGCTCGGCGACTCGCAGAAGCTCCCGCCCCGTCCCGGGCGGGACGCTGCCGTGGTCGACCATCAGCCGGTGCACGTAGCCGGCCGTCGGCGGCTGCGGCCCCCAGGCGTCCTCGTCCTCCCACCACAGCTCCCAGGCTCCGACCACACGACCGGCAACCTCCGCGAGCCACAGTTCCCCGCTGTGCATGACCCGGCGGAAGTGATCCCCGCCCAGCTCACCGGGCCGCCACTGACCAGTGACGCCCTGGGCCAGCATCCAGCGGGCAGCGCCGTCGCGCAGACGCACCACAGCGGCAAGATCGGCGTCGCGAGCAAGACGGAAGCGTAGATCGTCCACGCCGCGATCTTCGCACAGACGTCCGTATCGACATGCCGCCACGACGGTCACGCCAGTCACGCCGGATCGCCCACACCCGGGTCTCGGCCAGGTGTTCGGCCAGGAGCCCGGTACGGGGGTCAGGCACCAGCGGTGCAAGGTGCCCCGGCACCTACGATCTCGCCCGCCGCGCCAGCGGGACCCTCGCCTAACATGCCCAACAACCCGCCCGACGAAGGGATGACCGTGGTTCAGCCGACAACCGACGATCAGCCGAAGGCCCTCGAGCCGGCCGTGGGATCCATGACCCTGCTGGTCGCCGCCGTCATCGTCCACGACAAGGCCACCCACCGTGTCGTCCTCCTCCAACGCGGCGAGAACGCCAAGTTCGCCCAAGGCATGTGGGACCTCCCCGTCGGTAAGAGCGAGCCGGGCGAACCCATCACCGAAACCGCGGTCCGCGAGCTCCACGAGGAGACGGGGCTCACGGTGAAGTCCGAATCCCTCAAGGTCGCCCACATCATCCATGGCGCCCGGGGCGTGGAGGCCCCCAACGGCTTTCTCACGGTCGTCTTCGTCGCCCACGAGTGGGCGGGGAAGCCCGCGAACCGCGAACCGCGCAAGCACGCTCAGGTCCGCTGGGTCGACGCCGAGGCCATTCCCGAGGACTTCGTGGAGACCACCGCCAGCGCCCTCAATCACTACCTCGAAGGCGGGCACCACCTCAACGGCGGGCCTCAGGTCTCCCTGGACGGTTGGGGCTGACCGGCCTGACCCAGAGAACAGGACCGACCCTCGTTGGATGCCCTCGGTGTTCCCAACGAGGCCGCGCCTCCCGTCCTGCGTCCTCGGTCAGCGCGTCCAGGATCGCGAGACCGATCCCGGCCGTCTCCCTGACCGCCCGGGCCCCCAGGCCCGGACCCAGCCCGCAGAAACGCCACACAGGCGTCCATGAGGTCCGGGTGCGGCCCATTTTCAGCGGCGACAGACGAGGATCCCGCCCAGGCACCTGATCTTGAAGGACCCGTGTCGGGCGATGTGGTCGACAAGGATGGAGCGAGCCCGCTCGATCGTGGCCCCGAAGGGTACGTCGTGCTGTTCCGCCCATGCCCGGCAGGAGGCCATGTGCGCGATGACCGGCTCAGGATCGTAAACCGTGATGGTGCCGGGCAGTGCGATCGTCTCCACCCGATCGAACTCCTCCCCCAGAAAGGCCGGGGCCTTCTCCAGGGAGAAGCGTGCGCTCAGTGAGATCCGGGCCGGACCTCGTCCGGTTCCGAGCACGTCCCGGCAGCCCTCCGCCACAACTCGTCGAGTTCGGCCTTGTCCCGGTCACTGTTGGTGGAGGCGATCACCAACCCGCCACCGGCGACCACTCGGGACAGCTCCCTGACCGCCTGGGGGATGTCCGGGACGTGATACAGCATGTGCATCGCCAGGGCACCGTCGACACCCTCTGTGGCCAGCGGCAGTCGAGTGGCGACAGCGACCGGGACCGGGACGCCGACGAAGCAGCCCCGGTCGGTGACGGCGGCATCGCGTGCGGCGGACAATTCGGGGTCGCGCAGGAGCAGATGACCGCGGGCGAGATCGACATGGGCGGCGAACAGGTCACCGACCGACTGGTCGTCGTCCTCGGCACAGCGGTGGAGAATGCGAGTGTCTAGTGCCCCGGCAGGAGGTCGTATCCGCTGCAGAAGTCAGGGCACCTCGCTGCAGATCTCGACGCGTGGGTGCGACACGCGAAGGCCCCACCCGCTATCACGCGGAACAAACAGGCGAACCGGCAGCACGGCCACACACTCACAACCGCTGAAGAATCGAGGCTAACCGCGCAGGGTGGCCTTGGCCCACACGCGGAAGCTCGTCATCCGTATCCCAAGGCTCGCGGCGAATTCGGGACGCGCGGGCGCAGGGTGCGCACTCATGAACCGCTGTCCCTGGAAGAACGCCGCCATGGGATCCTCCGCACGAACAGGTTCAGGGCTGACGGGAAGCTCGATGTTCGTCCCGAGGGCCTGCGAGCGGAACCGTGCTATATCACGGAAGCTCAGGATGTCACCGGCCAGTTCGAGTTCCAGTCCGTGGAACCGCTGAGGCTCCACGAACGCCGTAGCGGCGGCCGTTGCGATGTCGTCCACCGCGACGAAGGGAAGGTGGACGTCGAGGTCGACGGCGACGAGAAGCCGGTCCGAGGTCATGTCGGCGAAGTAGAACGAGGGCCGGACGAAGTTCTCCATGAACGTGGCCGGCCGCAGGATCGTCCACTGTGGGAAGCCCGCGGTACGCACCAGGTCTTCGACGGCAGCCTTACGGCGATAGTAGTGCCGCGTGTGCGCACCCCAGCGCGCCTCGTCGAATTGCTCGACGTCGACTGTGCCCGCGCCGGAGACCGAGCTGTGCACGAAATGCTCAACACCCGCTGCGCGGGCGGCCCCGACGAGATTGCGACCGTAGCGAATTTCGGAGTCGCCTACAAGATCGTTGACGTTGGGCTGAACCGAGAATACGGCGCTGGCGCCGTCGAGGGCCGTTTTCAGCGACGTCGCATCCTCCAGGTCGCCGCGCACGACAACTGCGCCGAGATCACCGAGGGCGGCGGCGGACTCGGAATCGGGATCCCGCACCAGGGCGTGCACCGGAACGCCGGAGGCGAGCAGCGCACGGACCACAGCGCCTCCCTGATGGCCGGTCGATCCGGTGACCAGCACGAACGATGGTGACACTGACATCGCAATCCTCCCTGAACAAGCCGAACAAGAAGTGGGGTGGCACCCCGTTTGACCTCGGTTACGATATGGGGTGTCCCTCCGGTTGTCTAGGCGAGGTCGAACTGATGGCGAACCCCAAGGTCAGGCCACCGCGGTCGGACTGGCAGCGCAACCACGAACGGCTCGTCACAGTGGCCTCGGTCCTTGTCGCCCGCGACGGAGCTCAGGTCTCGCTCGAGGAGGTCGCACGCGAGGCCGGCGTGGGCTCTGCCACCTTGCACCGGCACTTTTCCTCCCGGCGGGCTCTGCTTGAGGAGGTCTTCCACGACACTGTCGAGCGCCTCCGCGAGCGGGCGAGCGAGCTGGGCGGCGCTGACCCCCGAACGGGACTTGTCACGTGGCTGGAAGAACTAACGATCTGCGCCGCGAACACGCGTGGCCTAGTCGCTGCGTTGGACGCTGGGGCGGACAACTCGCGGCAGAACGAGGACACGTGCCACGCCGTCGTGCGTGAGGCGACGGCGGTCCTGCTGGATCGCGCCCTCGCCGTGGCCGCCGTCCGACCTGAGGTCTCCCCGGACGACCTGCTCACCCTGGCCAAGGCTGTTTCCTTGGTCACCGCGGACGACCCGCCCGCCGCCCGCCGCCTGCTCCACCTCACCCTCGATGGTGTCCGTCCCTGAGCTCAGGCCCAGACCGTTGCGGCAACGATCCGACCGGTCCGGCTGGGACCACCAATCCGGCGAACCTTCCTGGTCACAGCCCTGGTAGGACTCCGTTAGCCAAGAGGCCTGAGCCGCAGTTCGTGCGGTGATCGGCGGTCGGTGCACCACTGCGGGTCGCCGTGGACTGTGAAGGGGTCCGGTCGGTTGTGCGACCGGGCCCCTTCGCCGTGCCGGCGCGTGGCATGCTGGCGGGGTGATGCCCGAAGACCTGGTGCGGTTGCGGCGGGCCCGTGACCGTATGGACCGTGAGTACGCCGAGCCGCTGGACGTGGCCGCGCTCGCGCGGACCGCGCTGATGTCGCCGGGGCACTTCCAGCGCAGCTTCCGGGCCGAGTACGGGGAGACGCCGTACGGGTACCTGATGACGCGGCGCATCGAGCGGGCGAAGGCGCTGCTCAGGCGGGGGGACATGAGCGTCACGGAGGTGTGCCTGGCGGTGGGCTGTACGTCGCTGGGATCCTTCAGTTCGCGGTTCACCCAACTCGTCGGCGAGACCCCGAGCGCCTACCGGGCGCGGTCGCACGACGACAGCGCCGTGATCCCGGCCTGTGTGGCCCGGACCTTCACCCGGCCCAGTCGAGCGGGACCGCGTCCAGCGCCCTAGTGCTGTGACCGGAAGGGTTTGCCGGGAAGCTCGCGGCGTCCGGTGCGGTGCATCGCAAGGCGGAGCATCGCCCGCGTACTGGAGGTACTCGGGTGATGCGACAACGCGGCGAGGTGCCGTGCCGGGCGCCGCGAGCCGGTGAACCTTTCCGGTCGCAGCACTAGCGTGAGGGCATGGATCTCAAACTGCGCCAGTGTTTCATCGCCGTCGACGACCACGACAAGGCGCTCACCTTCTACCGCGACGTGCTGGGGCTGGAAGTCCGCAACGACGTCGGGTTCGAGGGGATGCGGTGGGTGACCGTGGGGTCGCCGCTGCAGCCGGACGTGGAGATCGTCCTGGAGCCGCCCGCGGCGAATCCGGACGCCTCCCCCGCCGACCGGGAGGCCATGGCCCGTCTGCTGGCCAAGGGCATGCTGCGCGGGGTCATCTTCACCACCGCCGACTGCGACGCGCTCTTCGCCCGTGTCCAGGAGTTCGGCGCCGACGTCGTCCAGGAGCCGATGGACCAGCCCTACGGGGTGCGCGACTGCGCCTTCCGCGACCCGGCCGGGAACATGCTGCGCTTCCTGGAGCGGTCGGAGGGTGAGCCGTCCTGAGCCGTACCAAGCCGTCCCCGGTTCGCGGGTCGGCCGGTCAGGACCGGCCCGCGCCGGTGACCGGTTCGCGCCACATCGGCCACATGCGGGGGCCGTCCGGGATGTCGAGGGTGCGGTCGGCGAACGTGAAGCCCAGACGTGCGTAGAGGTTCGTGCTGCGCTCGCTGCTGGCCTCCAGATAGGCGGGCAGGCCCTCGCGGTCGCAGCGGTCGAGGACGTGCTGGATGAGGGTGCTGCCCAGGCCCTCCCCCTGGCGAACCGGCGCGACGCCGATCATCCACAGGTACTCGTGGGCGCGGTCGGAAGGGTGCGACTCGGCCATCAGCCGGGCGATCTCCTCGACCCGCGCGTTGGCCGGGTCGACGCTCTCGCGCAGCCGCACGGCGTCGTCCGCCTCGTCCGCCTCGTCCGGGGCTCCCGGGTCGCCCCCGCCGTCCGGGCCGTCCCCGTCGGCCGCCGGCATCGACAGCCACAGCGCGCACGCCGTGCCGTCCTCGGTCAGGTCGATCCGGCCCTCGGCGAGCACGATGTCGGTGAAGGCGGCCATCAGCCGGTGGTGGGTCGTCCGGCGGTACTCCCGCTCCGGGAAGACCCAGCCGCTCACCGGGTCGTCCTGGAAGGCCTCGTCCAGCAGCCGCACGACCAGTTCCCGGTCGTCTTCCCCCGCCGCCCGGATCCCCACGCCCATCTTCCGCCCTCTCAGCCCAAGTGCCCTTCAGAGTACGGGAGTTGAGACTAGGCGATCAGGGTCGGCCGCGCACACCGCGGGGCGGTCCGGGGCCCGCCGCACCGGAGCCGCCGGTGGCCGTACGGGTCAGGATCCGTACGGGTCCGGCGGCTCCGGGTCCTCCCCCTCCCCCCTCCCCCCGGGCGGGTCAGACGGTGCGTCGAGTCACGAACTCGGCGAGGGCCAGCAGTCCGCCCGCGTTCGCCGGATCCGGCACGGCACGGGCCAGGTCGTCCACGGCCCGGGCCATCCGGTCGGCTGCCTGGGCCTGCGCCCAGTCCCGGCCGCCGGCCCGCTCCACCACCAGCGCCATCTGCTCCTCCTCCCCGTCCCGATGGGGCCGGGCGTACAGCTCGGCCAGTTCGGCGGCGGCCGGGGTGCCGGAGGTCAGCGCGGCGACCACCGGCAGGGACTTCTTGCGGGCCGCGAGGTCGGCGCCGACCGGTTTCCCGGTGCGGGCCGGGTCGCCCCATATGCCGATGACGTCGTCGATCAGCTGGAAGGCGAGCCCCGCCTGCCGGCCGAACGCGTCCAGCGCCTCGACCTCCCTCTCGGCCGCCCCCGCGTACAGGGCCCCGACGGCACAGGCGCAGCCGAGTAGCGCGCCCGTCTTGGCCTCGGCCATGGTGAGCACCTCGGCGAGCGTGACCTCGCCGGGGGCACGCCGTTCCAGGGCGGTGTCCGCCCGCTGGCCCTCGCAGAGTTCGACGACGCAGCCCGCGAGCCGGGCGGCGGCGGCCGATGACGCCGCACACGGGTTCTGCGCGAGCAGCCCCAGGGCCAGCGCCTGGAGCGCGTCCCCGGCCAGGATGGCGTCGTTCTCGCCGAACACCGTCCACGCCGTGGGCCGGTGCCGTCGGGTGGCGTCCCGGTCCATCACGTCGTCGTGCAGCAACGTGAAGTTGTGGACCAGCTCCACCGCCGCCGCGGCCCGCGCCGCCGCCGCCCGCGCGGGCGGCCCGCCGAGCGCGGTGGCCGCCGTGAGGACCAGCGCCGGGCGGATGGCCTTGCCCCCGTTGCCCGCGGCCGGGGTGCCGTCCGCGTGCTCCCAGCCGAAGTGGTAGCGCGCGATCCGGCGCATCGAGGCGGGCAGGGAGGCGACGGCCGCCCGCAGTTCGGGATCGACCGACGCCCGTGAGCGTTCGAGGATCACCGCCGCGTCGTGCCCGTCGGGCGCGGCCGGTCCGCCCGAGCCACCGCCGGCGCGCGTGGGAGGAGGGTCGGCGGAGCCGGGTCCCGCCGGCCGCGCCGCCCCCACGGGGCGGGGCACGCCGGTCGGGCGCCGCGTCGTCTCCGTCATGAACTCAACCAATCGATCCACATCCGATCCCTGGCGAAGAGACCGCGGACGGTGGCACTTCCGCAGCCGGAACTGGGCGCATACCCTCCGGACCTACCCGGCCCGGCGAGCCGGGACACCGGGAGCCGGCCCGCGTGGTCAGCGCCAACGGCCGACCTCGATGTTCTCCAGGACGCCGAGCGCGTCCGGCACCAGCACCGCCGCCGAGAAGTACGCCGTCACCAGGTACTTGACGACGGCCTGCTCGTTGATGCCCATGAACCGCACGGACAGGCTCGGCTCGATCTCGTCGGGGATGCCCTTCGCGCGCAGCCCGATGACGCCCTGGTCGTCCTCGCCGGTCCGCAGGGCGATGATCGAGCTGGTCCGCGCCTCGGTGACCGGGATCTTGTTGCACGGGAAGATCGGCACACCGCGCCAGGTGGGGATGCGGTTGCCGCCCATGTCGATGGTCTCCGGGACCAGGCCCCGCTTGTTCAGCTCGCGGCCGAACGCGGCGATCGCGCGCGGATGGGCGAGGAACAGCTTGGTGCCGCGCCGCCGGCTGAGCAGCTCGTCCATGTCGTCGGGGCCGGGCACGCCGTCGTGCGGGTGGATCCGCTGGTCGTACTCGCAGTTGTGGAGCAGGCCGAAGTCGCGGTTGTTGATCAGTTCGTGCTCCTGGCGCTCCTTCAACGCCTCGACGGTCAGCCGGAGTTGCTGCTCCGTCTGGTTCATCGGCTGGTTGTAGAGGTCGGCCACGCGCGTGTGCATGCGCAGGACGGTCTGCGCGATGCTCAGTTCGTACTCGCGGGGGCTGGCCTCGTAGTCCACGAAGGTGTGCGGGATGTCCGGCTCACCGCTGTGTCCTGCGGCGAGTTCGACCGCCTTCTCCCCGAACCTGTTGGCGTTCTGCTCGGGAGTCGAGACCTGCCGCCGAAGGTGGTCGCGCAGCGATTCGGCGCGCTCGGCGACCTGTTCCACGTCGCGGCGGGAGAGGACGAGGACGGTGCACGCGGTGTCCGCGCGGGCCGTGTACTCCCAGATGGCGTCCGGGTCGAGGAGCGCCTGGTCGCCGAAGTACGCGCCGTTGGCGAGGACTCCGAGGACCTGGTCGTCGCCGTAGGGGCCGGTGCCGACCTTCTGGACCCTGCCGTGCGCCAGCAGGTACACCTCCTCGGCCTGGTTGCCGAAGGAGGCGATCACCTGGCCCGCCTCGATCTCGCGCCGGCGGCAGCGCTGGGCGAGTTCCGAGAGCACCTCGTCGTCCTCGTAGTCCCGCAGCGCCGGCAGTTCGCCGAGTTCGGCCGGGATGACCTCGACGCGGTCGCCGGTCTTCACGAAGGTGATGCGGCCGTCGCCGACGGCGTAGGTGAGCCGCCGGTTCACCCGGTACGTGCCGCCCTGCACGTCGACCCAGGGCAGCATGCGCAGCAGCCAGCGCGAGCTGATCTCCTGCATCTGGGGAACGGACTTGGTGGTGGTGGCCAGGTTCCGCGCGGCCGCGGTGCCGAGGCTCTGCTGCGGCCGGTCCTGCTCTGCGCGGACCTCTTCGCCTACCGACATAGAGAATTGCCCTCCCGCTCATGCCCGGCGCCCTCGGCGCCGTGCATCGATTTGCGTGCGTCAGCCTTCCAGCACGGGGCGTTGTCGTGCTATTACCCGAAAGAGCGGGAATGGATCACTGTGACCACGGGCAGAAATCGCGGATTCCGTTTCTGTGACCAGCGGATTCGCGGTGCCTCGGCGGCCGTGCCGCCGCCCGGGCCGGGCGGGGACAATGGCCGGGTGACCCGCTCCGCCGCCCCCGACCCCGCCGCGCTCTCCCCCCGGCTGCCCTCGCCCCTCCAGGAGGTCGCCGACGACCGCTTCGGCCGTCGCGGCCTGCGGCTGCTGCTCAAGCGCGACGACCTGATCCACCCGGAGCTGACCGGCAACAAGTGGCGCAAACTCGCCCCGAACCTGCGGGCCGCGGCCGGCCGGACGGTCGTCACCTTCGGCGGCGCCTACTCCAACCACCTGCGCGCCACGGCCGCCGCCGGCCGTCTGCTGGGCCTGCCGACGGTCGGCGTGGTCCGCGGCCAGGAGCTCGCCGAGCGCCCCCTGAACCCCTCCCTGGCGCGCTGCGCGGCCGACGGGATGCGGCTGCACTTCGTCGACCGGTCGACGTACCGCCGCAAGGCCGAGCCCGGGACGCTGGCGGCCCTGGTGCGCGCCGCGGGCGCCGAGGAGGCCCATGTGGTCCCCGAGGGCGGCAGCAACGCCCTGGCGGTACGCGGCTGCCGGGCCCTGGGCGAGGAGCTGGGCGAGCAGGCGGACGTCGTCGCCCTGGCCTGCGGCACCGGCGGCACCCTGGCCGGCCTGGCCGGGGGGCTCGCACCGGGCCGGCGCGCCCTGGGCATACCGGTGCTCAGGGGCGGCTTCCTGGCGGCGGACATCGAGGCCCTTCAGGAGCGGGCCTTCGGCGCCCGGCGCGGCACATGGTCGCTCGACGAGCGCTTCCACTTCGGCGGCTACGCCCGTGTCCCCGCCGAACTCGAGACCTTCGCCGAGGACTTCACCGCCCGGCACGGCGTCCCCGTCGAGCGCCTGTACGTCGCCAAGCTGCTGTACGGCCTGGTCGCCCTCGCCGGTGAGGGCGCCTTCCCGCGCGGGACGACGATCGCCGCGGTCGTCACGGGCAGCCCCTTCCCGGCGCCGGCGTGATCCACCCGGCCATCACGCCGCCTCCCGGTAGGCCGCCGCCTCCTCCAGGTCCAGCCTGCGCAGCAGCGTGCGCAGCATCTCGTCGTCGATGTAGCGGCCGTCCCGCAGGCGGACGAACACCTCGCGCTCGGCGCCGATCACGTCCCGGGCCAGCCGGCGGTAGGTGTCGTCGACCGACTCGCCGGTGACCGGGTTGGCCTGGCCGAGCCGCTCCCAGACGGAGTTGCGGCGGCGTTCCAGGACCGTGCGGAGCCGGTCGGCGAGCGGCGGGGGCAGGGCGTTGCGCTCGTCGGTGAGCAGTTCCGCCAGGCGCCGTTCGGCGGCCAGGGACGCCTGGGCCTGCGCGTTCGCCTCGGCCAGGGTCTCCGCCTGCGCGTCGCGGCTGGGGAACCTCAGCACGCGGATCAGTGGCGGCAGCGTCAGGCCCTGCACCACCAGGGTCCCGATGACGGTCGTGAAGGTCAGGAAGAGCAGCAGGTTGCGCTTCGGGAAGGGCGTGCCGTCGTGCAGCGTGACCGGGATCGAGAAGGCGATGGCCAGGGACACCACGCCCCGCATCCCGGCCCACGCGGTGACCATCGCCCCCCTCCAGGTGGGGTTCTCCTCGCGCTCCCGGACCCGCCGGGACAGCAGTCGCGGCAGGAACGTCGCCGGGTACACCCACACGAACCGCGCGGCGACGACCACCAGGAAGACGGCGACCGCGTACCAGGCGGCCTCGGCGCCGGAGTACGCCCCGAGGCCCCTGAGGACGACCGGCAGCTGAAGCCCGATGAGGGCGAACACCGACGACTCCAGAACGAACGCCACCATCCGCCACACCGCCTCCTCCTGGAGCCGGGTGGCGAAGTCGACCTCCCACGCCCGGTGGCCGAGGTACAGGGCGACGGTGACGACGGCCAGGACGCCGGAGGCGTGCACCTGCTCGGCGACGCCGTAGGCGACGAACGGGATCAGCAGGGAGAGCGTGTTCTGCGGCAGCGCCTCCTTCAGGTGGGTGCGCAGCCAGTGCAGCGGCAGCATCAGCACCAGCCCGATCCCGACGCCGCCGATCGCCGCGACCAGGAACTCCAGCACCCCGCCCGCCCAGGTCGCGCCCGCGCCGACCGCGGCGGCCAGCGCCACCCGGTAGGCGGTGATCGCGGTGGCGTCGTTGAGCAGGGACTCCCCCTGGAGGATCGTGGTGATCCGCGAGGGCAGCCCGACCCGGCGGGCCACCGCCGTCGCCGCGACCGCGTCCGGCGGCGCCACCACCGCGCCCAGCACCAGGGCCGCGGTCAGCGGCAGTCCCGGCACCAGCAGGTACACGGCCCAGCCGACCACGAAGGTCGCGAACAGCACGTACCCGACGGAGAGCAGCGCCACGGGCCGCAACTGCGCGCGCAGGTCGAGGTAGGAGCTCTCGATGGCGGAGGTGTGCAGCAGCGGCGGCAGCAGCAGGGGCAGGACCACGCCGGGGTCGAGGGCGTAGGCGGGGACCCCGGGGATGTAGGAGACCGCCAGTCCGGCCGCGACCAGCAGCAGGGGCGCCGGCACGGGGGTGCGCCGGGCGGCCCCGGCGACCGCGGCACTACCCGCCACCAGGAACAGCAGCGGCGTCACGTCCATGGTCCTCGCCCACCCATCGTTCGTAGCCCGGCGCTTTCCGCGCGGTCACTCCCACGCCCGTCGTAATCTGGCAATCATGAAACAGTGCACGCACGCCGGCGCGCTGCCGCACCCGGAGCCCGAACCCCGGAGCGACACGTGTCCGGAGTGCCTGGCGGACGGCACGCATCCGGTGCAGCTGCGGCTGTGCCTGTCCTGTGGCCACGTCGGATGCTGCGACTCCTCGCCGGGACAGCATGCGACCAAGCACCACAAGGACACCGGGCACCCGGTGATGCGGACCTTCGAACCCGGCGAGGACTGGCGGTGGTGCTTCGTGGACCACGTCCTCGTATGACCAGGACGACCGGAATGGGGGACGGTTCGACCGTCTGACGTCTGGGTACGTCAACCCGGCGCCCGCCGTTCCCATTTGGGCCCGCAGACCTCTAGCCACGGAGCGTATCCGTAGCTCTACTATGAGTGACAGCAAGGGGTCGGGGTCCCGGGACAGAAAGGCCGGGCGCGCGGTAGCGTCACCGCTGAACCATGTAGCGCGTTGTCCCGGGGGAATGCCCCCCGGCCCTGAGAGAGCTTGTACCACCTTGGAGGTGAGGGTGTCCCAGATCGCAGGCGAGCCCGCGGCGAACCAGGACTTCGTGGAGGTCCGGCTGCCGGCTGCGGGTGCCTACCTGTCGGTGCTGCGGACGGCCACGGCCGGTCTCGCGGCCCGTTTGGACTTCACCCTCGACGAGATCGAGGACCTGCGCATCGCGGTGGACGAGGCCTGCGCGATCCTGCTCCAGCAGGCCGTGCCCGGCTCGGTGCTCAGTTGCGTCTTCCGGTTGGTCGACGACTCGCTCGAGGTCACCGTCTCGGCCCCGACCACGGACGGTCACGCGCCCTCGCGGGACACGTTCGCCTGGACCGTCCTGTCCGCTCTCGCGGGCAAGGTCTCCTCCGCCGTGGACGACGACAAGACCGTGTCGATCAGCCTCTACAAACAACGCGGCGCGGGACCCGGGCCGACGTGAGGAACGGGGACGGGCCGGTGCGGGACGAAGAGCGCGGCACACGGGAGATTCCGGCCGAGGACGGGACTCCGGCGCGCGCGGACGGGGCCGGAGCCGCGGGCGGGGCCGCCCGGGGCGGCCCCGCCGCGGCCCGGCACGCGGCGGACGGTATCGACGGCATCCCGGAGCAGGCCAGGCCGCACCCGGAGGACGAGCCGCTGGTCACCGGCCACGGCGGTCCTCCCCCTCACGGGGACTCCCCCCGTTCGAGCGAAGGCGAGAACCCGGGGAAGGAGGCGAGGGCTCGGGGAAGGGCGACGGGCGGGACGATGAGCGAGCACGAGCGAAACTCCGAGGTCGCGACGCGGGCCGCACCGGTCGTGCACAACACGCGGCACGACGCCCAGGACCGCAGTGGCGCGCGTGCGATGTTCGTGGAGCTGCGCTCCCTGCAGGAGGGCAGCCCGCAGTACGCCGAGCTGCGCAACCAGCTGGTCCGCATGCACCTGCCGCTCGTCGAGCACCTCGCGCGCCGCTTCCGCAACCGCGGCGAGCCGCTGGACGACCTCACGCAGGTCGCCACCATCGGTCTGATCAAGTCGGTCGACCGCTTCGACCCGGACCGCGGCGTGGAGTTCTCGACGTACGCGACTCCGACGGTCGTCGGCGAGATCAAGCGGCACTTCCGGGACAAGGGCTGGGCGGTGCGCGTGCCGCGCCGGCTCCAGGAGCTGCGCCTGGCGCTGACCACCGCGACGGCCGAGCTGTCCCAGCTGCACGGCCGCTCCCCGACGGTGCACGAGCTCGCCGAGAAGCTCGCCATCTCCGAGGAGGAGGTCCTGGAGGGCCTGGAGTCGGCCAACGCCTACTCCACACTGTCCCTGGACGTCCCCGACACGGACGACGAGTCCCCGGCGGTCGCGGACACCCTCGGCGCCGAGGACGAGGCGCTGGAGGGCGTGGAGTACCGGGAGTCGCTGAAGCCGCTGCTGGAGGACCTCCCGCCGCGCGAGAAGCGGATCCTGCTGCTGCGCTTCTTCGGCAACATGACCCAGTCGCAGATCGCGCAGGAGGTCGGCATCTCCCAGATGCACGTCTCCCGGCTGCTGGCCCGCACACTGGCCCAGCTGCGGGAGAAGCTGCTGGTGGAGGAGTAACAGGAGCAAGCAGGAGTAAGCAGGAGTAAGGGGGGGCAGGGTCGCGGGGACCGGGCCGGCCGGGGCGGAGGCCGGCCGTTGCCGGCTACCGCTGCCCGGTCTCCCCGGCCCGGCCAGGGCCCTTGATGCCGAGGGCCGTGGTCGTCTCCGGGTTGACGAGCAGCACCAGCGCCGTGACGGCCACCACGGCGAGCGCGATGCCGGCCGGGATGGCCGCGCCGTCGGACCGCAGCAGGGTGTAGGCGACGGGCAGCGCCATGATCTGGGTGATGACCGCCGGTCCCCGGCTCCAGCCGCGGCACAGCAGCAGTCCGCGGGCGGCGAGCAGCGGCAGCAGCGCGAGCACGAGCACCGTGACACCGCCGGTGACGCCGGTCCACCGGTCGCCCTCGTGGCCGGTCAGGGCTGCGACGAGCATCCAGATCCCGCCGACCACCAGCACGAGCCCTTCCAGCGCGGCCAGCGCCGCCGCGTACGTCAGCCGCCGCGGGCGCGGACCCGGGGCGTCCGTGCCGTCCGTGGTTCTGGGGGTGCGGTTACGCTCACTGCTCACCCCAGCAGGGTAGCCCGCGCGGCCCGGACCGCCGTGTGCAGGCTCACGGCCCGCTCTCTTACCCGATCCCTACCTCGGGGTGGGGCGGGTACCACCCGGTAGGTACGCTGCACCTCATGCGTGCACTTCTCGTGGTCAATCCGGCGGCTACCACCACAAGCGCACGTACGCGCGACGTCCTGATCCACGCGCTCGCCAGCGAGATGAAGCTGGACGCGGTCACCACCCAGTACCGCGGCCACGCCCGTGACCTGGGCCGGCAGGCCGCGGACAGCGACGACATCGACATGGTGGTGGCCCTCGGCGGCGACGGCACGGTCAACGAGGTCGTCAACGGCCTGCTGCACCGCGGCCCGGATCCCGCGCGCCTGCCGCGCCTCGCGGTGGTGCCCGGCGGTTCCACCAATGTCTTCGCCCGCGCCCTGGGCCTGCCCAACGACGCCGTGGAGGCCACCGGCGCGATCCTGGACGCCCTGCGCCGGGGCAGCGAGCGCACGGTCGGCCTGGGGCTGGCCTCAGGCACGCCCGGCACCGACGACGCGGCGGTGCCGGAGCGCTGGTTCACCTTCAACGCCGGGCTCGGCTTCGACGCCGGCGTGGTCGGCCGGGTGGAGCAGCATCGCGAGCGCGGCAAGAAGTCCACGCACGCCCTGTACGTACGGCAGGTGGTCCGCCAGTTCCTCGGGGAGCAGAGCCGCCGGCGCGGGACGATCACCCTGGCGCGGCCCGGGGAGGACCCGCTCACCGAGCTGGTGGTGGCCATAGTCTCGAACACCTCGCCGTGGACGTATCTCGGCAATCGCCCGATGTACACGTCACCTAAGGCCTCGTTCGATACCGGGCTCGACGTGCTCGGTCTCAGCCGCCTGTCCACCGCCGCGGTTGCCCGGTATGGCACCCAGTTGCTCACTTCGTCCCCCGAGCGCGGACCCCGGGGCAGGCACGCCGCCTCCCTGCACGATCTGAGCCGCTTCACCTTGCATTCGAAGGTCCCGCTCCCCCTCCAGATGGACGGTGACCACCTGGGGCTGCGAAAGAGCGTGACGTTCACAGGCGTTCGCCGTGCACTGCGTGTGATTGTGTGAGTAGAAGGGCCCAAAGTCCTTTCACTCGAACGTTTAGGCAAGGATCCACCCCATGGAAGTACGGCTGTGACCTAGTCGACACCGAGGAATCAAAAAAAACTTTCCGGAAGGGGTTGTATCCGCCGCCGAGGTTTGCGAGTCTCTACGTGGCGATCGGGACGGCCCACCACACAGGCCCCAGAGATCACCGGAACCCCTCTTCACATCACAGGACCACACCAGGGAACCTGGCAGTCGGCCCTTCCCTTGTTGAGGGATTCGTGAAAGCGTTCACATTCACAAGCAACCGCACGTCACACCAAGAGAGGTAGCAGCCATGGACTGGCGTCACAACGCCGTTTGCCGCGAGGAAGACCCCGAGCTGTTCTTCCCCATCGGCAACACCGGTCCTGCGCTGCTGCAGATCGAGGAAGCCAAGGCCGTCTGCCGTCGCTGCCCGGTTATGGAGCAGTGCCTGCAGTGGGCGCTCGAGTCCGGTCAGGACTCCGGCGTCTGGGGTGGTCTCAGCGAGGACGAGCGCCGCGCGATGAAGCGCCGCGCCGCCCGCAACCGGGCTCGTCAGGCCTCCGCCTGACCACAGCCACCCCGCTGACAGCCTGAGCTTGGCGGCGCGTACAGCGAGTACGCATCTCCCGCCCCCGAGCCGCAGCGCGCAGTACCCCCGATGCGCACACAGGACGCAACGAGCGACTGGCCTCGGACCGAGTTTCGGTCCGAGGCTCTTTGCTGTGCGGGCCGCTTGTGTCGCCGCGCGGGCTACTTGTGCGGCTGCACCGGAATGTCGAGGATCACGCGCGTGCCGCGCTCGGGAGCCGGAACCATGTCGAAGGTGCCGCCCAACTCCCCCTCGACCAGGGTCCGTACGATCTGCAGACCGAGGTTGCCCGAGCTGTGCGGGTCGAAGTCGCCGGGCAGGCCCACGCCGTCGTCCTGGACGGTGACGAGCAGTCGGGCCTCGCGCGAGGTGCCGCCGCGGACCGCGGAGACCTCCACCGTCCCCGTCTCGCCCTCACGGAAGCCGTGTTCCAGGGCGTTCTGAAGGACCTCGGTCAGCACCATCGACAGCGGGGTGGCGACCTCGGCGTCCAGGATCCCGAAGCGGCCGCTGCGCCGGCCGGTCACCTTGCCCGGGGAGATCTCGGCGACCATCGCCAGCACCCGGTCGGCGATCTCGTCGAACTCCACCCGCTCGTCCAGGTTCTGGGACAGCGTCTCGTGCACGATGGCGATCGACCCGACCCGGCGGACCGCCTCCTCGAGCGCCTCCCGGCCGCGTTCGGACTCGATGCGCCGGGCCTGAAGCCTGAGCAGGGCCGCCACCGTCTGGAGGTTGTTCTTGACCCGGTGGTGGATCTCCCGGATCGTCGCGTCCTTGGTGATCAACTCCCGCTCACGGCGGCGCAGTTCGGTCACGTCCCGGAGCAGCACCAGCGAACCTATGCGTGTGCCCTTGGGTTTGAGCGGGATGGCCCGGAACTGGATCACCCCGTCCTTGGCCTCGATCTCGAACTCCCGGGGCGCCCAGCCGCTCGCCAGCTTCACCAGCGCCTCGTCCACCGGGGCCCGGGAGGGGGCGAGTTCCGCGGTGGTCTGGCCCAGGTGGTGGCCGACGAGGTCGGCGGCGAGGCCGAGGCGGTGGAAGGCGGAGAGCGCGTTGGGCGAGGCGTACTGGACGATGCCGTCCGCGTCCAGCCGGATCAGGCCGTCGCCCACGCGCGGCGAGGCGTCCATGTCGACCTGCTGGTCCGGGAAGGGGAAGGAACCGGCGGCGATCATCTGTGCCAGGTCCGAGGCGCTCTGCAGATAGGTCAGCTCCAGCCGGCTCGGTGTACGCACGGTGAGCAGGTTGGTGTTGCGCGCGATGACGCCGAGGACGCGCCCCTCCCGCCGCACCGGGATGGACTCGACGCGGACGGGCACCTCCTCGCGCCACTCGGGGTCGCCCTCCCGCACGATCCGGCCCTCGTCGAGCGCGGTGTCCAGCATCGGGCGGCGGCCGCGCGGGACGAGGTGGCCGACCATGTCGTTCTGGTAGGAGGTGGGGCCGGTGTTGGGCCGCATCTGGGCGACCGAGACGTACCGGGCGCCGTCCAGGGTGGGGACCCACAGGACCAGGTCGGCGAAGGAGAGGTCGGAGAGCAGCTGCCACTCCGAGACCAGCATGTGCAGCCACTCGAGATCGGAGTCGTCGAGCGCGGTGTGCTGGCGTACGAGTTCGTTCATGGAGGGCACGTCTGCGAGCGTACCCGGGCGTTTGTACGGTCCCGAAACACCCGGAGGCGGCGGGCCCCGAAGACACCCGCGGGCCGCGGCGCCTGAGAGGGACCCTCAGCCCTCCCGGCACCGCAGCCCGGAGCAGTATCGGCCGTGGGCGTGCGGTCCCGGTCGGCCGAAGGATGAGGAACCGGGGCAGTCAGGGCAGAGAGCTCCGGGTCCTCGGTCCGCCTTCCTGTGCGGGGAAGACGGAGGCTCGTGCGTTCACCTGTCGTGCGCGGACGGTGCCGCGCGCGGGCGCTGTTCGAGACGTCTCACAGCATTCTGGACTAGACCACTTGGTCTGTCCATGCGCGGGACGAGGTTGTTGTTTTTTCTTCCGCGACCGACGATCGGCCGGGACGGGCCGGCCGGATCTCCCGGCGCGCTGCACGCAGCGTAGCCCGCCCGGTTCGACGGTGGGGCCGAACAGGGGAAACAGAGGGGAACAGGGGTCGGGCGCGCGGGCGGACGAGCGCGGCACACAGGGGCCCGACTCTGTTAGATTGGGCTCGGATTGGTCTAAACCACATGACCCTCGTAACCGGGTCCGTCCCCTTCAGATCCTCCTCAGATCGGCAGGCCCAGCGTGGAAGTTGTCATCGTTCCGGACGCCCGAGCGGGCGGCGAACTCATCGCCGAGGCGATGGCGCAGCTGCTCCGGCGCAAGCCCGACGCCCTGCTCGGCGTGGCCACGGGCTCCACTCCTCTGCCCGTGTACGAGGCACTGGCGGCCAAGGTGCGCTCCGGTGCCGCGGACCTCTCGCGGGCGCGGATCGCCCAGCTCGACGAGTACGTGGGGCTGCCCGCCGACCACCCCGAGTCCTACCGTTCGGTACTGCGCCGGGAGGTGCTGGAGCCCCTCGGCATCGGGATGGACGCCTTCCTCGGGCCCGACGGCACCTCCGAGGACGTCCGCTCGGCCTGCGCGGCCTACGACCGGGCGCTGGCCGAGGCCGGCGGCGTCGACCTGCAACTGCTCGGGATCGGGACCGACGGGCACATCGGGTTCAACGAGCCGTGCTCCTCGCTCGCCTCGCGCACCCGGATCAAGACCCTGACCGAGCAGACCCGCGTCGACAACGCGCGCTTCTTCGACGGCGACGTCGAGCAGGTGCCGCACCACGTGATCACGCAGGGCATCGGGACGATCCTGGAGGCCCGGCACCTGGTGCTGCTGGCCACGGGCGAGGGCAAGGCGGACGCGGTCGCGGCGACCGTCGAGGGGCCGCTGGCCGCGGTCTGCCCCGCCTCGGCGCTTCAGCTCCACCCGCACGCGACGGTCGTCGTCGACGACGCCGCCGCGTCCAAGCTGAAGCTCGCCGACTACTTCCGCCACACGTACGCCAACAAGCCGGACTGGCAGGGCATCTAGTGTCGCGGCGGGCGACGTTTGCCCGTCAAGGAGCGGCGTCCGGTGCGTGCTCTCGGTGTGCCGGCCGGAAGTCCTCGTACTGGATGTACTCGGGCTTTCGGCCGGTGCGGCGAGAGGGCGTGCCGGGCGTCGCGACCGGGCAAACGTTGCCTGTCGCGGCACTAGGGCCTCTCGTTGGGATCATGCCGGGCTGATCCGAACGAAAGACCCCAGCCACTCGCGCGGCCCGATCCACGGCGAAGCCGGCCACCCCGCAGGGGGCGGCCGGCTTCGCCGTGTCGACTGCCGCAGGACTCCGCGCGGAAGGGCGGACACCTCTCCGAGCCCTGGCCCTCCGCCCTGACCCTCCGGGGGACATCCCCCGGCCGGGGACTCGGCGGCCGCCGTTCACTCGCCCGTGATGACCTCCGCCGCCGCCCGGCCGCAGACGCGGGCCGCGCCGTGGGTGGCGATGTGCAGGGCGCCGCGCGGGGCCGCCTGGGGGACGCCCATCTCGACGACCACCGTGTCCGGCCGGGCCGCGAGCAGGGTGTCCAGGGCGGCCGCCATCCAGGGGTGGCGGTGCTCGTCGCGGACGACGGCCACCACACGCCGGGTGCCGGCCTCCTGGAGCGCCGCGCGGCCCGCGTCCTCGCCGGCGAAGCTGCCCGTCCGGGTGCCCGGCAGGAGACGGCAGAGCTCGGCTGCCACGCCCCACGGGGTCTCGTCGCCGACCGCGATGTTGGCGACGGGGGTGAGGGCGGCGACGTAGGGCGGCTCCGTGAGCGGGGTGAAGCCCTCCGCGGCGGTGACGCGCAGCGCGCGCCGGGCCGCCCGCAGCCCGACCTCCGGGTCGGCGGTGCCCCGCGTACCGGCCGGGTCCGCGGCCGCGGCGGCCCAGCGGGCGAGGGCGCGGACCCGGTCGGCCGCGTCCGCCAGCCGTTCCTCGGGCAGCTCGCCGGAGCGGACCGCGGCGACCAGGGCGTCGCGCAGGCCGGTCACGGTCCCTTCGTCGGCCAGTCCGCCGCCGACGCAGATCGCGTCGGCTCCGGCGGCGACGGCCAGGACGCTGCCGCGCCGGATGCCGTAGTGGTCCGCGATGGCCCGCATCTCCATGCCGTCGGTGACGATCAGGCCCTCGTAGCCGAGTTCGCCGCGCAGGAGGTCGGTCAGCACCCGGCGGGACAACGTTGCCGGAAGGTCCGGGTCCAGGGCCGGCACCAGGATGTGGGCGCTCATCACGGCCTTGCTGCCGGCGGCGATCGCCGCGCGGAACGGGGCCAGTTCGCGCTCCTGGAGCACCTCGGCGTCCACGTCGATGCGTGGCATCGCGTGGTGGGAGTCCACGGCGGTGTCACCGTGCCCGGGGAAGTGCTTGGTGCAGGCGGCGACACCCGCGGACTGGAGGCCGGTGACATAGGCGGCGGTGTGCCGGGCCGCCAGGTCGGTGGCGGCACCGAAGGACCGTACGCCGATGACCGGGTTGCCGGGGTTGGAGTTGACGTCGGCGGAGGGCGCCCAGTTGAAGTTCACTCCGCACTCGGCAAGGCGTCTGCCGAGTTCGCGCGCGACGGCCTCGGTCAGCTCCACGTCGTCCACGGCGCCCAGTGCGTGGTTGCCGGGGAAGCTGGAGCCGGTGCGCACCTCCAGGCGGGTGACGTCGCCGCCCTCCTCGTCGATGGCGACCAGGACGTCCTCGCGTTCGGCGCGCAGTTGGGCGGTGAGAGCGGCCAGTTGTTCGGGCGAGGCGATGTTCCGGCCGAACAGCCCGACCGAGGACAGCCCCTCACCGAGGCGCCGGAGCAGCCAGTCGGGGGCCGTGGTCCCGGTGAAGCCGGGCTGGAGGACGGTCAGCGCGTCGCGGGTGATTGTGTCGGTACCGCTGGCGATTGTCGTCATCGGGTGGCGTTATCCCTTCACGGCGCCCGCGGTCAGGCCCGCGGCCATCTTGCGCTGGACGAGCAGGAACAGGACGACGATCGGTATGGCCATCATCGTGGCCCCGGCCATCATCGGGGCGTATTCGGTGCCGTGCTTGGTGGTGAAGTTGGCGAGCCAGACGGTCGCGGTCTGGCGCTCCTGGCTGAGCAGCATCAGGGCGTACAGGTACTCGTTCCAGGCCTGGATGAAGCCGTAGACCGAGGTGGCGACCAGGCCGGGGGCCAGCAGCGGGAAGACGACGCGAAGGAAGGCGCCGGTGCGGGAGCAGCCGTCGACCATGGCGGCCTCCTCCAGCTCCCGGGGGATGTTGACGATGAAGCCGCGCAGCGTCCACACGGTGAAGGGGAGGATGAAGGTCAGATAGGTGAGGAGCAGACCGGTGAGCCTGTCGTACTGCCCGAGGTCGTTCAGCAGCAGGAAGATCGGGATGATCATCGCGATCAGCGGCACCATCTGCACCGCCAGGATGCCCACGATCACGACCTTTCGGCCGCGGAAGGCGAAGCGGGAGATGGCGAGCGCGGCCAGCATGCCCACGGCCACGCCGATCGCCACCACCGACAACGACACGATCAGGCTGCGGCCGACGGCGCCCCAGAAGTCGGCGATGTTCAGCGCCCGGCGGAAGTTCGCCAGGGTGAGCCCCGTGGGCAGCAGGCTCGGGTCCGGGTCGATGGCGTCCTTGGCCGGCTTGAACGCGGTGTTGAGCATCCAGTAGAAGGGGAAGCCGACGGTGACGAAGACGAGCAGGCCGAGCAGGTTCCAGCCGAGCCTCCCCCTCCGGCGGCGGGGAGCTGCGAGGGTACTCGTCCCGCTCATTCGACTTCTCCGATCTTCAGCATCTGGCGCATGTACACGGCGACCACGCCGAGCAGCAGCAACACGGTGATCAGGGCGATCGCCGAGCCCTGCGCGTAGTCGTTGACCACGAACGCGCGGTCGTAGGAATAGGTGTTGAGGACCTGGAACTCCGCCTCGGGATGGCCGCCCCGCATCACGAACACCTGCGGGAAGACCCCCATGTCCCAGATCACCGACAGGGTCGTGAGCATCACGATGATCGGCTTGAGGATCGGCAGGGTGACATGGCGGAAGACGCCCCAGGCGCCCGCACCGTCCAGCCGTGCGGCCTCCTCCAGCTCACTGGGCACCTGGGTCAGGCCCGCGCTGAGCGTGATGGTGACGAAGGGCACGGCGCCCCACACCACCAGCAGCATGATCACGGCCAGTCCCTCGGGGCCGCTCGCGAACCAGTTGTGGCCGACCATGTCGACCCCGGGCAGCCTGCTGAGCAGCGCGTTGAAGACGCCGTAGTCGGAGTCGAAGAGCCACTTGAAGACGGTGGTGGCCACGATGACGGGCATGCCCCAGCTGGCCACCAGCACGATGTTGATCAGGACCTTCACCCAGCCGGACACCCGCTGCAGCAGCAGCGCGAGCGCCATGCCGCCGACCATGGTGAGGACCACGCAGCCGACGGTGAGGACGATCGTGCGCAGGACGACCGCCCAGAACTCGCTGTCGCCGAGCACGTTCCGGAAGTTGGCGAACCCCACCCATTCGGCCGGCTGGAAGCCCCACAGCTGCGACTGGCCGAACGTCTGGAAGGAGACCGTGACCAGGCGCGTCAGCGGATACGCCATGACCAGGGCCAGGACGAGCAGGCAGGGTGCGAGCAGCAGCCATGGGGTCGCGGCCCCACCGGAGGTGCGCTGTCCCCGCGGCCGGTCGGGGACGGCGGGTGGCGGTGCCTGCCGCGGTGGCGGCACCTTGGCAGGGGTGGTCGTGTCTGCGGCACTCATCGCGCGCTCCTCAGCGATCCCTCAGGTCGTACGAAGGCCAAGCCCCGTACGACCGTGCGCGGGCCGGCGCACGGTCGTACGGGAAGCAGGGCCCCACTGTGGTCGCAGGGCCCCGCGATCCTGTCACTTGGTGTTGATCACCGCGTCGATCGCGGCGTCCGCCTCCTTGGCGGCCGCCTCGACCGACTTCTTGCCGGTGCCGATGTTCTGCAGCATGGTCTGCAGCACCTGGGCCTTCTCGACCTGACCCCAGCCCGGGGCCATCGGGACGAACCAGTTGGACTCGGCCGCGGTGGCCGGGACCGCCGTCGCGGGGTCGTCCTTCAGCGTCGCGAGGTCGGTCTTGTTGTTGGGCAGGTTGCCCTTGTCCATCAGGCCCTTCTGGCCGGACGGGCCGGTGAACGCGTTGATCCACTCGGCGGCGAGCGCCTGTGCCTTGGACTTCACCGGGACGGCGAGGTCGGAACCGCCCAGGAAGACCGGCATGTTGCTGCCGGACGGGCCGGGCATCACGAAGTTCTCGTTGTTGTCCTTGAGCTTGCCGGTCTTGTCCTGCTCCGGGTCGGACGCGGCCGCGCCCTCCCAGGCGGCGCCGAAGATCATGCCGGACTTGCCCTGGCCGTAGACGATGTAACGGTCGGACTCGTCCTTGGTCTTGTCGCCGTGCATGTACTTGTCGACGACGTTCTTGAACTCGTTCAGGCCCTTGAGGGACTCGGGCGAGGAGAGATCGGCCTTCCACTGGCCGCCCTCCTCCTTGGCGATGGAGCCGCCGGCGTCGTAGACGAAGGACATGGCCGCGTACCAGTCGCGCGTGGGCTGGTACCAGGCGCTGAACTTGTCGCCCTGCTTCTTCTGGACCTTGTCCAGGTCGGCCGTGAGCTCCTGGTAGGTCTTCGGCACGGACTTCACGCCGGCCGCGGCGAAGACGTCCTTGCGCCAGTTGGCGACCCGGCCGCCCGCGTAGTAGGGGACGCCGTAGGTCTTGCCGTCGTACGTCACCGAGGCCTTCAGGCCGTCCAGCCAGGCGTCGGAGCCCGTGAACTTCGCCTTGTCGACGGGGGCGAAGGCCCCCTTGACCATGTAGCTGAGCATCTCGGTGTTGCCCATCTCGACCACGTCGGGGGCCTTGTCGGTGGCGAGAACCGCGTCGAGCTTGGCGTTCTTGTCCGGCCAGCCGTAGTACTCGTGCTTGATCTTCAGACCCGGGTGCTTCTTCGTCACCGCGTCGTCGGCCGCCTTGACCAGCTCGGGCCAGTTGTTCTGCGCGTCCACGGTGAGCCAGACGGTCAGTTCCTTGGCGTCGGCGCCGCCCTTGTCCGAGCTCCCGCCGTCCTTGCCGCCCCCACACGCCGCGACGGAGACCATCATGCCCGCGATACCGATCGCGGCTACCAGCTTGCGCTTCACGCCACCCTCCTCAGGGATGCCACAAACCCCCCTGCCTCCCCGCGGTTGAGCGACATCCGAGCGTCGGCGCGTAACCGCCCGTGGGGCCGGGACCTGGACCAATGGTGTAGACCAGTAGGGGGAGCTTGGCCCAGACCAATAGGGCTGTCAAGAGTGCGCCGACCCGCTCAGGTGGTCCGTTATGGGACCGCGATATGCAGGGACCTTTCATTGTTCGTCCGGCAAAATGGACGCTCGCGTTCCACTGGACCAGGGGCGACCGTACGCCACCCGGAGGCCGCGCCGGCCAGGTGGACCACCCGCCCGGGCCGGGATGATGGACTAGACCAGCCGGAGTCACGACGGTATACAGAGGAGATCACGGAGCGTACGGGTGACCGCCCGGCACGCGAAGCCGTGCCACGATGTGAGCCGGGGCCGATGGGACGTCGGCCGCTTCGGCACCGAAGCCGGGAAGGCGGAGCATGAGCACCGACGTCAGCAGTGCGGAGAACGAGGGTGGGGCGACCGTCCGTACCGCGCGCGTGCCCAAGTACTACCGCCTGAAGAAGCACCTGCTCGACATCACCCAGACCCTGCCGCCCGGCACTCCGGTCCCGCCGGAGCGCACCCTGGCCGCCGAGTTCGACACCTCGCGCACCACGGTGCGGCAGGCGCTTCAGGAACTCGTCGTCGAGGGCCGGCTCGAGCGCATCCAGGGCAAGGGCACCTTCGTCGCCAAGCCGAAGGTCTCCCAGGCGCTGCAACTGACCTCCTACACCGAGGACATGCGCGCCCAGGGCCTGGAGCCGACCTCGCAGTTGCTGGACATCGGCTACATCACCGCCGACGACCGCCTGGCCGAACTGCTCGACATCACCGCCGGGGGGCGGGTGCTGCGCATCGAGCGGCTGCGCATGGCCAACGCCGAGCCCATGGCCATCGAGGCCACCCACCTGTCGGCCAAGCGCTTCCCGGCACTGCGGCGCAGCCTGGTGAAGTACACCTCCCTCTACACCGCCCTCGCCGAGGTCTACGACGTCCATCTGGCCGAGGCCGAGGAGACCATCGAGACCTCGCTGGCCACTCCGCGCGAGGCGGGCCTGCTCGGCACCGACGTGGGCCTGCCGATGCTGCTGCTCTCCCGGCACTCCGTGGACCGCGAGGGACGGCCGGTGGAGTGGGTGCGGTCGGTGTACCGCGGGGACCGCTACAAGTTCGTGGCACGGCTCAAACGCCCGCAGGACTAAGGGCGTTGGGGGAGTAAGGATCTTGTGGCGGTTCCTCGGCGTCATGCGCACGAGGGATTCCGCACCCGTGGCACCGTGACCTAGATTGCCTGCGCACCGCACGCTCGCCGGTGATCAGCTAGGGGACGGAGTCGCCACATGTCGAATGCCCCGGAAGCCACCAGAGCGGTGGTGACGCCTTTACGGGTCGCCATCGCCCTCTGCCTCGCCGCCCCCTTCGTGGCGCTGCTGTGGGTGGGGTCGTACGCGAAGACGGACCCGGTGTTCATCGGGATCCCCTTCTTCTACTGGTACCAGATGCTGTGGGTGCTCCTCTCCGCGGCCCTGACGATGACCGCGTACCGGCTGTGGCAGCGTGACCAGCGCGCCACCCGGGCCCCGCAGGCGGCCCGGACCGCCGACCCCGCCACGGCCGAGGACGGGGGTGCGGTGAAGTGAAGGACGGTGTCAACGGCGTCGCGCTCGGCGTCTGCGTCTTCTTCTTCCTGCTCGTCACGGTCATGGGCTTCCTGGCCGCGCGCTGGCGCCGGGCCGAGAACGAGCACAGCCTGGACGAGTGGGGCCTGGGCGGCCGGTCGTTCGGCACCTGGGTGACCTGGTTCCTGCTCGGTGGCGACCTGTACACCGCCTACACCTTCGTCGCCGTGCCGGCCGCCGTCTACGCGACGGGCGCGGCGGGCTTCTTCGCGGTGCCGTACACGATCCTGGTGTACCCGCTGATCTTCACGTTCCTGCCGCGGCTGTGGTCGGTGTCCCACCGGCACGGATACGTGACCACCTCGGACTTCGTCCGCGGCCGGTTCGGCTCCAAGGGCCTGTCGCTGGCGGTGGCGCTCACCGGCATCCTCGCGACCATGCCGTACATCGCGCTCCAGCTCGTCGGCATCCAGGCCGTGCTCGACGTGATGGGCGTCGGCGGCGGAGAGAGCACCCACTGGTTCGTGAAGGACCTGCCGCTGCTGATCGCCTTCGGTGTGCTGGCGGCGTACACCTACTCGTCGGGGCTGCGCGCGCCCGCGCTGATCGCGTTCGTGAAGGACACCCTGATCTACCTCGTGATCGCGGTGGCCATCATCTACATCCCGATCAAGCTGGGCGGCTTCTCGGAGGTGTTCGCCAAGGCGGGCCAGAAGTTCACCGAGACGGGGTCGGGCTCTCTGGTGCCGGCGGCGGCCGGCCAGTGGACCTACGCCACGCTGGCCCTGGGCTCCGCGCTCGCGCTGTTCATGTACCCGCACTCGATCACTGCGACGCTGTCCTCGCGCAGCCGGGAGGTGATCCGCCGCAACACCACGATCCTGCCGCTGTACTCGCTGATGCTGGGCCTGCTCGCGCTGCTGGGCTTCATGGCGATCGCGGCGGGCGTGCAGGTGAAGAACGGCCAGCTGGCCATTCCGCAGCTGTTCGAGAACATGTTCCCGGACTGGTTCGCGGGCGTGGCGTTCGCGGCGATCGCCATCGGCGCGCTGGTGCCGGCGGCGATCATGTCGATCGCGGCCGCGAACCTGTTCACCCGCAACATCTACAAGGACTTCCTCCGCCCGCACGCGACACCGAAGGAGGAGACCCGGGTCTCCAAGATCGTGTCGCTCCTGGTGAAGGTGGGCGCGCTGGTGTTCGTGCTGACCATGGACAAGACGGTCGCCATCAACTTCCAGCTGCTCGGCGGGATCTGGATCCTTCAGACCTTCCCGGCCCTGGTCGGCGGCCTGTTCACGCGCTGGTTCCACCGCTGGGCGCTGCTGGCGGGCTGGGCGGTCGGCATGGTCTACGGCACGGTCGCCGCCTACGGGGTCGCCTCGCCGACGCAGAAGCACTTCGGCGGCTCGGCCAAGGAGATCCCGGGCCTCGGCGAGATCGGCTACCTCGGTCTGACGGCGTTCGTGCTCAACGCGGCCGTCGTGGTGGTCCTGACGTTCGTGCTGAGGGCGGTCAGGGCGCCCGAGGGCGTGGACGAGACCCGGCCGGAGGACTACACGGCGGACGCCGGCGACCCGGGCGTCGAGGTGGAGCTCCCGCCGACCACGGCGGCGGCCCCGCAGTAGCACCGGGCACCCCGCGGGCCGCCGGAGAGAAATCCGGCGGCCCGCGGCCGGGCCCGTGCGGCACACTCGGGCCCATGGACTTCGCGATCCGGCCGGTGGAACCCGGCGAGTACGGCACGCTCGGTGAGATCACCGCCCAGGCCTACCTCCAGGACGGGCTGCTGGACTTCGGCGAGAGCGACGGATATCTCGTCGAGCTGCGGGACGTGGCCAAGCGGGCGGCCGCGGCCGAGGTGCTGGTGGCGGTGGCGGTGGCGGACGGGAAGGTGCTCGGCGGCGTGACCTTCGTCCCCGGCGCCGGTCCCATGGCCGACCTCGCCGGCCCCGGGGAAACCGAGATACGGATGCTCGCGGTCGCGCACGCGGCGCGCGGCAGAGGAGTCGGCGAGGCCCTCGTACGGGCCTGTCTGGACCGGGCACGCACCGTGGAGGGCTGTGTCCGCGTGGTGCTGTCCAGCCAGAGCTCCATGCGTACCGCCCACCGCGTCTACGAGCGCCTGGGCTTCGTCCGCACGCCGGGGCGGGACTGGAACCCGCTCCCGGAGCTGGACGACATCGCGCTGCTCACCTACGAGTTGACATTCTGACACGCTCCGGAGTCGACGCGGCACAACATATGGGGGTGCCCGACTCACTCAGCACAAGATGTATGCTCGTGCTCACTGTCGCCGCAGGGGAATCCGGTGCGAATCCGGAACTGTCCCGCAACGGTGTACTCGTGCGCATATGCCCCATGGGCCGCCACGAGCGTCAGTCCGAGGACCTGCCGACAGCGCGCCCGGCCGTCCGGTCCGGGTGCCCTGACGTCCGGGCCTCGCGGAATGGGCTGGTGGGCGCGGCGCCGCGTGCGCTCGTGTGCTGCCCCCTGCCCTGTGCGAGGCTCCGTGCCGAGCGAGGGAGAGCTCCACGTGACCATCGCGCCAGCCGACCCGGTTTCAGTCACAGCCACGGAAACCGACGGTCCAGGTGCCGTACTGCTGCGGACCCTGACCGAGCTGACCGCCGACCTCCCCGACGCCGACCCCGGCCGGGTCGCCGCCGCCGCGCTGCGCGGCCGGTCGGCGCGGGCCGACGAGGCCGAGTTGCGTGAGCTGGCCACGGAGGCGGCCGCCGGGCTCATCTCCGAGGACCCCGCCTACTCGCGGCTGGCGGCCAGGCTGCTGACCCTCACCATCCGCGCCGAGGCCGCCTCCCAGGGCGTCGCCTCCTTCACCGACTCGGTCACCGTGGGCCACCGCGAGGGCCTCGTCGCCGACCGGACCGCGGAGTTCGTACGCGCCCACGCCGACCGCCTGGACGCGCTGATCGACCGGGCCGCCGACGACCGCTTCGGCTACTTCGGCCTGCGCACCCTGCACAGCCGGTACCTGCTGCGGCACCCGATCACCCGCAAGGTGATCGAGACGCCCCAGCACTTCATGCTGCGGGTCGCGGCCGGCCTCGCGCAGGACGACACCGCGCGGTCCGTCGACGAGGTCGAGGCGCTCTACGGGCTGATGAGCCGCCTCGACTACCTGCCCTCCTCCCCCACGCTCTTCAACTCCGGCACGCGCCACCCCCAGATGTCGTCCTGCTACCTCCTCGACTCCCCCAAGGACGAGCTGGACTCCATCTACGAGCGCTACCTCCAGGTCGCCCGGCTGTCCAAGCACGCCGGCGGCATCGGCATCGCCTACTCCCGCATCCGCTCGCGCGGTTCGCTGATCCGCGGCACCAACGGGCACTCCAACGGCATCGTGCCGTTCCTGAAGACCCTGGACGCCTCGGTGGCCGCCGTGAACCAGGGCGGCCGGCGCAAGGGCGCCGCCGCGGTCTACCTGGAAACCTGGCACTCCGACATCGAGGAGTTCCTGGAGCTGCGCGACAACACCGGTGAGGACGCCCGCCGGACGCACAACCTCAACCTCGCGCACTGGGTCCCGGACGAGTTCATGCGCCGGGTGAACGCCGACGGGCAGTGGTCGCTGTTCTCCCCCGCGGACGTGCCGGAGCTGACCGACCTGTGGGGCGAGGAGTTCGACGCCGCGTACCGCGCCGCGGAGGCCCGGGGACTGGCGCGCAAGACCATGCCGGCCCGCGAGCTGTACGGCCGTATGATGCGCACCCTCGCGCAGACCGGCCAGGGCTGGATGACCTTCAAGGACGCCGCCAACCGCACCGCCAACCAGACGGCGCAGCCCGGTCACGTCGTCCACTCCTCCAACCTCTGCACGGAGATCCTGGAGGTCACCGACGACGGTGAGACGGCGGTGTGCAACCTGGGGTCGGTCAACCTGGGCGCGTTCGTGGCCGGCGGGGACATCGACTGGGAGCGGCTGGACGAGACCATCCGCACCGCCGTCACCTTCCTGGACCGCGTGGTCGACATCAACTTCTACCCGACCGAGCAGGCGGGGCGCTCCAACGCCCGCTGGCGGCCGGTGGGCCTGGGCGCCATGGGCCTCCAGGACGTGTTCTTCAAGCTGCGGCTGCCCTTCGACTCCCCTGAGGCCAAGGCCCTGTCCACCCGTATCGCCGAGCGGATCATGCTCGCCGCGTACGAGGCGTCGGCCGACCTCGCCGAGCGCAACGGCCCGCTGCCCGCGTGGGAGAAGACCCGTACGGCCCAGGGTGTGCTGCACCCCGACCACTACGACGTCGAGCTGACCTGGCCGGAGCGCTGGGCGGCCCTGCGCGAGCGGATCGCCGCCGTCGGCATGCGCAACTCGCTGCTGCTCGCCATCGCCCCGACCGCCACCATCGCCTCGATCGCGGGCGTGTACGAGTGCATCGAGCCGCAGGTCTCCAACCTCTTCAAGCGTGAGACGCTCTCCGGGGAGTTCCTGCAGGTCAACTCGTACCTGGTGGACGACCTGAAGGCGCTCGGCGTCTGGGACGCCCGCACCCGCGAGGCACTGCGCGACGCGAACGGCTCGGTGGCCGGCTTCGCCTGGATCCCCGAGGACGTGCGGACGCTGTACCGCACGGCGTGGGAGATCCCGCAGCGCGGTCTGATCGACATGGCCGCGGCGCGCACCGCGTTCCTGGACCAGTCCCAGTCCCTGAACCTGTTCATGGAGACGCCGACCATCGGCAAGCTCTCCTCGATGTACGCCTATGCCTGGAAGCAGGGCCTGAAGACGACGTACTACCTGCGCTCCCGCCCGGCGACCCGTATCGCCCGCGCGGCCCGGGCCCAGACTCCCGCCACCGTCCCTGTCCAGCAGGCGGCGCCGGACGCCGACGCGATCGCCTGCTCCCTTGAGAACCCCGAGTCCTGCGAGGCCTGCCAGTAATGACCAGCGAGACCAAGAACCTGCTCGACCCCGGCTTCGAACTGACGCTCCGTCCGATGCGCTACCCGGACTTCTACGAGCGCTACCGGGACGCCATCAAGAACACCTGGACGGTGGAGGAGGTCGACCTTCACTCGGACGTCGCCGACCTCGCCAAGCTGAGCCCGGCCGAGCAGCACCTGATCGGACGGCTGGTGGCCTTCTTCGCCACCGGTGACTCGATCGTGGCGAACAACCTGGTGCTGACGCTGTACAAGCACATCAACTCCCCCGAGGCGCGGCTGTACCTGTCCCGCCAGCTCTTCGAGGAGGCCGTCCACGTCCAGTTCTACCTGACGCTGCTCGACACCTACCTGCCCGATCCCGAGGACCGCACCGCCGCCTTCGCCGCGGTGGAGAACATCCCCTCGATCCGGGAGAAGGCCGAGTTCTGCTTCAGGTGGATGGACTCGGTGGAGAAGCTGGACCGGCTGGAGACGAAGGCGGACCGCCGGCGCTTCCTGCTCAACCTCATCTGCTTCGCCGCGTGCATCGAGGGCCTGTTCTTCTACGGCGCCTTCGCCTACGTCTACTGGTTCCGCAGCCGCGGCCTGCTGCACGGTCTGGCCACCGGCACCAACTGGGTGTTCCGCGACGAGACGATGCACATGTCCTTCGCCTTCGACGTGGTGGACACCGTGCGCAAGGAGGAGCCCGACCTCTTCGACGACGAGCTCCAGCAGCAGGTCACCGACATGCTGCGGGAGGCCGTCGAGGCCGAGCTCCAGTTCGCGCGCGACCTGTGCGGTGACGGCCTCCCGGGGATGAACACCGACTCGATGCGGCAGTACCTGGAGTGCGTCGCCGACCAGCGCCTGACGCGCCTCGGCTTCGCCCCGGTGTACGGCTCCGAGAACCCCTTCTCCTTCATGGAGCTCCAGGGCGTTCAGGAGCTGACCAACTTCTTCGAGCGGCGCCCGTCGGCGTACCAGGTGGCGGTGGAGGGCACCGTCGACCTCGACGAGGACTTCTGAGCCTCGTCGAGGATCTCCCCGGCCTCCCGGTCCTCCTGGGCCTGACGGATCCGGTGGTCGGCACGTCGGTCGTGGACGATGCCGATCACCGACGGCAGGACCATGAGGACCAGGAGCCCCAGGACGAAGAGCATCGAGATCAGGCCTTGCAGCTGTGTCGTGGTCATGGACACCACTGTGGCGCCGGGTACTCCTCACCGTGAGTGGCAGGACTGCCGTACACCTTCAAAATCCTGCCACCGCGGGGGCACACTGGCCCCATGCTGAAGAACGTGGCCACCGTGCTGCTGGACGGAGTGCACCCCTTCGAGCTCGGCGTGGTCTGCGAGGTGTTCGGACTGGACCGCAGCGACGAGGGGCTGCCGGTGTACGACTTCGCGGTCGTCTCCGCGGAGGGCCCGGCGCTGCGCACCCATGTCCCCGGCCTCACGGTCTCGACGCCGCACGGGCTGGACCGGCTGGAGGAGGCCGACCTGATCACGGTGCCGGCCGCCGACGCCGTCACCTCCCGCGGCTACCCGCCCGAGCTGCTGGCCGCGCTGCGCCGGGCGGTGGACCGGGGCGCGCGGGTGCTCAGCGTCTGCTCGGGCGTCTTCGTGCTGGGCGCCGCCGGCCTGCTGGACGGGCGGCGCTGCGCGGCGCACTGGAGGCACGCGGACGAACTGGCCCGGCGGTTCCCGCGGGCCGTGGTCGAGCCGGACGTGCTGTACGTGGACGCGGACCCGGTGATCACCTCGGCCGGCACCGCGTCCGGCATCGACGCCTGTCTGCACATCGTGCGCAAGGAGCAGGGCCCGGAGGTCGCCAACAGGATCGCCCGGCGGATGGTGGTGCCCCCGCACCGCGACGGCGGGCAGGCCCAGTACGTCGAGCGGCCGCTGCCGAAGTCCTCCTGCGACACGGTGGGCGAGGTGCTGGTCTGGATGGAGGAACACCTGGACCACGAGGTCACCGTCGAGCAGCTCGCCGCCCGCGCCCATATGTCGCCGCGTACCTTCGCCCGCCGCTTCCAGCAGGAGACGGGCACCACTCCCTACCGCTGGCTCCTGCGCCAACGCGTGCTGCTGGCACAGCGGTTGCTGGAGGGGACGGACGAGACCATGGACACGATCGCGGATCGTACGGGGTTCGGGACGGCGGCGGCGCTGCGGCACCAGTTCGTCCGCGCGCTGGGCACCACCCCGAACGCCTACCGGCGCGCGTTCCGGGGCCCGCGGGCCGCCTGAACGCGCGCCGCGCCGCTCATCTCACCCTAGCACCCGCCCCACCCGCACCCGCTTCTGGCGCAGCGTGATGCCGACCCGGGGCGTGCCGTTCGACCCGGGAACCTCCTCGAAGCGGAACCTCGTCGCCACCGCGGCGGTGAACAGACTCAGAAGCGCCATCGAGAAAAGGTCACTTGGGCACTTGCGGTTACCCACACCGAACGGGCTCATGGCGTATTTCGGTACGTCCTTGGCGCGTTCGGGAAGCCAGCGGTCGGGGTCGAACTCCAGATTGTCCGGATACGAGCGCCGATCACGCTGGACGGCGTACGGGCTGTAGATGATGTCCGCCCCGGCCGGAATGCGATAGCCACCGAGTTCGGTTTCGGCCACCGCCCGCCGCGTCAATACCCATACGGCGGGCCGCAAACGCATCGTCTCCACGACGACATTGTTGGTGTGCGTGAGCCCGCGGATGTCGTCGAATCCGACGGGGCGGCCGCCGGTCACTGATTCGACCTCCGCGCGGATCCGGTCGCCGTGTTCCGTGTGTATCGCGAGCACCCGGAGCAGCCACATGATCGTGGCGCCCACCGTTTCACTGCCCGGGGTGAGTATCGCGACCACCTGGTCGTGGATCTCCTGTTCCCCGATGGGCTCGCCATTGTCGTCCTTCGCCGTCAGCAATGCCGTCAGCACATCGTCCGGATTCCGGCCGGACGCCCGGCGCTCGGCGATGATCTCGTCGACGAGGCGGTGCAGATCGGCGAGCGCCCGGTTGAATGCGAGGTTGGCCGGCAGCGGCAGCCGGTACAGCGGCCCGAGCGGCACCACCATCCGCTGGTACATGCCGCGGAAGACGGTGGCCAGCGCGTCGCACAGCCGGTCGGCGCACTCGTCCATGTACGGACCGCGGAGCAGGCAGCGGGCCGCGACGCGCACCGCGATCCGGAAGGCCTCCGAGGCGCAGTCGATCGTCCGACCGGGCTGCCAGCGCTCGGTCAGCGCGTGCGCCTCCTCCTCCATGACCGGCTCGTGGGCGGGGATGGCGTCGAGCCGGAAGGCGGGCTGGATGGTGCGGCGCTGGCGCCGGTGCAGCGCGCCGTTGGAGGTCGCCACCCCCTCCTTGCCGACCAGGCCCTCCAGGGACTCCCACAGCGGGCCGGAGATGATGCAGTCGGGGCTGAGGGCCACCGCGCCGGTGAGGGCGGGCGTGGTGACGGCGTACACCGTCTTCGGGCCGAGCCTGAGCCGGACCACGTCGCCGTGGTCGCGCAGTTGGGGCATGAAGGCCAGCGGATCGCGGACCAGTCTCAGACCGTGGCCGAGAAGTGGCACCCCGCCCCCGGCCACCGGTGGCTCGTGCGGCCCGGGTGCGGGGCGCCGGGTCGCGGACCGCGCCGACGCGGCGGTCATTTCCCGCCCGCCCCCTCGTCGTCGAGGTACGGGGGTGTGGCCGGGTCCTCCCAGTCGTCGACCGTGTACCGGCCGGACTCGAGGTGGAACCAGTAGATGGAACTGAACCAGTTCCGCATAGTGCCGAGGCAGGTCCGCACGGCGGCACTCAGTTCCTTTCCCTGTACCGTGCCGTCCGCCAGGCCGTCGGCGAAACGTAATCCCTCCTGTTCCGCGACGAGGAATTCGGATACGCATTCCTCGAGGCGCCCGCGCATTTCCGCGACAGCCTCCTCGAGGCTCAGCCCGTCGTGCTTGACGAGACTGATCCCGAGGTTGTGCACCTCGCCGCCCGCTATTTCCTTGGACAGTGAGCACAGATCATTGAACCAGGCGGCGAATTCCTGACTGAGCAGCGCGGGACGCCGGTACGCGGGGTTCTTCCGGACCGCGTCCGGCAGTTCACGGCCGGCGCACGCCTCCAGCAGATCGGTCCAGATCCAGTGCGCGAAGGTGAACCGGCGCAGCGCGAGGTATTCCTCGACCGTGGGCACGACGTTCCCGGTGCGGTTGTGGAATTCCCGGTCGTAGGCGTCGATCACCGCGTGGAAGTGCCGTGCGAAGCGGGCGTTCCACCGTGCCGACAGGAACGAGTAGAACCGCAGCACGCTGTCCGCGAACCCCGCGACCAGGGGGTCCTCGTGGTGCAGGTGATCCTGGGGGGAGTCCAGGACCGCGTGCATCGTGCGGCACAGCCGCTCCCAGGCGGCGGGCCGGCCGTGGACGACGTCGCGGTCCTGGCGGTCGTCCCAGAGGAAGAACCACGCGGCGAAGTCCGCTATCGCCTGGATCACCTCGTCGGGGGCACCGATGTAGTACCCCGCCATGAGGCCGGTGTAGCACAGGCTGTCGGCGTGTTCCTCCACCTTGTCCGCCGACATGAGCCGCTTTTCCAGCAGCCAGCCGCGCGTGTTCTCGTGGAGTTGGGGCCAATACCCGTGCAACTGCCTGGGGAACCCCTCCTCGATCACCGGAAGTGCGAGCGATGGTGGGACCGTGACCGCCGTCGTCGTCGCTGTGGTGCTGTATGGGAAAGCTGGCACGAACAAACCCCTCTCAGCCGCCGGTGGCGCACACCTCTTCCGTTGTGCCGGGCGCACGCCGTCGCGTATCCCCGCACCCCCATTCAGCACCACAACTGACCGTTCTGGGAATGGATTTGCCGCCTTCGCCACCCCGGGATGCCGAGAATCTCCCCTTGTGTGACTGATTACGAATCACCAGGAGCGCACAAGGGATCGAATGCGTGACGGACACACATACGGCGCCCGACCGGATGTTCCGGTCGGGCGCCGTACGCACGGGCCACTCGCGCCCCAACGGGCGGCAGGGACTCAGTCGTTGGCCACCACGGGGTAGCGCGGCTCGTTCTCGGCCATCTGCCGCAGCGCGTCCTTGCGTTCCCGCTTGGAGAGCCGGTCGATGTAGAGGTAGCCGTAGAGGTGGTCCGTCTCGTGCTGGAGGCACCGCGCGAAGTAACCGGTGCCCCGGACCTTGATCGGGTTGCCCTTCTCGTCCTGCCCGGTGACCTCGGCGTAGTCGGGGCGGGCGAGCGGCGCGTAGGCGGTGGGCACGGACAGGCAGCCCTCGTTGCTGTCGTCCAGACGGCGCCGCTCGGCGGGCAGCTCGACCAGCTTGGGGTTGCAGACGACCCCCACGTGCCGGGCGCCCTCGTCGTCCGGGCAGTCGTAGACGAAGACCTTCAGGTCCACGCCGATCTGGTTGGCGGCCAGGCCCACGCCCTCGGCGGTGCGCTGGCTGGCGAACATGTCCGCGACCAGCTGCTGGAACTCCTCGCCGAAGTCGGTGACGTCCCTGCACTCCTTGTGCAGCACGGGGTTCCCGACGACCGTGATGGGCCGGGAGGTACCGCGCTCACACCAGGCCGCCTCGCGCTCCTCGCAGTCCTCCGAGTCGACGACGTACCCCTCGTCGTCCACGGGGAGCACGCCCGCGTGCTGCTGATCGGTGTCCTGCTGCGCCATGACCGACGTACGCCTTCCTGACAAGAACGGGGAGTGAACTCTGCTACAGGGTACGGGGCCCGGAGCCCCGACCGGGCCCGGGAGTGTCCGATATGCGACTGTGCCGCGAGGACTCGGCCGGCCCACGCCGGGCCGACGCCCTCAACACACCTCTTCCAGATCCCGCCAGTCCCGCGAGTCCGGGCTGTCGGCCACCCACCCGTCCAGCAGCCCGCGGACCAGGGACGCCGGAGCGGCCACTCCGCACTCCCGCTCCGGCACCCACAGCTGCCCGTCGGTGCGGTGCCCGAGCGGCCCGGGGTGCCCCGGCTCGCTGTGGTCGTGCGGGTCGAGGTGCACGCCGTCGCCCTCGTCGGACGGCATCCGCGACTCCGAGCACATCCGGCACAGCAGCCGCACGGACGACGACCAGTCCTCGGCGGCGAAGCCGGCGTCGCCGGCGAGCTGCTCCAGCGCGTCCCGGTCGGCCTCGGTGGCGGCCTCGAGCAGGACCACCCAGGTGGGCACCGGAGAGGGCGCCCACAGCTCGATCTCGTCGAAGACGGGGTAGGTATGGCCGGCCGCGGTGGTGCGCTCCCCGTGGGGCACCCCGTCGTGCAGCACGACCTCGCCCCAGCGCCGCCCCGAGGAGGGCAGCGGGATGGACAGCACCTCGATCCGCGCCGGGTCCAGGCGTCGTCCCCAGACCACCTCGGCCTCGCCCTCCGGCGACAGCCGCACGGCCGCGCTGCCCAGCTCCATGCCCGTCGGCTCCCCCGCGGCGGCCGCGCCTCCGGGCACCTTCAGGCCGTACGCCTGCCACGCCCGCCGGGCCAGCGGCCAGTCCTGGAGGGCGGTGGCGGCGATGCCGACGTTCCACCAGTCGGGCGCGCCGGTCTCCTTCTCCAGCAGGGCCACGGCCCGCAGGCCCGCCGCCCTCGCCTGCTCCCAGTCGTGCCGGAACTTGTGCAGCAGGGCGAGGTTGAACCAGGACTCGGCCAGCCAGGGCTCCAGGTCGGCGGCCCGTGTCAGCAGCGCGCCCGCGTCCTCGTACCGGCCGTCGCCGATCAGGGTGAACGCCCGGTCGGTGGCCTGCCGCCAGGAGGCGGAGGGCCGGTGCCGTCCCTTGCCGAAGATCCTCACGATTCCCGCCTGCCAGTTCCGTCGAGTGGGCCGGCTTCTGCCCCGGACACCCTCTCATTCGCATCCAACCACGTACGACTGGAGGGAGGCTCATTACCCATGGGTTAACCCCTCGCCGGGAAGAACCGGAAGCACCGGGCCCTCCCACGACAGCACCCGGCCCAGCGACTCCACCACCTCGGGGGCGTACACGCCGGCCCCCGCAAGCCGCAGTTCCTCCAGGGCCCTGAGCGGGCCGCCGGGCCCGACGTCGCGCGCCTTCTCCTCGTAGGCGTTGACGGCCCGCACGATCCGCGCGGGCAGCGACTGCTCCCGGCAGGGGTCGGCCTGCCGTTCCACCACCACCGCGACCCGGGCGTCGACCCCGGTCTGCCGCACCACGGCCCCGCCGAGCAGCGCGATCCGCCGCTGCTCCTCGGCGGGCAGTCCCGCCTGCCGGTAGGTCCTCCGCACGGCCGCGTACCGCCTGAGGGAAAGCTGGGTGAGCAGCGGCGGCAGCGAGAACACGGGCAGCGCCCACAGTCCGGCCACGGCGACGGCGAGTGCCATGACCGCGCCGGTCGCGCACACCGCCGAGCCGACCCCGAGCAGGCCCCGCAGTTCCTCCCGCAGCAGCGGGCCGAACGGCCACCGGGTGCGGCAGTGCGCCTGCGCGGCGGCGGGCACGGCGCCGCACAGCGCGGTGAGCACCAGGAGCGCGAGCAGCAGCAGGGCGTACGCCGGACCGACCCATCCCCGGAACACCCCTTTGCCGTAGAGGGGTTGGAAGCAGGCGGCGGCGAAGGCGACGGTGAGGATCCGCCGCGCCAGGTGGTCGGGCGTCCACCCGCGCCCGCGCGCGATGTCGCGATGTGCGGCACGCCGCCCAGGAGGCAGGCGGCGAGCACCACGGCGACGACCTGGCAGGCGCCGTGGTGGCTGGGCCGGCCGGCGCCCTCGCCCAGCAGCGCGTACGACAGCGCCCCGGCTGCGCCGAGCGGCGCGGCCTCCCGCGACCCGGACCCGGTCCACCGGGTGAGCTCGCCGACGAGGACCAGCACCCCGAAGGCGAGGGCGGCGCCGCGCTCCGCGAGTCCGGTCCACAGGGTGACGGTGAGGGACAGCAGGGCGACCAGGACCGCCGAACCGCGGATGAGGAGCAGCAGGAGGCGTCGGCTCATCGACGGGTTTCCGGCCGACCGCCCGCGGACCGCCCCGGCCCGCCACCGGCACCGCGGTCCTCGGCCGCGTACGACCCCGGCGGCGGGACGGGCTCGTCTCCCCCTCCGGGCACCGCGGCCGAAGCGACGACGGGGGTGCCCTGCGCGCCGCCGGGAGCCGCCGACGACGGGCCCGTGACGGCGCGGAACGGCGCCGGCGGGGCGACCGCGGCGGCGGCCGGCGGCAGCAGGAAGGCGGCCGCGAGCAGGACGGGGTGGAAGAGCCCGGCGAGGCCGCGCCGGGCGAACCGGCCGCACCCGGCGTACACCGCGGTGAGCAGGGCGACCGGCCACCAGGGGGTGTGCGTCACCGGCAGCGGCAGCAGACAGGCCAGGGCGCCGAGGACGGCACAGGCGACATACGCACGGGCCCGCGGTGGAACCGCCTCCATGCCGCCCCCCGCCCCTCCCCGGTCATGCCTGTCCGCGGTGGGAGCGTAGGGCGCACAGCGGGGAGCCCACGGGCCGAAGACCCGGGGATTAGCACGTTCGGGTGAAGAGCGTCCGGGCCGGCGCCTGAAGCGGGTCCGACGCGTGTGCGAGCGCCGGGTGCGCGCACAGGAGGCGCGGGGAGTCCGGCGGGGCGCCGGACGGCCCGGCGCGGCGGGTCAGGACTCCTGCGGAGTCACCGGTGCCGCGGTCACGTCGTGCTCGGGGACGGCCTGGCCGGAGCGGATCAGATCGAGCCGCCCCATGACCTTGGCACGCAGGTCGGCGGGGACGTCGTCATGTCCGCAGCACCGCTTGACCAGCTTCTTCACGGCCTGTTCCAGGCCGTACTTCTCCAGGCACGGCGAGCACTCCTCGAAGTGGTGCTCGAACTTGTCACGATCGACGTCCGGCATCTCACTGTCGAGGAACTCGTAGAGGTGGTCGAGTACCTCACTGCAGTCCGTCTCGTGCGGGTCTCCGCAGCTCATGAGCCCGAGCCTTTCGCTTCGTTCGACTCCCCGGCGCCGGCCGGGACCAGTCCGCGCTCGCGGGCGTAGTCCTCGAGCATGCCGCGCAGTTGACGACGGCCCCGGTGCAGCCGGGACATCACCGTCCCGATGGGTGTCCCCATGATGTCCGCGATCTCCTTGTACGCAAAGCCTTCCACGTCCGCGAGGTAGACGGCGATGCGGAATTCCTCGGGGATCGCCTGGAGCGCTTCCTTCACGTCCGAGTCGGGCAGGTGGTCGAGCGCCTGCGACTCGGCGGAGCGCAGACCGGTCGACATGTGCGACTCGGCGCGGGCGAGCTGCCAGTCCTCGATCTCCTCGGCGGCGCTGCGCTGCGGCTCGCGCTGCTTCTTGCGGTAGGAGTTGATGAAGGTGTTGGTGAGGATCCGGTACAGCCACGCCTTGAGGTTGGTGCCCTCACGGAACTGGTGGAAGGACGCGTACGCCTTGGCGTAGGTCTCCTGCACCAGGTCCTCGGCGTCGGCCGGGTTGCGCGTCATGCGCAGCGCCGCCGAGTACATCTGGTCGAGGAATTCCAGCGCGTCCCGCTCGAAGCGCGCGCTGCGCTGGGCGGTCGACTCCGCGGACGCCCGCGCGCCCCGGCCCTCGGGCTGCTCCGCCTGGCCGTTGTCGGCCCCTGCGTCGGTACCGGGAACCGGACCCACCTCCTCAAGCGACGTCGTGGCACCGAATGCGGTTCCACTCGAATCGGAGGATAGACGACGACCCGTGCCTGCCGCCGCTCGAACAGGAGCGGTCCGCGCCGCGTGCAGCACCGTCCAGTCCAGGTCAGTGCGGCTGCTGCGGCTCGGGCAAACAGTCGAACCCATGCGGCGGACTCCCTCTCGTGTGACGTCGGCGCCGTGAGCGGCACTTCTGCCCGGCTCAACAGCGGTGGTCCACCAGGCATTCCCCGGGGGTCACGTCAGTGACGCGGTCCACTGGGCGACGGCGTCGGTGATGGTCTCCAGGGCCTGGTCCTGCGTGATCGGCGCCCGCTTCGGGACGGCGAAGCCGTGGTCGCCGTACGGCACCTCGACGAGCCGGTGGGGACCCTTCGGGAACTCCTCGGGCCTGCCGAACGGGTCGTTGCCGCCCTGGACGACGAGCGTGGGCACCCCCGCGCCGAGCAGTTCGTCGGCGCGGGACTTCTCGGGCCTGCCCGGCGGGTGCAGCGGGAAGCTGAGGGCGAGCACGGCGTACGCGCCGAGCTCGGTCGCCGTACGGCAGGCGACGCGCGCCCCGGCGCTCCGGCCGCCCGCGACCACCGGCAGCCCCGGCCCGGTGAGGGCGGGCCACAGCCCGCGCCAGCCGGCGTCCAGCGTCCTCGGCGCGGGCGCCACCTTCTTGCCGGCCACCCGCCAGGGCTGCTCGACCAGCGCGACGGTGACCTCGTGCCCGGGGAGCACGCGGGCCAGGGCCTGGAGGTCGCGGGCCTCGACGCCGCCGCCGGCTCCGTGGCTCACGGCGAGCACCAGGCGTGCGCCGGGGGCCCGGTGCCAGGTGATCCGGGCCGTGCCGGCCTCCGTCCCGACGGTCTCGCTCACACCGCTCACGTCACTCAGGTCGCTCACGTCGCTCACGTCGCTCACATCAGAAGAGTGTGCCCTCTTCCGGCGCCGCGAGCTCCTTGAGCAGGTCCGGTCCGTTGTTGCGGACGCTGCTGACGGCCGTGGACACCGGGTAGGCGCGCATCAGGCCCGAAGGCGGCGGGGTGAGCAGCCCCCGCAGGTCGTCGGGGTCGGTGCGGGCCGGGTCCAGCCAGGCGTCCCAGCGGTCCGGGGTCAGCATCAGCGGCATCCGGGGGTGGATGTCGGCCAGCGAACGGGGGCCCTCGGCCGGGGCGACCGCCAGCGGGGTCCGCTCCGCGTCCGTGGTGATCACCGAGCAGGTCACCCACCAGGCCCGCGGATGGTCGTCGGGCAGGGTCCGGTCCCGCCAGAACTCGTAGAGCCCGGCCATCGCGAAGACCGAGCCGTCCGCCGGGGTCACGAAGTAGGGCTGCTTGCGCGGCCGCTTGCGCCTGCCCTCGACCTCCAGCTCCCGTTCCTCGGTGCCGGTGACCCACTCGTAGTAGCCGTCGGCGGGCACGACACAGCGCCGGGCGGCGAAGGCACGCCGGTACGACGGCTTCTCGTGCACGGTCTCCGCGCGCGCGTTGATCATCCGGGCGGCGCCCTCGGGGGACTTCGACCAGGACGGCACGAGCCCCCACCTCAGCTTCCGCAGCTGGCGAACCGGACTGCGGTCGTCGGCGTCCTTCAAGGGGCGGTCCAGGACCACGTGGACCTCCTTGGTCGGAGCCACGTTGTAGTCGGGTTCCAGGGTCTCCTCCGGGTCCCACCGCTGGATCTCGAAGACTCCTGCGAGATCCTCGGGGCCGCGACTCGCCGCATACCGTCCGCACATACCGTGCAACACTGCCAGACCCCGCACACGCACAGGGAGCCACTCGGACACATGGACAGCCTCGCCGCCACCGCGCTGCCCGATCTCTGGGACCGGCTCGTCGGCACCCAGCCCGACCCCGACCTGTGGGTGGTGATCGTCACCGCGGCCGCCGCGCTCGCCGTGGTCGTGCCGCACGGCCTGTGGCGCGTCTCGCGCAACGCGATCACCATCGCGCACGAGGGCGGGCACGGGCTGGTCGCGCTGCTCACCGGACGCACGCTGACCGGCATACGCCTGCACTCCGACACCAGCGGCCTGACCGTCAGCCGCGGCAAGCCGCACGGCGTCGGCATGATCCTCACCGCGGCCGCCGGCTACACCGCTCCCCCGCTGCTGGGCCTGGGCGGCGCGGCCCTGCTTGCCACCGGCCGCATCACTCTGCTGCTGTGGGTGGCCACGGCGCTGCTGGTGGCGATGTTGGTGATGATCCGCAACGCCTACGGGGCGCTGACCGTGCTCCTCACCGGCGGCACGTTCCTGCTGGTGTCCTGGCTGACCGGCCCCCAGGTGCAGGCCGCGTTCGCGTACGCGGTGGTGTGGTTCCTGCTGCTCGGCGGGGTGCGCCCGGCCTTCGAGCTCCAGGCCAAGCGGGTGCGCGGAGGCGCCGGGGACTCGGACGCGGACCAGTTGTCGCGCCTGACGCACGTCCCGGCGGCGCTGTGGCTGTTCCTGTTCCACGCGGTGTCGCTGTGCTCGCTGATCGGCGGCGGGCGGTGGCTGCTGACGGGGTGAGGCGCTTTCTCCGAGGGCGACGACGGGGCCGAGAGGGCGCGTGACCGTGCCGGTGTGCGGCTGCGTCGCGGGGCGCGACCAGCGACTACGCGGCCGTACCCGAACCACGGCCGCCCATTAAGGTGGGGAACATGGCCCCGAACCCCGCGCACACCGCCCTCTGGCCCGCCCCGCACGCGAGCGGAGCCGTCGACGCGACGGTCCACGTGCCCGGGTCCAAGTCCGTCACCAACCGTGCCCTGGTGCTCGCCGCCCTCGCCTCCGAGCCGGGCTGGCTGCGCCGCCCGCTGCGCTCCCGCGACACGCTGCTGATGGCCGGCGCCCTGCGGGCCATGGGCGTCGGTATCGACGAGGGCGTGGGTCCTGACGGCACCGGGGAGGCCTGGCGCGTGATCCCGGCGGGGCTGCACGGCCCGGCCACGGTCGACGTCGGCAACGCCGGCACGGTGATGCGCTTCCTGCCGCCGGTCGCCGCGCTGGCCGACGGCCCCATCCGCTTCGACGGCGACCCGCGGTCGTACGAGCGCCCGCTGGACGGCGTCATCGACGCACTGCGCGTCCTCGGCGCCCGGATCGACGACGACGGCCGCGGCGCGCTGCCGATGACCGTGCACGGAAGCGGCGCGCTGGACGGCGGCCCGGTGGAGATCGACGCCTCCTCCTCGTCCCAGTTCGTCAGCGCCCTGCTGCTGTCGGGACCGCGCTTCAACCAGGGCGTGGAGGTCCGGCACACCGGCACGTCACTGCCGTCGCTGCCGCACATCCGGATGACGGTGGACATGCTGCGAGCGGTCGGCGCCCAGGTGGACACCCCCGAGTCGGGCGGCGAGCCGAACGTCTGGCGGGTCACCCCGGGCGCCCTGCTCGGCCGGGACCTGACCGTGGAGCCCGACCTGTCCAACGCCCAGCCCTTCCTCGCGGCGGCGCTGGTGACCGGCGGCAAGGTCGTCGTCCCCGACTGGCCGGCCCGGACGACCCAGCCGGGTGACCGGCTGCGGCAGATCTTCACCGAGATGGGTGGTTCCTGCGAACTCACCGACTGCGGCCTGGTGTTCACCGGTTCGGGTGCCGTGCACGGCATCGACGTGGACCTCGGCGAGGTCGGCGAGCTGACCCCGGGCGTCGCGGCCGTCGCCGCGCTGGCGGACTCGCCCTCCACCCTGCGGGGCGTGGCCCATCTGCGGCTGCACGAGACCGACCGCCTGGCCGCGCTGACCAAGGAGATCAACGAGCTCGGCGGTGACGTGACCGAGACGGCCGACGGCCTGCACATCCGCCCCCGCCGCCTGCACGGCGGCGTCTTCCACACCTACGAGGACCACCGCATGGCGACCGCCGGCGCGATCATCGGCCTGGCGGTCGAGGGCGTGCAGATCGAGAACGTGGCGACGACGGCGAAGACACTGCCGGAATTCCCCGACCTCTGGACCGGGATGCTCGAGGCGTAGGGACGCGGGGACCACACCATGCGCCGCTACGGCAAGCACACCGACGAGGACGACATCCGCAGCCGCCCCAACCGCAGGGGCAACCGGCCGCGCACGCACATCCGACCCAAGCACGAGGACGCCGCCGAGGGCATGGTCCTCACCGTCGACCGGGGACGGCTGACGTGCCTCGTCGACGACCGCGCGGTCATCGCGATGAAGGCCCGCGAACTGGGCCGCAAGGCCGCCGTGGTGGGCGACCGGGTGGCCCTGGTAGGTGACCTGTCCGGGAAGAAGGACACCCTCGCGCGCATCGTCCGCATCGAGGAGCGCGCCTCGCTCCTGCGCCGCACGGCGGACGACGACGACCCCTACGAGCGCGTGGTCGTGGCGAACGCCGACCAACTGGCCATCGTCACCGCGCTCGCCGACCCCGAGCCGCGCCCGCGGCTGATCGACCGCTGCCTGGTGGCGGCGTACGACGGTGGCCTCGACCCGCTGCTGGTCCTGACCAAGTCGGACCTGGCCCCGCCGGACAAGCTCCTGGAGCTGTACGGGGATCTGGACATCCCCTACGTCGTCACCAGCCGTGCGGAGCTGGACGCCGGTGCCGCCGCGGACCGGGTGCGCGAGCACCTCCACGGGAAGGTCACCGCGTTCGTCGGCCACTCCGGCGTGGGCAAGACGACCCTCGTCAACGCGCTGGTGCCGCCGGAGCGGCGGCGGGTGACGGGACATGTGAACGCGGTGACCGGCCGGGGCCGGCACACCACCACCTCCGCGCTCGCGCTGCCGCTGGCGGACGCGGCCGGCTGGGTCGTCGACACCCCGGGCGTACGGTCGTTCGGGCTCGCGCACATCGACCCGTCCCGGGTCATCCACGCCTTCCCCGACCTGGAAGCGGGCACCGAGGGCTGCCCGCGCGCGTGCAGCCACGACGAGCCGGACTGCGCGCTGGACGCGTGGGTCGCCGAGGGGCACGCGGACCCGGCCCGGCTGTACTCGCTGCGCCGGCTGCTGGCCACGCGAGAGCGCAGGGAAGGCGACTGACCTTCGCGTTGTTTGGGTGCGGTGCGGTCCGGCAAGTGCATAATCGCACGGAGCCGGATCATGACCTGCCCCAGGCACGACCAAGCGGTCACGGCACGCGGACCCACGGGAGGACAGCACATGGCGTGGCTGCTGGTCATCGTCGCCGGGTTGCTCGAGACCGGCTTCGCCGTGTGCCTGAAGCTGTCGCACGGCTTCACCCGGCTCTGGCCGACCATCGCCTTCTGCTGCTTCGCCCTGGGCAGTTTCGGTCTGCTCACCCTGGCCCTGAGGAAGCTCGACGTGGGCCCCGCGTACGCGGTGTGGACCGGCATCGGCGCGGCGGGCACCGCGATCTACGGCATGGTCTTCCTCGGCGACCTGGTCTCCACCCTGAAGATCGTCTCGATCAGCCTGGTCATCATCGGGGTGATCGGGCTCCAGCTGTCCGGTTCCGCGCACTGACGCGGCGGCGCGACGGGCGGACGGGCCGACGGGCCGACGGGTCAGCCCAGTTGGCGCGGGAGCGCCCCGCGTACCAGTTCGGCGACGCCGCCCCGGCCCGGCGGCGCCGCCACGCACGACAGGGCGAGACGGATCACCAGCTCGCAGGCGCGGGCCAGTTCGGCGGTGTCCGCCCTGGGTGAGCCGGAGACCGGGAGCAGGCTCACGGCGCGGTCGCGGACGATCGCCACGAAGTCGCCGGGCGACGGCAGTGGGCCGTCGGCCCGGCGCTGCGCCGGAACCGCGCTGGAGGACGGCACCGCCGACAGCGTCGGCGAGGGCAGCCGTTCGCTCCAGCAGCCAGTGAGCATCGCCTTCACCAGCGCGTTGTCCCGGGCCGCGGCGACGGTCCACTCGGCGACCGCGATGAGCCGCTCGCGCGGGTCGGTGGGGGCGGTGAGGGCCCGTTCGACCCCGGCGAGATAGCCGTCCGCCTCCCGCCGGACCAGGGCCCGCGCGCACCCCTCCTTGCTGCCGAACTCGTTGTACAGCGTCTGCCGGGAGACCCCGGCCGCTGCGGCCACGTCGACCATCCGTACCGCGGGCCACGGCCGCCGGGTCAGCGCCGTGTAGGCGGCGTCCAGCAGGGATTCCCGCGCTGCAGGCATCATCGCCTCCCTGGGGCGAGCGGCTCTGCGCCCAGGTTTGACGCCCCCGAACGCACTGTCAAGGGTCCGTGACAGCATGTGCGCTCCCTGCTGGGCACCACACCCTCGTCACCGCGGGTCCCACACCCCGTCGCCGCGGGCACCCAAGCCCCTCGGTGCACGGGCCCCTCCGCGCACCGAGGGGCTTGGGTGCCCCCCGTGGCCCCGTGCCGCCCCGGGCGGATACGGTGCTCGCATGCCGGACTACCTCGACGACCTGCGCCTGGCCCACGTCCTCGCGGACGCCGCCGACGCCGCGACCATGGGCCGCTTCAAGGCCCTCGACCTCAAGGTCGAGACCAAGCCGGACATGACCCCGGTCAGCGAAGCGGACAAGGCGGCGGAAGAACTCATCCGCGGCCAGCTGCAACGCGCCCGCCCCCGCGACGCGGTCCTCGGCGAGGAGTACGGCATCGAGGGCACCGGCCCCCGCCGCTGGGTCGTCGACCCGATCGACGGCACCAAGAACTACGTGCGCGGCGTCCCGGTCTGGGCCACGCTCATCTCCCTGATGGAGGCGGGCGAGGGGGGCTACTGGCCCGTCGTGGGCCTCGTCTCCGCCCCCGCCCTGGGCCGCCGCTGGTGGGCCGCCAAGGGCCACGGCGCCTTCACGGGCCGCAGCCTGGCGCGGGCGAGCAGGCTCCAGGTGTCCCGCGTCGCGGAACTCCCGGACGCCTCCTTCGCGTACTCCTCGCTGAGCGGCTGGGAGGAGCAGGGCCGCCTGGACGGCTTCCTCGATCTGACCCGCGCGGTCTGGCGCACCCGCGCCTACGGCGACTTCTGGCCGTACATGATGGTCGCCGAGGGCTCGGTCGACTTCTGCGCCGAGCCGGAGCTGTCCCTGTGGGACATGGCCGCGAACGCGATCATCGTGACGGAGGCCGGCGGCACCTTCACCGGCCTCAACGGCCGCCCCGGCCCGCACAGCGGCAACGCCGCCGCGTCCAACGGACTGTTGCACGACGAGATGCTGGGGTACCTCAACCGGCGCTGACGGGCGACGCGGAACGCGTGCGCACGCCCCCGGCCGGCCGCGCACGCCCTCTTGTTGACTCCCGCTTTGCCTGAGACTCTGGGAGTTCCCCTACTTGTGAACTTGTGCGGTGCTCCCCGGGCGCCCTTCGCGCCGGGCACGCACCAGCCGGATTCCCCGAGGAGGTGGCTCCCTCCCATGCTCGTCCGCGACGCCATGAGCACGGTGGTCCTCACCATCGGTCCCGCACACACCCTGCGCCAGGCGGCGGCCCTGATGTCCGCGCGCCACGTGGGCGCCGCCGTCGTCCACGACCCCGACGCGGGCGGCATCGGCATCCTCACCGAACGCGACGTCCTCATCTCCGTCGGCCTGGGCCAGAACCCGGACACGGAGCGCGTGCACGCGCACACCACCACCGACGTCGTGTTCGCCGCGCCGTCCTGGACGCTGGAGGAGGCGGCCCGCGCCATGACCCACGGCGGCTTCCGACACCTCATCGTCCTGGACCACGACGAGCCGGCGGGCATCGTCTCGGTCCGCGACATCATCCGCTGCTGGGCGCCGGTACGGCAGCACGCGGCGGCCGCCGGTGCGGGCACGGCCTGAACACACTCAATGGACTTTGTCCAACTTCAGCAGGGATCCAAAGTCACACTGATTCGGGAACTGTTTCCCCTTGCTGTTAGGCTGGTCTGTATGAGTGACCTTCTGGAACGGTTGCGCGGACGCGGATGGCGGATGACCGCGCAGCGGCGCGTGGTGGCCGAGGTCCTCGACGGCGAACACGTCCACCTGACGGCCGACGAGGTCCACGCCCGGGCCGTCGCCAAGCTGCCCGAGATCTCCCGGGCGACCGTCTACAACACGCTGGGCGAGCTGGTCTCCCTCGGCGAGGTCCTGGAAGTCGCCACGGACAAGCGCGCCAAGCGGTACGACCCCAACGCGCACGAGCCGCACCACCACCTGGTCTGCGCCGGCTGCGGCGCGATCCGGGACGTCCACCCGAGCGGCAACCCGCTGGCCGACCTGCCCGACTCGGAGCGCTTCGGCTTCACGGTCTCGGACGTGGAGGTCACCTACCGTGGGCTGTGCCCGAACTGCTCGGCGGCGGCCTGACAGCCCCGGCCCACAGCCCCACTCGCACAGGAAAGACCCCCGGCACCCGACGGCGCCGGGGGCCTTTCACGACCTGGCGTTCGCGAGCCGCCGTTCGCGAGCCGAAACACCGAGGGCCGGAATCCTGATCGGATTCCGGCCCTCGGCCTTCAGTAGCGGGGACAGGATTTGAACCTGCGACCTCTGGGTTATGAGCCCAGCGAGCTACCGAGCTGCTCCACCCCGCGTCGTTGAATGGAACAGTACGTGAACGCGGGGCCGAGAAGCAAATCGCTTACGGCGGCGACGGGGCACGACGACGGGACCCGCGTCACGCGGACAGCTCCTCGCGCAGCGCGTCACGCAGTCGCGCGGCCCGCTGGGCGACCTCCGCCGGCCCCAGCGTCACGGCACGGTCGGCCCACCCCTGCCCCTCGGCCAGCTCCCCGCGCCGGGCGTGCGCCAGGGCGAGCCGCAGCGCCGCCCGCCCGTGCCCGGCGTCGGCCGCCCGCGCCCACCACGCGGCCGCCTCGGGCTCGCTGCCCTCCCGGGCGAGCAGCAGCCCCAGGTTGAACGCGCCGTTGCGGGACCCGGACTCCGCCGCCTTCCGGTACCACCGCGCCGCCTCGACCACGTCCCCGCGCGCCGCGGCCAGCATCCCGACCCGCACCTGCGCCCGCCGGTGCCCCTGCCCGGCCGCCCGCTCGTACCACTCCTCGCACTCGGTCTTCTCCTGGATCGTCGGCTCCCCGAGCTCGTGCGCGGGTGCCGGCGGCCGCCGGGCGTCGAGCACGGTGGCCAGCCGGTACGCCGCCTCCGGGCTCCCGCCGCCGGCCGCGCACCGCAGATGCCGCTCGGCCTCCCGCTCGTCGCCCGCCCGCAGCCGGGCGATCCCCACCTGCAGCGCCGCCTCCGTGTGCCCGGCCGCCGCCGCCCGCTCGTACCACCGCAGGGCCTGGGCGTCCTGGTCCCGCCCGGCGTGGAGGATCCCCAGGTTGAACGCGGCGTCGACGCTCCCGGCCTCCGCCGCCTTGGAGAACCACGGCTCGGCCCCACCGGTGTCCCCGCCCTGGAGCAGCAGGACGGCCAGCGCGTTCGACGCCTCCCGGTGCCCGGCGTAGGCCGCGCGCCGGTACCACTGCTCGGCCTGCGCGGTACGGCCCTGCTCGGCGCAGAGCAGCCCGAGGTTGTAGGCGCCGTTGATGTCGCCCGCGTCCATCGCCGCCCGGTACCACCGCTCGGCGGTCTGCGTCTCGCCGCGCTCGGCGTGCAGCGCGCCCAGCGCGTTCGCCGCGTTGCCGTCGCCGTGTTGCGCGGCTCTGAGCCACCACAGGGCGGCGCTCTCGGCGTCACCGGCGTCCCGCAGCAGGAACCCGAGCGCGCAGGCGGCCCTGGCCTCGCCGTCCTTGGCGGAGGTCAGGTACCAGCGGCCGGCCTCCTTGAGGGCGCCGCGCCGCTCCAGGATGGCGCCGAGGTGCAGGGCGGCCCGCCGGTGCCCGCGCGCGGCGGCCTGGCGGTACCACTGCTCGGCCTGCGCCATCAGCCCGGCACCGTCCCCGCCGGGCTGCCTCCCGGCCCGCCGGTCCAGCGCCCGCGCCAGCCGGTACTCCGCCTCCCGGTGCCCCCGCTCGGCGGCGGCCCGCAGCCAGCGCTCGGCCCCGGCGTCGCCGCGGTGCTCCAGCAGGTCGGCGAGGGCGTAGGCGCCCAGGAGGTGGCCCTGCTCGGCGGACTGGCGCAGCCAGTACTCGGCGGCGGGCTCGTCACCGCGCTCACGGTGGTGCCGTCCGAGCGCGTGCGCGGCCGCCGCGGAGCCGGCGACGGCGGCGATACGCCACCACCCGGCGGCCTCGTCGGCGTATCCGCGCTGGTGGAGCAGGACGCCCAGGTTGTTGGCCGCGGCGCGGTCGCCGCCCGCGGTGGCGGAACGCAGATGGGGTTCGGCTCCGTCGAGATCGCCGCGGCGCAGCAGCATGGCCCCGAGGACGCTCATGGCCTCCACGTCGCCCGCCTCGGCGGCGAGGCGGCGGCGTGCCAGCTCGGCGGTCTCGTCGGCGGCCGCCGCCACGGACTCGCCCCGGGCCCCGCCTCCGGTCCCCTCAGAACCGGAAGCCTGCACAAATCGCCCCGTCCCGAACAGAGTTGCCTTGTCCCCCATAACGTCCATCGTCGCACCACCTGCAACCCGGGTACATCAGTAATACCCCAGCCAGTGAGGTCACTTCAGCGTTTTGTCGACATGCCCACAGAGAGACAAGTCAAACACAGATCTCCCAACTCCCCACGGCGGCACGGCGGCTGGATACGTCGGCACATGCGTTCGCACACGGCGAAGGGCCCGGATCCGCAGTGCGGATCCGGGCCCTTGGACTCGGCGGAGAGCGATCAGCCCCCGCTCGGGCTACCGCTCGGACTGCTGTCCGGTGCCGGAGCGCCGCCCTTGCCGTCGCCGTTCTTGCCGCCGGCGCCTGCCTTCGCCGCCTGCGCCTGCGCGTCCTCGGCCCGCTTCAGCGCGTCCTGAAGGTCCTTCTGCGCCTGGCCGTACGCCTGCCAGTCACCGTTCTTCAGGGCGGTCTGACCGTCGTCGAAGGCCTTCTGGGCGTCCTTCAACGCCTCCTTGACCGTCGGGTTGTTCGACGGCGGCGGGGTGGTCGTCCCGCCGGTGCCACCGCCACCGGTGTCGGAACCGGGTGGCTCAGTGGTCGAGCCCTCGACGCCGAAGATCTTGTCGAGCGCCTTGTCGAGCGTGTCCTCGAACGCCGTGTTCCCGCCGTAGGTCACCAGGACCTTGCGCAGCAGCGGGTACTTGAGGCCGCCGCCGCGCAGGTAGACCGGCTCGACGTAGAGCAGTCCCCCGTCGAGCGGCACCGTCAGCAGGTTGCCGTACTCGACCTCCGAGTCGCCACCCTTCAGCAGCCGGATGGACTCGGCGATGGCGGGTTCGGAGTTGAACTGGCTCTGCACCCGTTTCGGACCGTCGATCGTCTTGCCCGTGGGCAGCTTCAGGATGCTGATCCTGCCGTAACCGCTCGTGTTCGCGTCGGCGTTGACCGTCATGAACGCGCTCAGGTTGTCACGGCCGTTCGGCGTCATCGTCGTCGTCAGCGAGAACGTCTGGGACGACTCACCGGGCATCTTGAGGCTCAGGTAGTACGGCGGCACCGCGTCGCCCGACTTGTTGGTCGGGTCGTTGGGGATCTGCCACACCTCGCTGCCGCTGAGGAAGGTCTGCGCGTCCGTGACGTGGTAGCGCGTGAGCAGCTCGCGCTGCACCTTGAACAGGTCCTGCGGGTACCGGATGTGGGACATCAGCTCCGGGGAGATGTCCTTCTTCGGCTCGACCGTGCCCGGGAACGCCTTCATCCAGGTCTTCAGGACCGGGTCCTTGGTGTCCCACTGGTAGAGCTTGACCTCGCCCGTGTAGGCGTCGACGGTCGCCTTGACCGAGTTGCGGATGTAGTTGACCTGGTTCTGCTGGGCCACCACCCGCTGGTTGTTGGCGGCGGTCAGCGAGTCCAGCGTCGTGTCACCGAGGGTGGTGCGCGAGGAGTACGGGTAGCCGTTGGTGGTCGTGTAGGCGTCCACGATCCACTGGACGCGCCCGTCGACCACCGCCGGGTACGAGACCCCGTCGATCGTCAGCCACGGGGCGACCGCCTCGACGCGCTGCTTGGGCGTGCGGTTGTACAGGATGCGCGAACCGTCGCCGATCGCGCCGGAGTACAGGATCTGCGGCTCGCTGAACGCCACCGCGTACGCGGCCCGGTTCAGCGGGTTGGAGAGGCTGACGCCGCTGTTCCCCTTGTAACTGGTGGTCTTCTCACCGCTGTCGTCGGAGTAGTCGATCTCCTTCTGGGGACCGCCGACGATGGAGTAGGTGCTGGTCTTCTCGCCGTAGTAGATCCGCTGCTCGTAGCGCGGGAGGTCACCCGTGGACGGCAGGTTGTACTCGGTGAACACCGGGCGGCCCTCGGAGTCGGCCTCGGTGCCCTTGGCCGCAACCACGCCGTAACCGTGGGTGTAGCGGAAGTGGTCGTTGATCCAGTTGTTCTTCGGGATCCCGGCGAGGTTCAGCTCGCGCAGGCCGATGACCGTGTCCTGGACCTTTCCGTCCTTGGTCTTGTACCGGTCGACGGCCAGGTTGGACGGGAAGCCGTAGTAGTTGCGGACCTGCTGGAGCTGCTCGAACGTCGGCGAGACGATGTTCGGGTCCATCAGCCGGTAACTGGCCGCGTCGGCGGCGGCGTCCCGCAGCTGCTTCTTGTCCTGGGTGCTGCTCGTGCCCGCGTAGTCGGTGACCTTGGAGTCGTCGATTCCGTACGCCTCACGGGTCGCCTGGAGGTTCTTCTGGACGTACGGGGCTTCCTTGGCCTGCTCGTTGGGCTCGACCTGGAACTTCTGCACGATCGCCGGGTACAGGCCGCCGATGAGTACGGCCGACAGCACCATCAGGCCGAACCCGATGACCGGCAGCTGCCAGGTGCGCCGCCACAGGGTGGCGAAGAACAGCAGCGCGCAGATGACGGCGATGCAGAACAGGATCGTCTTGGCCGGCAGATAGGCGTTGGCGTCGACGTACCTCAGGCCCGTCCAGTTGCCGGTCGCCTTGAAGTCGCTCGACTTCACCGCCAGTCCGTAACGGTCGAGCCAGTAGGCCACCGCCTTCAGCGTCACGAAGACGCCGAAGAGCACCGACAGGTGCCCGGTCGCCGCGCCCGTGGCACGCGCGCCGGGGCTGGTGACGCGCAGACCGCCGTACAGGTAGTGGGTGAGCACCGCGGCGATCAGGGAGAGGATCGTCGCGGCGAAGCCGAAGCCCAGCAGGAAGCGGTACCAGGGCAGGTCGAAGGCGTAGAAGGAGACGTCCAGGTGGAACTGCGAGTCCTGCTTGCCGAACGGCACGCCGTTGACCCACATCAGCCAGGTCCGCCACTCGCTCGCGGCGGAGGCACCGGCGATCAGCCCGACCAGCGCCGTGATGCCGGACAGCAGCCACTTCTTGTACGGCGCGATGCCCATCCGGTAGCGGTCCAGGCTCTGCTGCTCCATCGACATGGCGCTCAGCGGCGGCCGCAGCCGGTGCGCCAGCCAGATGTTCACGCCGACCGCGGCCGCCATCAGCAGGCCGAAGACGAAGAACAGTCCGATCTTGGTCCACAGTGTGGTGGTGAACACGGACGAGTAGTGCACCGACCGGTACCACAGCCAGTCCGTCCAGAAGCCCGCGAACATGGCGAAGACCATGCCGAGGACGGCGAGGACGCCCAGTGTCATGAGCAGGGTCCTGGCACGCCGGGACGGGCGGCCCACTCTCATCCGCGGCCCTGTCGGGCCTCCGCCGCGGTCCGGCATCTGGAAAGCCAAGGTGTGCACCTCGAAAGTCGCTGTTGGTTCGGTTTCGTTGCGTCAGGCCCCCGCTTCCGCGGACCGTACGGTGGGCCCCCGGATTCGTGGGCCCACACCTATGCAACTTACTCACCGTTTACTCAGTTCCCGCTTCCGCCCAGGAACGAGGCAGGATTGTGACCATGTCCAACACTCCCATGGCAGCGAACCCGCTCACCCGGGCGGTACTCGAGATCGACGAGTACGCCTCCGGCCTCGGCTGGGACCAGCCCGCTCGCCTCTTCGCCCTCGTAGACACCGCGCGGCTGCGGACCCAGGAACCCGCGCTCGCGGCCCAGCTCGGCCTGGAGGACGAGCAGGAGACCCCCGGTCTCACCCCGATCGAGCAGGACGAGGTCCCGGCCGACCGGCCCCTCGACGAGTTCCTCGCCACCATCGCCTGGCCGGGAGCGGTGGCCGGCTGCGCGCTGACCGTGGAGCGCCTGATGCTGCCCCCGTCCGCCGAGACGCAGGTCCCGCAGGGACTGGACGGAGCGAGGCTGGCGAAGTGGGTGGCCGGCCACCCCGAGCGCCAGGAGGTCCGCATGACGGTCGCGGTCCTGCGTGACGGCGCCCGGGAGTCGGCCCTGCGCCTGCGCGAGAAGGACTCCGCCACGGAGGTCCTCACGGGCTCCGACCTGGTGCCGGGGCTGGCCGAGGCCCTGGCCGCGACCTTCGAGGACTAGGGTCCTTCGTTTGGATCAGCCCGGCCTGGTCCAAACGAGAGGCCCCAGGTCCGCCCGCCGCCCTTCGGTATCCGTCAGGCACACGGCCGGGGTGCTGCCCGTCAGCCCTTGGCCGTGCACTTCGGCAGGTCGGCGGTCCTGCCGCCGCGGATGTCCTTCAGAGCGGTGAGCGCGTCGCCGATCGTGTGCACCTTGACGAGGGTGAGCCCCGAGGGGGTGTCCTTGGCGGCGGCCGCGCAGTTCTCCGCGGGGGTGAGGAAGAACCGGGCGCCCTTGCTGCGCGCGCCGACGGTCTTCATCTCGATCCCGCCGATCGGGCCGACCGTGCCGCCGTCGTCTATCGTCCCGGTGCCGGCCACGAACTTCCCGCCGGTCAGGCTGCCCGGCGTGAGCTTGTCGTAGATGCCGAGCGCGAACATCAGCCCCGCGCTCGGGCCACCGACGTCCGCGAGCTTGATGTTGATCTCGAACGGGAACGTGTGATCGGTCCCGGCGGAGATCCCCACGATGGCCCGCTTGGCCCCCGCGTCGGCGGACTGCGCGGTGGTGATGGTGACGTCCTTGGTGACGGTCGCCGCCTTGTGCTGCTTCGCGGCGGCGGCCTGCTCCTTGGCCGGCACGATCGTGAAGACCACGTCCTGCCCCGGTTCGTGCTTGGTGACCAGCTTGGCGACGTCGGAGGGCTGCTTGACCGCCGTGCCGTCGACGGCCTTGATGACGTCGCCCGCGTGCAGCCTGCCCTGCGCCGGGGTGCCCTTGACGACCGTGGAGACGATCACCCAGGACTGCACCGGGATGTGGAGCTCCTTCAGGGCGGCGACCTTGGCGCTCTCCTGGGACTGGGTGAACTCCTCGGCGTTCTCCTGGGTCGACTGCTCCTCCGTCTTGCCGTCGGGGTAGAGCGTGTCGTGCGGGACGATCTTGCTGTCGTGTGCCAGCCAGCCGTAGACGGCCTCGACGAGGTTCATGTGGTAGTCGGCGCTGGTGACCCGGACGGTGGTCATGTTGAGGTGGCCGTCCGTCGGGTAGGTCTTCCGGCCGGAGATCTGCAGCACCGGCTCGCCGCCGTGGTTGCCCAGGGTGTTGACCGTCGGCCCCGGTGACATCTCCGAGTAGGGCACGGGGAAGAGGACTCCCGCGCACAGGAGCGCGATGAGCATCAGGGTGGAGGCGAGCATCGTCGCGGTGCGGCGTGGCATGACTCGACAGTACGGGACGGCTCTGTCAGCGCACCGTCAGGGCGGGACCGTCACGTACTGGAGTGGGACCTCTCCATGGCCTCGCGGAAACGGGCGTAACCGTCGAGTTCGGGACCGTCGCTGCGCGCCTTGCGGGTCCGGTTCGCCCAGCTCCCCCACAGTCCGGCGCCTATCGCAGCCATAAACGGAATCAGCAACCAGGCGAGCGCCGCCATGCCGACCTCCCAACCCCACGTGAGCGACCGCAACTGACTGATCAGCAGATTAACCATCCGCACTGACAACGCTCACGCCAGGGGTCCGGTTACGCAACCGGAATTGCGGTATCGGGGTTCGTGATCGACACGGCGGGCGGCCCTACGCGCCGACCCACTCCTCGGTGCCGTCCGAGAAGCGCTGGTGCTTCCAGATCGGCACCTCGTGCTTGAGGTCGTCGATCAGCTTCCGGCAGGCCTCGAAGGCCTCGCCCCGGTGCGGACACGACACCCCGACGACGACCGCGAGGTCCCCCACCCTCAGGTCTCCCACGCGGTGCACGGCCGCCAGCGCCCGCACCGGGTACGCGGCGGCGACCTTCTCGGCGACCCTGCGCAGCTCCGCCTCCGCGCCGGGATGGCAGGAGTACCCGAGCGCGTCGACATCGGCGCCCCCGTCGTGGTTCCGCACGGTGCCCACGAACAGCGCGGTCCCGCCGGCGGCATCGTCCCCGAGCGCCTTGAACACCTCGTCGAGGGAGAGGGGGGTCTCCCGCACGCCGATCAGCTTGACGGGGTCCTCGGCGGCGTACTCGCCGGGATGATCGTTGGTGGCTGCCATGCGTCCATCGTGCCCGACACGTGGCGGGACGGGGAACAGCGCGATCAGCCCGCACGCGCGCGTGCGGGTCCGGAGCCCCGTACGTCTCTCAGCGCCGGCGCGCCTTCCGGGCCCGCCGCACCACCGCCGCCGCTCCCAGCAGGGCCACCGTCGCCCCGGCGGCCCCCGCCGCCGTCGCGTCCTTGCGGCCCAGGCGCCGCCCGGCGACCGTGTGCCGCCCGGACACCTCCTCCAGCAGCGCGGCGAGGACCTCCTCGTTGGTCCAGCGCGGCCGCCACCCGGCATCGTGCAGCCGGCTGCCGCTCACCACCCACGGGTACATCGTGTACGCCAGGTCCCCCGCCGGAGACGGCGTGAGCCCGATCCGGTGCAACCGGGCCGCCGCCCCCAGCGCGACCGCCGACGGCAGTTCCATCCGGCGGATCCCGCTGAGCTCCTCGACCTCCTCCTGCTCCAGCCACCCCTCGCACCCGACGGCCAGCTCGCCGTCGGCCTTCTCCAGCACGGCGTACTCCAGGGCGCTGCACAGGTCCTCCACGTGGCAGAACTGCCACGCGGGCCGTGATCCGGCCACCACCAGCAGTCGCGGCGACTCGAAGTACCTGGTCAGCGCGGTGTCCGTGCCGCCGACGAGGACCGCGGGCCGGACCACGGAGACGTTCAGCCCGGGGTGCGCCCGCGGCGCGCGCCGCGCCAGCCGCTCGATCTCCAGCAGGTCCCCGACCCCGGTCGCCTCGGCGGTCGCCCGCAGCTCCGCGTCCTCCGACAGCGGCAGCTCGTTGTCCGGCAGCGCCCCGTAGACCATCGCGGAGGTGCACAGCACCACGCGGTGCACCCCGGCCGCGGCCGCGGCGGTCAGCACGGTCTGCGTCCCCCGGACGTTGTACGCCGTCCGGGCGGCGGAATCGGTCTCCAGGTCGAGGTCGAGCGCCAGGTGCACCACGACGTCGGCGCCGCGCAGCCGCTCCGCGATCGCCGGATCCCGCACGTCGAGGATGTGCCACTGCGCCGCCGCGCACTCCCCGCGCCGTTCGTCGATGGCGATGACCTGGCGGACCTCTGCGGACTCGGCGAGCCGCTCGGTGAGCAGCGCGCCGACCCCGCGCGCGGCTCCGGTGACCGCGACGACAGGCCCGCGCACGGCGGGGGTGCTCTCGTGGTTTCGCGCTGCGCGAACCTGTGGATCTGGGGAACTCACCGGGCGTCTCCAGCGGTTGTCTTCACATACGGGCGCGAATGACGCGTACGTACCAGGTGGCATCCATCCTGCCGCAGGCGATGTGTCGGCGAAGCACCGAGGCCCGAACCGCCCATGGTGTCTACGCTGGGTGGTGTTGTCGGGCAGCCGCGCCGCCGGAGAGAACCGGTGGCCTTAACAGCCGAGGAACCCCGTGAGTGACACCCCATTCGGATTCGGCCTTCCGCCGGAGGAGCCGGACGACGGCGACGAGGGCAAGAAGAAGGACCAGCAGAGCGGCGGTGAGCAGGGACCGGCCAACCCGTTCGGTTTCGGACTGTCCGGAGCCGGAGGCTTTGGCGGGCCCGGCGCCGACAATCCGCTCGCAGCCATGTTCGGTTCGCTGAACCCCACCGACCTGGGCGCGGCGTTCCAGCAGCTCGGCCAGATGCTCTCCTACGAGGGCGGCCCGGTGAACTGGGACATGGCCAAGCAGATCGCCCGCCAGACGGTCTCCCAGGGCACCTCGGACGGCACCAAGGACGCCAGCGTCGGCCCCGCCGAGCGCACCGCGGTCCAGGACGCCGTCCGGCTGGCCGACCTGTGGCTGGACGACGTGACGTCCCTGCCGTCCGGCGCGGGCTCCGCGGTGGCGTGGTCCCGCGCGGAGTGGGTCGAGGCCACCCTGCCGGCGTGGAAGGAGCTCGTCGACCCGGTCGCCGAGCGGGTCGGCACCGCCATGGGCGACGTCCTGCCGGAGGAGATGCAGGCCATGGCCGGCCCGCTGATCGGCATGATGCGCTCCATGGGCGGCGCCATGTTCGGCACGCAGATCGGTCAGGCCGTCGGCGTGCTGGCCGGCGAGGTCGTCGGCTCGACCGACATCGGCCTGCCGCTCGGTCCGGCCGGCCGGGCCGCGCTGCTGCCGGTGAACATCGAGACGTTCGGCAAGGACCTGGGCGTGCCCAAGGAGGAGGTGCGGCTGTACCTCGCCCTGCGGGAGGCCGCCCACCAGCGCCTGTTCTCGCACGTGCCGTGGCTGCGCTCGCACCTGTTCGGCGCCGTCGACGGGTACGCGCGCGGGATCAAGGTCGACACCGCCAAGCTGGAGGACGTGGTCGGCCAGTTCGACCCGCAGAACCCCGAGCAGTTGCAGGACGCCCTCCAGCAGGGCATGTTCCAGCCGGAGGACACCCCGGAGCAGAAGGCCGCCCTGGCCCGCCTGGAGACCGCTCTGGCCCTCGTCGAGGGCTGGGTGGACGCCGTGGTGCACGCCGCGGCCAAGCCTCGCCTGTCGTCCGCCGACGCGCTGCGCGAGACGCTGCGCCGCCGCCGGGCCTCGGGCGGTCCGGCCGAGCAGACGTTCGCCACGCTGATCGGCCTGGAGCTGCGCCCGCGCCGGCTGCGGGACGCCTCCCGCCTGTGGGCCTCGCTCACCGACGCGCGCGGGGTGGAGGGCCGCGACGGCCTGTGGGCGCACCCGGACATGCTGCCCACCGCCGCCGACCTGGACGACCCGGACGGCTTCGTGCACCGCGAGCACATGGACTTCTCCGAGCTGGACAGGATGCTCGGCGAGGCGGCGGGCGGTTCCGCGCCGAAGCCGGACCTGCGCAAGAAGACCGAGCCCGACGAGAACAACGAGACCAACGAGACCAACGAGGACGGGAAGAGCGACAAGGGCGACGACGCCGAGTGAGCCTCCACGACGACGCGGTCCTCGTCCTGCGGGAGTACCGGGAGCACGGAGAGTCCGGGGAGTACGGGGAGTACGGGGACCAGAAGGAGCTGCGCCCGCTCTACCTGGAGCATCTGCGGACGCGCCCGGACGGCATGTGGAAGGCCTGCGCGGACGGGCACATCACGGCGAGCGCGATGGTGATCGACCCGGAGCGCGGCCGGGTGCTGTTGACCCTCCACAGGAAGCTGCGCATGTGGCTCCAGATGGGCGGCCACTGCGAGCCGGAGGACGCCACGCTGGCGGACGCGGCCCTGCGCGAGGCGACCGAGGAGTCGGGCATCGAGGGGCTGACCCTGCTGCCCGGCGGCCCCGTCCGCCTCGACCGCCACCGCACCCCGTGTGCCTGGCACCTCGACGTCCAGTACGCCGCGCTCGCGCCGAGCGGGGCGGTGGCGGCCATCAGCGACGAGTCCCTGGACCTGCGCTGGTTCGCCTACGACGACGTGCCGGGGGTGGCGGACACGTCGGTCGTCCGCCTGCTGGAGGCGACGCGCGCCAGGCTCTGACCCCGCGAGGGGCGACGGCCGGTGGTGGTCGCCCCTCGCCTCCGGCCTCGGCTCAGCCCCAGACGTTCCCCTGATTCTGTCCCCGCACCCCCTGCCGTCCCATGCCGAACTGCGCGGCGAGACCCTGCCCGACCACCGCGTTCTGCGGTGGCAGCAGCGGGTTCAGCGCGGCGGACACTCCGGCGGCCCGGGGGGCGCCTCCGGCGCTCCGTAGGGAGCGGGCTGACCGGGGGCCTGGCCGAACGGCGGCCGGTCATCGTAGCCGGGGGGCGGCGGGGGCTGCTGTGCCTGGTACTGCGCGGATGGCGGGAGCGGGGGCGGGGGCTGCTGTGCCTGGTACTGGGCGGGCGGCGGGAGCGGGGGCGGGGGCGGGGTCTGTCCGTGCGGCCGGCCGTAAGGCGGCTGCGCGTAGGGCGCGGGCGGCGGGGCGGGCGGCGGGACAGGGGCGCCGGGCGGGGTCAGGGGGGCGATGATGGTCGGCGCCGCGTGCACCGACGGCGCGGGACCCGGCGCCGGGGGCAGAGGCGGCGGGGTGGCTTCCGGAGGCAGCGGGGTGGCTCCTGGAGGCGGCGCGAAGCCGTACGCGACGGGCGACGGCACCAGGGCGACCGGCTCCGGGGCGGGGACCGGGGCTGGGGCCGGGACGACCGGCTCCGGGGCTGGAACCGGGACGGGGGCTGAGGCAGGCATCGGGGCAGGGACCGGGACGGCGGCCGAGGCAGGCATCGGGGCAGGGACCGGGACGGCGGCCGAGGCAGGCATCGGGGCGGGCGGCCCGGAGGGGACGGCGAACTCCGGGGGCGCGGTGGCCTGGGCGGGCGGGGCGAAGCCCGGAGCGGTTCCGGACTGCGGGTCCTGGCCCGCGGCGGGGTCCTCCTCCTCTTCCAGGACCTCCCCGCCGAAGTTCTTCAGCAGCGCCTCGAGGCCCCCGTCGAAGCCCTGGCCGACGGCCGCGAACCGCCACACGTCCCTGACGTAGAAGTCGCCCAGTATCACGGCCCGTTCGGTGGAGAACTCCGAGCCGTCGAACGCGTACCGGGCCACCTCCTCGCCGCCCGCCACGATGCGCAGGTACCCGGAGTCGATCCGGGACATCTGCCCGGCCCCGTCGATGGCGGCCGTGAACGACAGCTTCCGGATGTGCGACGGGATCTTCTCCAGCGTGACCCGGAAGGACTCCGTGTCGCCCGCCTGGGCGCCCAGCAGCTGGATGGCCTCCTCGGGCGACTTCGGCTGGTTGTAGAAGACGAAGTACCGGTCGTCCGACAGGCGTTCGTCGGCGTCCAGACCGAAGCAGCTGATGTCGACGGTCAGTCCGGGGGCCGTGATCTGCACGCCGACGTACAGATCCGTGCCCGCGGTCAGGTCACTGATCCTGGCCTTGTGGCCGCGCTGGAATTCCCTGGGCATGCCCAACGGACCGTCCCCCGTCCCGAGTGCGAGTGCGTCGCGCCAGGCTAACGGCAAACCCCGGCACCGGCCGAAGTCGGTACGGACCCGGTACACAAGCACAGTCGAGTGGTGACGGGCGCCCCCGGCGGCTCGGTCACCCGCCCTGCGAACCCGGCGGATGCGGCAGCCGCGCGGCCGCCGCCACCCCTTCCAGATAGCCCCGGGCCCGCTCGGTGCGCGGGTACGCCTCCAGCAGCCGCCAGAAGTCGGGGCCGTGTCCCGGGACGAGCAGATGGGCCAGCTCGTGCAGCAGTACGTAGTCGACGACGTACTCGGGCATCCCCTGAAGCCGGTGGGACAGCCGGATGCTGCCCTCCGCCGGGGTGCACGAGCCCCAGCGCGTGTTCTGGTTGGTGACCCAGCGGACCGAGGCGGGCCGGGCGCGGCCGTCGAAGAACTGGGCGGACAGCCGTTCGGCGCGTTCGGCCAGCTCCGTGTCGCCGAGCGTTCGCCGGCTCTCCTGGGCGGCGAGCTTGTCGAGCATGACGGTCACCCAGCGCCGCTCCTCCGCCTCGGACATCCGGGCGGGGATGAGCACGACGGTGCGACCGCCCTCGCGGTACGCGGAGACCGTCCGACGGCGCCGGGTACTCCTGCGGACCTCGATCTCGCTCGCCTCGGCGCCGTCCGGCGGCGGGCTCGTCTTGCCGTGCTGCGGCGTTCCGGCACGGTGCAGTGGGTCGGCGGACACGCCCCGACGTTACCGGGTGCGCGGCCGGGAAGTCCCGGGCCCGGAACGGGTTCCGCGCCGATCCCCCGCCGAGCGTCCGATTCGTACGACTCATGCGACTCGTACGACGAATACCCATCGCCTGTGGACAACTTTCGGCGCCCGCCGTCCGGGCCGGGCATGCTGGCACTCGTCGGCGACGGCTGGGACCGGCCTCACCGGCGTACGAGGACGTTCCGGTGCTTTCCTTCTTCGGGCTACGGGGGCTCGCATGCATCCGATGGTGAAACCCGCGCTCAGGCGCGGCTGGCGTGATCTCGGCACCGTGCAGTTCGGGATGACTCCCGCGCACGCGATGACCCTGGGCCCGCTGGACACGGCGACGGGCAGTTTCCTGGACCTGCTCAACGGCACGCGCGGACTGCCGCTGCTGCGGGAGGAGGCACGCCGCATGGATCTGCCCGACGGTCACGTCGACCACCTGGTGGAGCGACTGGCCCAGGCCGGGCTCCTGGACGACGCCCGGGGCGGCGGCGCGGCGGCCGACGCGCTGCGGGAGCGGAAGGAGGCCATGGACCGGCTGGCGCCCGATCTCGCCTCCCTCTCTTTGACCACGCGCGCACCGGGTGAGGCGATGGGGCGCCTCGCCGCCCGACGTGCGGCGCGGGTGCGGGTCGAGGGCGCGGGCCGGGTGGGCGCCGTCCTCGCGGCGCTGCTGTCCGGGGCGGGGGTCGGCGAGGTCGACGTGCGCGACGGCGGCTGTGTGGAGCCGGGGGACGTCGCCCCGGGTGGGCTGTCCGCCGAGACCGTCGGCGAGCGCCGGGACACCGCGGCGCGGCGGGCCGTGCGCGCCGCGGCCCCGGACCGTCCGGCCCGCCGCACCGCCCGGACGCCGTCCGAGTCCGACGAGCGGGGATTCTCCCTGGTGGTCCTCGCCCCGAGGGACGACATCGCCGTGTACGCGCCCGATCCGTCCGCGGCCGCCGCCCTGATCGAGTCCGGCACCCCTCATCTGTACGCCGGGGTGGTGGAGGGCACGGGCGTCGTGGGCCCGCTCGTCCTGCCCGGCGAGACCGGCTGCGCCGGCTGTCTGCACCTGGGGCGCACGGACCGGGACGGGACCTGGCCGCGTCTGGTGGCGCAGTGGCGCTCGGGCAGACCGCGTCATGTACGCCCGTGTGATCTGCCTCTCGCCGCGACCGTGGCCGCCCTGTCGGCGGCGCACGCGCTCGCCTTCCTGGACGGGGAGTCGCCCTCCAGTGCGGGCGCCCGCTGGGAGGTGTCCCTGCCCGACCTGAGCTGGCGCCCACGCCCGGTGTGGCCGCATCCGTCCTGCTCGTGCGGCGCGGCCGGGGAAGCCGAGGGGGAGCAGGCCTCGGGGAACGGCGAGGCACGCGCGACAATGGCTGGGCAACGGCCGTCATCGACGCCCTGCCGCCGGGCAGACGCGGCGCGGCTTGCTCGGACTTGGAGGGCGCATGTCTGATCTTCCCCGGAAGGCGGTCACCCGGACCGCCAAGCTCGCCGCGCTCCCGCTCGGATTCGCCGGGAGAGCGACCTGGGGACTCGGCAAACGGATCGTCGGCGAGTCCGCCGATCTCGTCGGTCGCGAGCTTCAGCAACGCACAGCCGACCAGTTGTTCAAGGTGCTCGGTGAGCTCAAGGGCGGGGCGATGAAGTTCGGGCAGGCGCTGTCCGTCTTCGAGTCGGCACTGCCCGAGGAGGTCGCCGGCCCCTACCGGGTCGCGCTGACCAAGCTCCAGGAGGCGGCGCCGCCGATGCCGACGCGCACGGTGCACTCCGTGCTGGAGGAGCGGCTGGGCGAGCACTGGCGCGAGCTGTTCGAGGAGTTCGAGGACAAGCCGTCCGCGGCGGCCTCGATCGGGCAGGTGCACCGGGCGGTGTGGCGCGACGGCCGCGAGGTCGCGGTCAAGGTGCAGTATCCCGGCGCCGGCGAGGCCCTCGTCTCCGATCTGACCCAATTGAGCAGGTTCGCCCGCCTTCTGGGACCGCTGGTTCCCGGCGTGGACATCAAACCGCTGATCGCCGAGCTCAAGGACCGCGTCTCCGAGGAGCTGGACTACGGACTGGAGGCGCAGGCCCAGCAGGCTCACGCCGAGGAGTTCGCCGACGACCCGGACTTCGTCGTCCCGGCGGTGGTCCATCAGTGCGAGCAGGTCCTGGTCACCGAGTGGCTCGACGGTGTTCCGCTGTCCGAGGTGATCGCGGACGGCACCCAGACCCAGCGCGACCGCGCCGGCCAGCTGCTGGCCCGCTTCCTGTTCTCGGGCCCGGCCCGCACGGGCCTGCTGCACGCCGACCCGCACCCCGGCAACTTCCGTCTCCTGCCCGGCGGACCGGACGGCGAGGACGACTGGCGGCTGGGTGTCCTGGACTTCGGCACCGTCGACCGCCTTCCCGGCGGCCTGCCGACGCCCATCGGCTCAGCGCTGCGCATGGCGCTGGACGGCGAGGCGGAGGCGGTCTACGAGATGTTGTCCACGGAGGGCTTCGTGAAGGAGTCCATCGAGCTGGACCCGGACGCCGTCCTCGACTACCTCCTGCCGATCATCGAACCGGCCCAGGTGGAGGAGTTCACCTTCACCCGCGGCTGGATGCGCAGCCAGGCGGCCCGGATCGCCGACCCCCGCTCCCCCGCCTACCAACTGGGCAAGCGGCTCAATCTCCCCCCGTCGTACCTGCTGATCCACCGGGTCACGCTCAGCACCATCGGCGTGCTGTGCCAGCTGGGCTCCACCGTGCGGCTTCGGGAAGAGCTGGAGGAGTGGCTGCCGGGTTTCGCCGCCCGTCCGGGAGGCGAGCAGCCGGGCGACGAGGAACCGGACGACGAGCAGGCGGCCGCCGAGGCCTGAGCACGCTGGGGGCTACCACCAGGCGGAGTCCAGGCGCCCCTCGATCGAGCGGAGGTTCTCGCGGGAGCAGGCGTCGCAGAAGTGGCGCCGGGTGCCGTTCTCCACGGAGCAGGTCCAGGTGGGCGGCAGGCCCTCGGCCGGGGTGCCGCAGCGTGCGCACGCCAGGCCGGGACGCTCGGCGCTCGCACCGCCGCGGCCCGTGCCGCCGTACGCCGTGCCCGCGTGGTCCGTGCCCGCACCTGCCGTGCCGGCGGGGTCCGCGCCTCCGGGAAGACTCGTCACCCCGCGACCATACCGCCGGGCCGCGGATCGGCGGGAACAACGCACCGCGGGGGCCGGTCCGTCCGAACGGACCGGCCCCCGCGGGCAGGGTTCCGGCCTCCCGGACCGGGAGGCCACCGCCTGGCGGCGTGGAACAGCGTTGTCGGTCAGTGCATCACTGCCATGGCGAGCGCGCGGCGGGCACGCAGCGAGGCGCGCTCGGCGCGACGCTGCATCCGGCGGGCGGCCGCCAGGCGTACGGCCTGGCGTTCCCTCTCCGCCTCGTGCAGCCGCTCGCGCATATGCGCACGAGCCAGCGCTTCTGGGATGAGTTGCATCTCTCGGTTCCTGTTCTGACGCGAGTCGTTCGCGCCGGTGGTGGTGACGTCTTCGGTCGCGGAGCCCGCGGGCTCGCTGGCGGACGGCTTCATCGGGGCCTGCTTCTGGGGGTCGTGCGTGAGGGGGCGGTCGATCGTTCCTGCGGTGTTCATGCCGTGACCGGGTTCTTGCGCGGGCGGCCACGCGGCCGCTTCCGGGCGACGACGACACCTTGGACGAACAGCTCGCCACCCCAGACGCCCCAGGGCTCACGCCGCTCCTTGGCGCCGGCGAGGCAGGCCTCCATCAGCGGGCAGGTGCGGCAGAGGGACTTGGCGTACTCCACGTCCGCCGGCGACTCGGCGAAGAAGACCTCCGGGTCGTAGGAACGGCAGGGGACGGGCACGCCGAGGTTCTCGATGGCTTCGTCGAGCGCGGTGAGCGCGGTGAGCGGGGTCAAGGCGGGGTCCTCCGTGAGACCGGGCTTGGGGATCGTGTCGGAAGGCGGTACGGACGGGGCGTGCGCTTCGAGTTGCACGGTTCGTCTTCCTCGTCTGGTCGGGTCGGCCGGTCGGCCGGGTGTCGGCTGGCTACCGGGTTCTTCTCTTGTCCCGAGGCTCCTTCGCTCCGCTGTCCCCGTTCGGGGAAAACAGAAGGGCCGCGGATCCCGGATGGGGTTCCGCGGCCCTGAAGGCGCCGGCCTGATCGGCGATCAGGCTGGATCACTCCAGGGGTCTGGCCCACGGAAGGCCCACATCAGGTGGTGCTGCTTCGTCTGCTCCCGGTTACCGGCACCGGCCGCCTCAACGGCATAGGCCTGCGCCTGCGCCGCTACTGCTTCCAGTGCCTTGGTCGGTCGCTCATCACGCTCACGGACGGGAAGGCCCGCGAGGGACACGCAGGACGCCGGACGCGCGGCAGCAATGCCGGACAGACCGGTGCCCTGGTTAAAGGCGCCGAGCATGCACAGGGAGACGACCGAGCGATCGGTCATTTTGGCGGTGCTGATGGAGCTGGTCTTGATAGTGATCACTGGGCTCGCCTCCTCTCGGCGTCTGAGGGACTGGGGTGAGCCAGTCCGTACGGATATGCAAGTAGAACACGGAACCGGGGCCTCAGGAAGGCCACTGTTCCCGTGACCAAGAACCTATGGGGACGGACGGCGGGTGCGCAAACTATTTTTTCGACGAGTTCCCCTCATTCCCCGGCCAGTCCGCGGCCGGTACTCGCTCAGTCCTCGTTGCCTCCTTCCCCGGGCTCCCGGCCCTCGCAGAGGGCGAGAACATCCGGCCCGTACCGGCGGAGCTTGCGCATCCCCACTCCGGGGATGCGCGCCAGTTCGCGCTCGTCGTCCGGGACGGTCTCGGCGATCGCCATCAGTGTCCTGTCGGTGAAGACGCAGAAGGCGGGCTGCCCGCTGCGCCCCGCCTGGACCGCCCGCCACTCGCGCAGCCGCTCGTACAGGCCCTCGTCCATGTCGGAGGGGCAGCCGTCGCAGCGCATCAGCTTCATCTCGCCGGCGTCGGTGAGCGTGCGGCCGCAGACCCGGCACCGGGCCGGGGTGCGCTGCGTGCGCCGCGGGGCGGCGGGCGCCGTGCGCGTCGCCACGGCCGCGGTGAAGCCGCGCTCGACGCCTCCGGAGCCACCGGGTGCGGCGCGGCCCGCGGTACCGGCCGAGCCGGGGCGCAGCCCGTCGAGGAAGCGGCTGGGGCGGCGGCCGGGACGGCCGCCCGGCGAGCGGGACAGCGACCAGGACACGTGCAGCAGCTCACGGGCGCGGGTGACACCCACGTAGAGGAGGCGGCGCTCCTCCTCGATCTGTTCGTCTGTTCGGGCGTAGGTGATGGGGATCATGCCCTCGGCGACGCCGACCAGGAAGACGACGTCCCACTCCAGGCCCTTGGCCGAGTGCAGGGAGGCGAGGGTGACGCCCTGGACCGTCGGGGCGTGCTGGGCGTTCGCCCGCTCGTCGAGTTCCGCCACGAGGTCGGCGAGCGTCGCCCCCGGCCGGGCGGCGGCGAAGTCCTGGGCGAGGCTCACCAGGGCGGCCAGGGATTCCCAGCGCTCTCTGACCGCGCCGGAGCCGGCCGGCGGCTGCGGGGTCCAGCCCTCCCCCGACAACACGGCACGCACCTGTGAGGGCAGGTCGTCGGCGTCGTCGAGGAGGGAGTCGTTGCCGCCGAAGCGCGCCGCGGCCCGCAGCGCGACACTGGCCCTGCGCACCTCCGGCCGGTCGAAGAAGCGTTCCGCGCCGCGCAGCTGGTAGGGCACGCCGACGTCGGCGAGGGCCTGTTCGTAGGTCTCGGACTGGGCGTTCGTCCGGAACAGGACGGCGATCTCGCTCGCCGGGAGGCCGGAGGCGATCAGGTCGTGGATGCGGCGGGCGGCGCCTTCCGCCTCGGCGGGCTCATCGGTGTACTCGGTGTAGGCGGGCTCGGGCCCGGGGGCGCGCTGGGAGACCAGTTCCAGCCGGTGGTCGGCGGCACGGCCCCGGGCCTGGGCGAGCAGTCCGTTGGCCAGGTGGACGACCTGCGGCGTGGAGCGGTAGTCGCGGACCAGCTTGACGACGGTGGCGCCGGGATGGCGGGTGCGGAAGTCGAGCAGGTGGTCGGGGGTCGCTCCGGTGAAGGAGTAAATCGTCTGGCTGGCGTCGCCGACGACGCACAGGCTGTCGCGGTCGCCCAGCCACAGTTCCAGCAGGCGCTGCTGGAGCGGGGAGACGTCCTGGTACTCGTCGACCACGAAGTGCTGGTACTGGGCGCGGACCTGTTCGGCGACGTCGGCGCGGTCCTGGAGGACGGCGACGGTCAGCAGCAGGACGTCCTCGAAGTCGATGACCGAGCGCTCCCGCTTGAGGTCCTCGTACACCGAGTACAGCTGGGCGATCTCGGCCGGGTCGCGGGGGACGGCGCGGCCGTCCTTCGCGGCCGCGAGGGCGTAGTCGGCCGGGACGGTCTGGGTGACCTTGGACCACTCGATCTCGGCGGTGACGTCCCGCAGCTCGCCCCGGTCCAGGCGGATGCGGCAGGCGGCGGCCGCGTCCGCGACGAGCTGGATCTTGCGGTCGACGAGCCGGGGCAGGGCGCCACCGATCGCTTTCGGCCAGAAGTACTGCAACTGACGCAGGGCGGCGGAGTGGAAGGTGCGGGCCTGCACGCCGTGCGCGCCGAGCTGGCGCAGCCGGCCGCGCATCTCCCCCGCCGCACGGTTGGTGAAGGTGACGGCCAGCACGCTGGAGGGCTGGAGGACACCCGCGCGCACCCCGTAGGCGATGCGGTGGGTGATCGCCCGGGTCTTGCCCGTGCCGGCGCCCGCCAGGACGCACACCGGCCCGTGCAGAGAGGTGGCCACCTCACGCTGCTCGGGGTCGAGCCCGTCGAGCACCGCGTCGGCGGAGTCGGGGACCCGAGGGAAGAGCGGGGAGTGCGTTGCTGCTGTCACACAGCCATGCTGCCAGGTCGCCGTGGGACGCATGAGCCGGTTGTCCACAGGCAGCCCCCGGCGGTCGTACTGGTCGTACCGGTCGCGCTGGTGCTGCTGCGGCCGTGCCGACTCCGCGCGTCCCGTGCCGCGCGTCACGCGGGCCGGATACCCCCGGTGGGAATGCCGGAGCGGTGGCGTACGTTCCTCCCCTGCGACGAATACGTCCCCGAGCCGCCGAAGGAGCGCGAGAGACATGCCGGGCACTGTGACGATGTACAGCACCACGTGGTGCGGCTACTGCCGCCGGCTGAAGAGCCAGATGGACCGCGAGGGCATCGCGTACACCGAGATCAACATCGAGCAGGACCCGGATTCCGCAGCCTTCGTCGAAAAGGCCAACGGCGGAAACCAGACGGTTCCCACCCTGCAGGTGGTTCCCTCCAATGGTGGGGTCGAGGTCGTGATGACGAACCCGAGCCTCGCCCAGGTGAAGCAGGCACTCGGCGTCTGACCACATGCCGCACACGACCCCCGACCCGCCTGGCGCCGGATCGGGGGTCTTTGCATGCCCCGACCTGTACCGGGGCGAGTCGGTGGACCGCCCGGCACGGCGCAACGCACGCGTGTTCGGGCTATCGTCGCGAGATGCCTGAGGCTCCCGAGAGGTTCAACACCGCGATGACCACCTGGCAGGAATGGCAGGACGCCCCCTGGGGCCGTCTGCGGTACGCGATCGCCGAGGCGAACCTCGCCCGTCATCTCGACGACCTGGGCGGCGGGCCGCTGCGGATGCTCGACCTCGCCGGCGGTGACGGCGGCGACGCGATGCGTCTGGCCGCCCGCGGGCATCACGTCACCATCGTCGACCACGCACCCGCCATGCTCGCCGCCGCGACCGAGCGAGCCTCGACGGCCGGCCTGACGGAGCTGATCACCTGTGTGCGCGCCGATGTGACGGCTCTGCCCGCCGATCTCTCCGCCGGAGCGTTCGACGTGGTCCTGTGCCACAACCTTCTCCAGTACGTGGACGACGTGCCGGGCGTCCTCGCCGCGGCCCTCGTCCCGCTGAAGCCCGGCGGGCTGTTCTCGATGATGGCGATCAACCGTCACTCGGCCGCCTTGACCATCGCCGTTCGCGAGACCGACCCCGCCGCCGCGCTGGCCGCGCTCGGCACAGACCGGTCCCGGACCCAGACGTTCGACTCGGCGGTGACACTCCACACGGCCGAAGAGATCATCCCTGTCCTGCAAAGCCTCGGCTGCCAGGACGTACAGCACTACGGCATCCGCGGCTTCTGCGACTACATCACCGACGACGCGCGAAAACACGACCCGGCGTTCTACGCGGACCTTGAACAACTGGAACTCGCCACGACCGCGCTGCCGCCCTACATGCACACAGCTCGGCTCTTCCAGCTGACGGCGCGCAAGCGGGACGTCTGAGCTCGTGCGTCCGGCGGCAGACGTGGAAGGCGGCCTCCCCGGAACCCCGGGGAGGCCGCCTTCTCGTTGTTTCCGGGTCTCCGGGCCTCAGACGGCGCTCCTCGTCGGCAGCGGCTCGCCGTACCAGAGCTCGATGAGGCGGGCCGCGATGGAGATGCCGTAGGGCGGCAGGACCTCGCCGGACTCGAAGGCCGCGCGCAGTTCCTCGCGGGAGAACCAGCGGGCCTCGTGGATCTCGTCGCCGTCGACGGCGATCTCGGTCGAGGTGGCGTGCGCCATGAAGCCCAGCATGAGGCTGGAGGGGAACGGCCAGGGCTGACTGGCGACGTACTCGACCTCGCCGACGGCGACGCCCACCTCCTCGTGGACCTCGCGGCGCACCGACTGCTCGATGGACTCCCCCGGCTCGACGAAGCCGGCGAGCGTGGAGAAACGGCCCTCGGGCCAGTGCACCTGGCGGCCGAGCAGGATCCGGTCCGCGTCGTCGGTGACCGCCATGATCACGGCGGGGTCGGTGCGCGGATAGTGCTCGGCGCCGCAGGCCGGGCAGCGGCGGATGTGCCCGGCCGCGGCGATCACGGTGCGCTCGCCGCAGCGGGAGCAGAAGCGGTGCAGCCGCTGCCAGTTCTCCAGGGCCACCGCGTGCGCCAGCAGGCCTGCGTCCCGGGGGGACAGGAGCAGACCGGCCTCGCGCAGACCGGCCGGGCGTGCGGACTGGTCGATGCGGCCGGGCAGGGAGTCCTTCTGCAGGGCGAAGTAGCTGACGCCCTCCGCGTCCGTGCCGAGGAAGTAGCGGTGCGCCTCGGTGAGGGGGGCCTCGAAGGAGGGCGTCGTGACCAGTTCGGTGCGGCCGTCGAGGGTCTCGTCGATCAGGGCCTGACCGCCGGAGACCACGAAGCAGCGCGTCGAGGGGTGGCTCCATGCCGCGGCGAGCCAGGCCTCGTCGAGCCGGTGGTGGGCGGCCCGGTCGATGCCGCTGGGCGCGGTGAGCGAGATGGGACGGTCGGCGGTGTGGTCGGTCCAGGTGGTCACGGGTGCTTCCAACTCCCCCGGTGCAACGGTTGTTTCGGCGGCGGTTCAGCGGGACGTGCGGCAGGAGGCGTCCGCGTCCGACGGGGCCTGGGGGCGCGGGAGGGCCTCTCCAGTGTGCGCCCGGCACGACACCGCCCGGGCCGGCGGGCGCCCGTCAGGGCGCATCGTGCCAGTGCTCCGCGAGGTCGCCCCACAGGTACGCGCTGGTCTCGACGCCCTTGAGCAGGAGGTCGAGCTCGACCTTCTCGTTGGGTGCGTGCCAGCCGTCGGAGGGGACGGAGATGCCCAGGAAGAGGACGGGCGCGCCGAGCACCTCCTGGAGGTCGGCGGCCGGGCCCGAGCCGCCCTCGCGTGTGAAGCGGACGGGGGCGTCGAAGGCGCGGCCCATGGCGCGGACCACGGACTGCAGGGCCGGGTGGTCCAGCGGCGTCAGGCACGGGCGCGTGGCCGCGCCGAACACGATCTCCTGCCGTATCCCCGCGGGCACCTGCTCGGCGGCCCAGGCGCGGACGGCCTTCTCGATGTGGTCGGGGTCCTGGCCGGCGACCAGCCGGAACGACAGCTTGACCGTCGCCGCGGACGGGATGATCGTCTTGCTGCCGGGCCCCTGGTAGCCGCCGCCGATGCCGTTGACCTCGGCGGTGGGGCGGGCCCAGACGCGCTCCAGGGTGGTGTATCCGGCCTCGCCGTGGGCGGCGTACGACTTGGCGGTGCGCAGCCACTGCTCCTCGGCGAAGGGCAGCTCGGCGAAGAGGCGGCGCTCCCGGTCGGTGAGTTCCACGATGCCGTCGTAGAAGCCGGGGACGGCCACGCGCGCGTGCTCGTCGTGCAGGGCGGCGACCAGGCGGGCGGCGGCGGTCGCCGGGTTGGGCACCGCGCCGCCGAAGGAGCCGGAGTGGATGTCCTGGTCGGGTCCGTACAGGTGGATCTCGCACTCGGCGAGGCCACGCATCCCGGTGCACACCGTGGGGGTGTCCTCGGACCACATGCCGGTGTCGGAGACGATCACCGCGTCGGCGGCCAGGCGCTCCGCGTGCTGTTCGACGAGCTCCCGGAAGTGCGGGGAGCCGGACTCCTCCTCGCCCTCGATGAGCAGCTTGAGGTTGACGGCCGGGGCGGTGCGGCCGGTGGCGGCGAGGTGCGCGCGGACGCCGAGTGTGTGGAAGAACACCTGGCCCTTGTCGTCGGCCGCCCCGCGCGCGTAGAGGCGTCCTTCGCGTACGACGGGCTCGAAGGGCTCGCTGTCCCAGCCGTCCTCACGGGCGGCGGGCTGGACGTCGTGGTGGCCGTAGACGAGGACGGTGGGGGCCTTCGGGTCGTCGGAACGCCACTCGGCGAAGACGGCGGGGGCACCCGTGGTGGGCCAGACCTCGGTGGTGGTGAAACCGGTCTGCTGGAGTTTGCCGGCGAGCCAGTCAGCACTGCGCCGTACGTCGGGCGCGTGGTCGGGCTGGGCCGACACGGACGGGATGCGCAGCCATTCGGCGAGGTCGTCGAGGAAGGCGGTGCGGTGCTGTTCGATGTACGTACGGACGGCGCTGTCCGGGGTCTGGCTCATGGCTCCGAGCCTATCGGCCCGCGGTGGCCTCCCGTTCGGGCGGTTCGTCACACCGGGGCTCGGCCTGCGGCTCCTCCGTCAGCAGCCGTTCCAGCTCGGCGCGGCCCGGGAGGTCGTCGTGCCGTGCCACCTCGCCGGTGCGCACGTAGACGAACGCGGCCGTGACACGGTCCAGGGGGATGCCGTGCAGTTCGGCCCAGGCCAGCCGGTACACCGCGAGCTGGAGCGGGTCCGCGGTGCGGGAGCGGTGCGTCTTCCAGTCCACGATCTCGTACGTCGCCCGCTCGCCGTCGCCGTCCTTGTAGACGGCGTCGATGCGGCCCCGGACCACCCGGCCGGCGAGGGCGAGCTGGACGGGCGCTTCGACGCGGTGGGGCGTGCGGTGGGCGTACGGGGTGCGCTCGAAGGCCTCCTTGAGGGTTTCGAGGTCGCGTTCGTCGGTGATCTCGGCGTCGTCGCCGGGCAGCTCCCCGGGTTCCAGCATGGGCAGCGTCAGTTCCTCGAAGCGCGTTTCCACCCAGGCGTGGAAGCGGGTGCCACGGCGTGCGGCCGGTTGCGGGGGGCGCGGCATGGGGCGGGCGAGCTCCCGTGCGAACCCGTCGGGGTCGGCGGCCAGATGCAGCAGTTGCGACGCGGTCAGGGTCGTCGGCAGGGGCACATCGGTGACGGCCTGCCGGGCGCGACGGAGTTCCCCCGTCAGCGCTTCGAGGTCGCGGTCCCAGGAGGCGACCATGCGGGCCTCCTCCGGAGTGAGGTGGCTGGATCCGGGTCGGGGACTGGATCCGGGTTCGCGGTCCGGCTCGGGGTGGGTCGGGTACTCGTGATCGGGCTCGGGCGGGGGCGGGGGCGCTGCATGGTCGTCGGGCGAAGGCGCCTGGTGCGGGACGGTCGGACGGTCGCCGCTCCAGGAGTCCCAGTCGTCGGTCTCCCCCTCGAAGGGGTCGCCGTCCTCGAAGGGGTCGCCGTCCCTGAAGGGAGCGTCCTGCTCGAGGGGGCCCTCGACGCCGAACGGGTCGCCGTCCTCGACCGCGTCGTCCTCGCCGAAGAGCGACCCGGCGTCGTACGGGGGCGCGTCGTCGTACGGAGGCGTCTCGTCCTGCGGTGGCGCGGGCCAGTCGGGGTCGCCGTGGGACGCGGGGTCGTGCGCGGCCTCCGGGTGGCCGTGCGCGCCGGTGGCGAGGTCCTCCAGGTGGGCCAGGACGATCGCGGCGGCCTCGCGGCGGCGGGTCAGGGCGGCCTCGTCCAGCGGCAGGGGCCACACCTGGTCGGCGGTGGCCCGGTGCAGGGCCGGGTTCTCCTCGTCCTCCCCGGGCTCGTCCGCCCACGCCTCGATCTCGCCGTGGCCGGCGGCGCAGTGGTCGTACAGGGCCTGAAGGAACGCGGACGGGCCACGGCGCCGCTTCTGGCTCGGGCCCCACCAGTGGCCGGAGCCGAGGAGCAGGGAGCGGGGGCGGGTGAAGGTGACGTAGCCGAGGCGGAGCTCCTCGGTGTGCTGGTGGTCCTTCATGGCCTCGTGGAAGGCCTTCATGCCGCGCGCGTCCCAGCCGTCGATGTCCGGGAGGGTGTCGGCGTCGCCGCGCAGGGCGTGCGGCAGCACCTTGCCCTGGCTGGTCCACTTCTCCCGGCCCTGCCCGCTGGGGAAGGTGCCGGTGACCAGGCCGGGGACCGCCACGACGTCCCACTCCAGGCCCTTGGACCGGTGCGCGGTGAGCACCTTGACGGTGTTCTCGCCGCCGGGCAGCGCGTTGTCGAGGCCCTTCTCGTACTGGGCCGCGGTGCGCAGGAAGCCGAGGAAGGCCAGCAGGCTCGCCTCGCTCTCGTTCGCGGCGAAGGAGGCGGCGATGTCCAGGAAGTTCGCCAGGGTCTCGCGGCGGCGGGCGGCCAGGGCGTGCGGGGAGGCCGACAGTTCCACCTCGAGACCGGTGACGGCCAGAACGCGGTACAGCACGTCCATCAGCGGGTCGGACAGTGAACGCCGCAGGTCGCGCAGTTCGGCGGCGAGCCGGGCGAACCGCACGCGCGCGTCCGGGGAGAACGGCAGCCGGTCGTCGTCCCCTGCACCGTCCAGGGGCGTTTCGAGGAAGGTGTCGAGGGCGTCCGCGAGCGAGATCACCTCGGCCGGGTCGACGCCCTCCACGGCCTCGGCGAGCCGGCTGTCGGGGTCGTCGTCGGCGTCCACGCGCGCGTGGGCGACGAGCAGCCTCGCCCGGCGGCCCAGGAGCGCCAGGTCGCGCGGGCCGATGCGCCAGCGTGGGCCGGTCAGCAGCCGGACCAGCGCGGCGTTGGCGCCGGGGTCCTGGAGGACCTCGCAGACGGCGACGAGGTCGGCGACCTCGGGCAGGTGCAGCAACCCGGACAGGCCGACCACCTCGACCGGGACGTCCCGGGCGACCAGGGCGCCCTGGATCTCGGCGAAGTCGGCTGCCGTACGGCACAGGACGGCGATCTCGCCGGGTGCCGTCCCGGTCCCCACGAGGTGGGCGATCGAGTCGGCGATCCAGTCGATCTCCTCGGCGTGGGTGGGCAGCAGGGCGCAGCGCACCAGACCGTCACGTTCGGCGCCGGGGGCCGGGCGCAGGGCCTCCACGCCCGCGTGCATGGCGCGCAGGGGCTCGGCGAGGCCGTTGGCGAGGTCGAGGAGGCGGCCGCCGCTGCGGCGGTTCTCGCTCAGGGCCTGCCGGGTGGCTCTGCGGCCGTCGGCGTGCGCGAAGTGCTCGGGGAAGTCGTCGAGGTTGGCGACGGAGGCACCGCGCCAGCCGTAGATCGCCTGGCAGGGGTCGCCGACGGCGGTGACGGGGTGGCCGGTGCCGTCGCCGAAGAGGCCGGCCAGCAGGATGCGCTGGGCGACGGAGGTGTCCTGGTACTCGTCGAGCAGGACGACCCGGAACTCCTCGCGCAGGACGCGGCCGACCTCCGGCAGACGGGCGAGCCGTGCGGCCAGGGCGATCTGGTCGCCGAAGTCGAGCAGGTCGCGCTCGCGTTTGGCGGCCCGGTAGCGGAGCACCAGTTCGGCCAGTTCCCGGCGGGCGGCGGCCGTCTCGGGGACCCTGCGCAGGTCGGCGTTGGTGAGCTTGGCGCCCTCCAGGGTGTGCAGCAGCCCGGTGTCCCAGGCGCGCAGGTCCTCCGGGCGTACGAGGTGTTCGGCGAGTTCGGCGTCGAGGGCCAGGAGGTCGCTCACCAGGTCCGGGAAGGAGCGGGCCAGCGCCGGGTAGGGGCCTGGGGCCTCGCGCAGCACGCGCGCGGCGAGCTGGTAGCGGGTGGCGTCGGCGAGCAGGCGGGTGGTGGGCTCGAGCCCGATGCGCAGTCCGTGGTCCTTCAGCAGACGGCCGGCGAAGGCGTGGTAGGTGGAGATCAGCGGCTCACCCGGCGGGTTGTCGGGGTCGATGGCCTCCGGGTCGGTGACGCCTGCCCTGATCAGTGCCTTGCGGACGCGTTCGGCGAGTTCGCCGGCGGCCTTGTTGGTGAAGGTCAGTCCGAGGACCTGCTCGGGGGCGACCTGTCCGGTGCCGACCAGCCACACCACGCGGGCCGCCATCACGGTCGTCTTGCCGGAGCCGGCGCCGGCCACGATCACCTGCGGGGCGGGCGGCGCGACGATGCAGGCCGTCTGCTCCGGGGTGAACGGAATCCCGAGGAGCTCCTTGAGCTGCTCGGGATCGGTGATACGGGCGGGCATCTCACAGAGGCTAGCGGCGGGCACTGACAATCCGTGCCAGACGATCTCCAGGGGCCAAGAACCCGCAGGTCAGCATGAGTGGTGCCGTTCGTCACGCGGCTCACTCGACGATATGGCGCCCCTCCGGCCGCGCGCTGCACGACGCCCGGAAGGAGCAGTGCGCGCAGTGCTGCCCGGCCGTCGGTGTGAACCGTTCGTCGAGGACCTTTCCGGCGGCGGTGGCCAGCAGCTCGCCGGCCCACTCCCCCGTCAGCGGTTCCTGGGTCTGCACCTTGGGCAGGCCGTCGCCGCCGTCCCGTTTCGCCGCGCCCTGGCGCAGCTGGACGAGTTCGGCGCCGCCCGGTTCGGGGCGCGCCCCGTCGAAGACCTCGTCGACGGCGCCCTCGCGAACGGCGAGCTGGTAGACGGCCAGCTGCGGATGGCGTGCCACCTCGGACCCGGTGGGCGCCTGCTTGCCCGTCTTGAAGTCGACGACGTAGGCGCGTCCCTCGCCGTCGGCCTCCACCCGGTCCATGGAGCCGCGGATGCGCACCTGGTAGCCGCCCGCCTCCAGGGTCACGTCGAAGTCGTGCTCGCCGGCGACCGGGGTACGGCCGGCGCGCTCCAGGACGTGCCAGTTCAGGAAGCGTTCCAGCGCCTCACGCGCGTGCGCCTTCTCCTGCGCCGACTTCCACGGCGCGTCGAAGGCGAGCGCGTTCCACACCGTGTCCAGGCGCTCCATGAGGACCGCGAGGTCGGCGGGACTGCGTCCGGAGGCGACCTCGTCGGCGAGGACGTGCACCACGTTGCCGAAGCCCTGGGCGGCGGTCGCGGGGGCGTCGGCCTTGACCTCGCGGCTGAGGAACCACTGGAGGGCGCAGGTGTTGGCGAGCTGGTCGAGGGCGCTGCCGGACAGCACCACGGGCTGCTCGCGGTCGCGCAGCGGCACCTTGCTCTCGGTCGGCTCGGCCATGCCCCACCAGCGGTAGGGGTGGGCCGCGGGCACCAGCGGACGGCCCTCGTCGTCGGCGAGCGCGGCCAGCCGGGCCAGCCGGTGCGCGGCGGCCTGCCGAAGGGTGGCGGAGGCACGCGGGTCGACGGTCGTGGCGCGCAGTTCGGCCACGAGTGCCGCCACCGACAGCGGGCGGCGCGGGCGGGAGGGGACGTCCCTGGGTTCGACACCGAGTTCGGTGAGGAAGCGGGAGGGCTGGTCGCCGTCGTCGGCGGGAGCCTTCACCGCGGTCACCACGAGGCGTTCACGCGCGCGCGTGGCGGCCACGTAGAACAGCCGCCGTTCCTCCGCGAGCAGCGCGCCCGGGGTAAGCGGGGCGGCGAGTCCGTCGCGGCCGATGCGGTCGGCCTCCAGCAGGGAGCCGCGGCGCCGCAGGTCCGGCCACAGGCCCTCCTGGACGCCCGCGACGACGACCAGGCGCCATTGCAGGCCCTTGGAGCGGTGCGCCGTCATCAGGCGTACCGCGTCGGGGCGTACGGCGCGGCGGGTGAGCGTGTCGGCGGCGATGTCCTCGGCCTCGATCTCGGCCAGGAAGTTCAGGGCGCCCAGGCCTCCGGTGCGCTCCTCCGCGCGGGCGGCGGTCGCGAACAGCGCGCACACGGCGTCCAGGTCCCGGTCCGCGTTGCGGCCCGCCGCGCCGCCGCGCCGGGCCGCCCGCTCCAGGCGGGAGGGCCACGGGGTGCCGTCCCACAGGTCCCACAGCGCCTCCTCTGCGGTGCCTCCGCCCGCCAGGCGCTCCCGTGCCTTCCTGAGCAGAGCGCCGAGGCGCTGGGCGCCACGCGCGTACGTGGGGTCGTGCGCGACCAGGCGCTCGGGTTCCGCCAGCGCCCTCGCGAGCAGCTGGTCCGAGGGCGGGGGCAGCGGGTTGCCCGCGGCGCGTTCCTCCTCGCGCAGTGCGCGGCCCAGACGGCGCAGGTCGGCGGCGTCCATGCCCGCCAGCGGTGAGGCGAGGAGGGTGAGCGCGGTCTCGGTGTCGAGCCAGCAGGCGTCCGCCTCCGGCTCCGCCCGCTCGGGGCCCGCCGGTCCCGCCGCTTCCTCCGAGCGACGCGCCGCCTCCGCGCTCGCCACCGCCCGCAGCGCCGTCAGCAGCGGCGCCACCGCCGGTTCGTGCCGCAGCGGCAGGTCGTCGCCGTCGACGTCCAGGGGCACGCCGGCTGCCGTCAGGGCGCGACGGAGGCCGGGGAGGGAGCGGGCGCCGGCGCGCACCAGGACGGCCATCTCGCTCCACGGGACGCCGTCCTCAAGGTGCGCGCGGCGCAGGATGTCGGCGATGTTGTCCACCTCGGTGCCCGCCGTCGGGTACGTGTGGACCTCGACGCGCCCGCCGTCGCGCACCGGGGTGAGCTCCCGGTGGGCGCGGACCTTGTCGGCGGGCAGGCGGGTGAGGGGCATCCGCCGGGTCAGCAGCCGGGTCGCGGCCAGCAGAGCGGCGCCCGAGCGCCGGGAGGTGCGCAAGACCTGCACGGGCGCGGGCGTGCCGTCCGCGCGCGGGAACGTCTGCGGGAACTGCAGGATGCCGTTCACGTCTGCGCCCCGGAACGCGTAGATCGACTGGTCGGGATCGCCGAAGGCGAGCAGGGGGCGGCCGTCCCCGGCCAGCGCGCGCAGCAGCCGTACCTGGGCGGGGTCGGTGTCCTGGTACTCGTCGACGTAGACCGCGTCGTACCGCGCGGCGAGCCGTTCGGCGACCTCGGGGCGGCGGGCGAGGAGCACCGCGCGGTGGACCAGTTCGGCGTAGTCGAGGACGCCCCGCAGGTCGAGGACGTCGAGGTACTCGGCGAGGAAGGCGGCCGCGGCCTGCCAGTCGGGACGGCCGATGCGGCGGGCGAAGGCGGCCAGGGCGTCGGGGCCGAGGCCCAGTTCGCGGCTGCGGGCGAGGACCGCGCGGACCTCGTCGGCGAAGCCTCGGGTGGTCAGGCAGGCACGCAGCTCGTCCGGCCAGCGCACGTGCGCCAGGCCCAGCCGCTCCAGGTCGGCCTGGCCGGCCAGGAGCGAGCGGACGGTCACGTCCTGTTCGGGTCCGGACAGCAGCCGCAGCGGCTCGACGAACCGTTCACTGTCCTGGTGGGCGCGGACCAGGGCGTAGCAGAACGAATGGAAGGTGGTCGCCTGCGGGACGTGGGCCGCGCCGGTGCGCAGCGCCATGCGGTCGCGCAGGTCGACGGCGGCCCTGCGGCTGAACGTCAGCACCAGGATCCGGTCGGGGTCCTGGCCGCGGGCGATCCGCGCGGCCACGGACTCGACCAGCGTGGTCGTCTTGCCGGTGCCCGGGCCCGCGAGGACGAGCAACGGACCGGTCCTGTGGTGAACCACGGAGCGCTGTGCGGCGTCCAGACGAGGGGGGTCCGGTCTGGTCGGCGGGGTACGCACCAGTCGGTAGGCGCCACGATTCCCCTGCCGCCCCCGGGGGTGCGGCAGGCGCCTGGTGGAGGAAGAGGAGCTCACGTGGTTCGCCGGTCCTGGTGGGTGTGCTGTGGTCGGTCACGGCCGCCGCGCAGCGCCGTCGTCGCGGGAGCGGACGGCCCGAGGGGGAGCGCGGTGGCCGCAGGGGTGAGGGGGACACGCGAAGCCGACGCTACGCCGCGGCCGGGCGCGGAAGGAGGGCTTCGCCTTCCTCCCTCGCTTCTCCCGGTCCTCACCCGGCACCGCCGTCACGTGTGTCCCTCGCCCCACGAACGTACGGCATGCCACGGACGTCCCCCGATTCCCCCGTACGGGCCATGGGCTCCCCACAGCCCCCTCGAATGGCGGAAGCTGTCAGGTGTGACCCTGCGCACGTTCGCCGCCGTCCCACCGGGCCCGCCTCATGTCGAGGCGGGGCAGGTGGCCGTCGGCCGCCCTGCCCGCCTGCTTCAGGGGTGTGCCCTCCGTGCGGTAGTGGGCGAGAGCGCGCAGTTCGTGCCCCGGGAGCAGGGTCCCGTCGGCGCGTACGACCCGCCACCACGGGACGGCGCCGCCGTACAGCGCCATCACGCGGCCCACCTGGCGGGGGCCTCCCCGCTCCAGCCACTCGGCGACGTCGCCGTAGGTCATGACGCACCCGGGCGGGATCATCTCGGCGACTTCCAGGACCCGCTCGGCGTACTCGGGCAGCGCGTCGGGGTGCTCGGGGCGGCCGTCGTCCGGGGGGCTCACATCGCTCATCCGTCCCATCCTGCCGCACCCCACCGACAGCCGGCCGCGCCGCGTCCGGGGCGGGGCCCTCGCTCCCGGGCTGCGCCTCGGGCAGACTGTGCGGCCGCGCATATGCACCCTGATGCCCCTGTGTGTCGGTGGGACATGCCACCATCGTGCGGGCGGTGACCGGTGATACGAGACCAAGAAGAGGCCATGAAGCAGCAGGGCGTGCACCCCGAAGACGCGGAGGGCACCTCTGGAGTTTCGTCGCACCCCGTCACCGGCGGCTCGGACGCTCGGAAGGCGGGGGGCACGGACGCTCCGAAGGCGGGCAGGAAGCCCGTGGAGGAGGACGTCGTGACGCACGCCGACGAGCTCGAGGGCGACGAGCCGCTGCTCCCCGCGCGCGTGCATCGTCCCTCCGATCTGATGCGGCTGCTGGTGGGCGTGCTCGCCATCGTCGTACTGCTGGCGATCGCCGGGTTCGCGCACGGCACCACCTCGGGCCTCGAACAGGACATCAACAAGGGCACCGGTCAGGCCCCCGACCTGCTCATCAAGATCGCGGGGCTGGCGTCCAGCATCGCGATCCTGCTGGTCCCGGTGGCGTTCGCGATCGAGCGGCTGATCAAACGGGACGGGCTGCGGATCGCCGACGGCGTGCTCGCGGCCGTCCTCGCCCACGGGGTGACGCTCGCCACCGACCTGTGGGTCGCCAAGGTCGCCCCGCACTCGATCCAGGACGCGCTCACCCAGCCCTCCCCCAGCAACATCCACGCGCTCACCGACCCGGTGCACGGCTACCTCGCCCCGGTCATCGCCTACATGACGGCGGTCGGCATGTCCCGCCGACCGCGCTGGCGCGCGGTGCTGTGGATCGTGCTGCTGCTCGACGCCTTCTCGATGCTGGTCACCGGCTACACCACACCGTTCTCGATCATCCTGACGGTGCTGATCGGCTGGACCATCGCCTACGGCACCCTGTACGCGGTCGGCTCGCCGAACGTCCGCCCCACGGGACGGACCCTGGTGGCGGGGCTGCGGACCGTCGGCTTCCACCCGGTCAGCGCGGCCCGCGAGGACGCGGCGGACACCGCGGACACCGGCGATCGCGGCCGGCGCTACTTCGTCACCCTGGAGGACGGACCGCCGCTGGACGTCACGGTGGTCGACCGCGAGCAGCAGGCGCAGGGCTTCTTCTACCGCGTGTGGCGCAACCTCACGCTGCGCGGCTTCGCCACCCGCCGCAGTCTCCAGTCGCTGCGCCAGGCCCTGGAGCAGGAGGCGCTGCTCGCCTACGCGGCCATCGCGGCCGGAGCCAACGCGCCCAAGCTGATCGCGACCTCCGAGCTCGGCCCCGACGCCGTGATGCTGGTCTACGAGCACACCGGCGGGCGCACGCTCGACGCGCTGGCGGACGAGGAGATCACCGACGAGCTGCTGCACCACACCTGGCAGCAGGTGAAGGCGTTGCAGTCACGGCGCATCGCGCACCGCAGGCTGGCCGGTGACGCGATCCTGGTGGACCGTTCCGGCAGGGTGATCCTCACCGATCTGCGCGGCGGCGAGATCGCGGCCGGCGATCTGCTGCTGCGCATGGACATCGCCCAACTGCTGACGACGTTCGGCCTGCGGGTGGGCGCGGAGCGCTCCGTGGCCTCCGCGGTCGGCGTCCTGGGACCCGACGCGGTCGCCGACTGCCTGCCCATGCTCCAGCCCATCGCTCTGACGCGCTCCACGCGCGCGACGTTGCGCAGGCTGGCCCGGGAGCGGGCGCAGCGGGAACGCGAGGCGGTTCTGGAGGCGTCCCGGCAGGCCAAGCAGGCCCGCCTGGACCAGGCCGCGCAGACCGCGCAGGACACCGGCGGCACCGGCCCGGCCGGCTCGGAGGAGCCCGAGAAACCCGGAAAACCGGAAAGGCCGGAGAGGCCGGAGAGGCCCGACAAGAAGGACAAGAAGGCCGAACGTGCCGAGGCGCGGGCGGAGAAGCGGGCCATCGGCGAAGCCCTGGAGGGGGCCCGCGAAGAGGATCTGCTCACCCAGATCCGCCACCAGGTGCTGCGGATCAGGCCGCAGGCGCCGGTCGAACCGGCCCGGCTGGAGCGCGTCCGGCCCCGCACGCTGATCAGTTTCATCGCGGGTGCCATCGGCGGCTACTACCTGCTGACCCAGCTCACGCACATCGAGTTCGGCACGCTCGTCGCCCACGCCCAGTGGGGCTGGGTGATCGCGGCGGTGCTCTTCTCGGCGCTCAGCTATGTCGCGGCGGCCATGTCCCTGCTGGGTTTCGTACCGGAACGCGTCCCGTTCGTGCGGACGGTGGGGGCGCAGGTCGCCGGCTCGTTCGTGAAGATCGTGGCACCGGCCGCGGTCGGCGGCGTGGCCCTGAACACGCGCTTCCTGCAACGCGCGGGCGTGCGCCCCGGGCTCGCGGTGGCCAGTGTCGGCGCCTCGCAGTTGTTCGGGCTCGGCTGCCACATCCTGATGCTGCTGTCCTTCGGTTATCTGACCGGCACCGAGAAGACGCCGTCCCTGTCGCCGTCCCGGACGGTCATCGCGGGCCTGCTGACGGTCGCGGTGCTCGTGCTGGTGGTCACCTCGGTGCCGTTCCTGCGGAAGTTCGTCGTCACGCGCGTGCGTTCGCTGTTCGCGGGTGTCGTGCCGCGCATGCTGGACGTGCTCCAGCGACCGCAGAAGCTCGTCACCGGCATCGGCGGCATGCTGCTGCTGACGTTCTGCTTCGTGATGTGCCTGGACGCCTCGATCCGGGCCTTCGGCGACCAGTCGACCTCGCTCAGCATCGCCAGCGTCGCCGTCGTCTTCCTCGCCGGCAACGCGCTCGGCTCGGCCGCGCCGACCCCGGGTGGCGTGGGCGCGGTCGAGGCGACCCTCACCGTCGGCCTGATCGCGGTGGGCCTGCCGAAGGAAGTGGCCGCGCCCGCGGTGCTGATGTTCCGGCTGCTGACGCTGTGGCTGCCGGTCCTACCCGGCTGGCTGGCCTTCAACCACCTGTCCCGCAAGGGCGCTCTGTAGGCACGTCCCGCACGTACCCCGAACGGCCCGCGTCCCGCGCGGGAGGCCGTCGGCGGCGTGAGGATGGGTTCATGCACATGCGCCACGGGCTGCGCGCCGCCGCCCTGACCACGACCACCGTCCTGCTGAGCGCCCTGACGGCGGGCTGCGGCGGACTCTCCGTCGGCGGGGGGTCGACGGACCCGGGGCTGGACTGGAAGGACTGCCCGGCGCCGTCCGCGTCGGAGGGCGCCGGGGCGGCACCCTCACCGCCGCCGGGCGGCGGCAAGTGGCAGTGCGCCACTCTGAAGGCGCCGCGGGACTGGAGCAAACCGCACGGTGACACGATCGACATCGCGCTGATCCGGGCGAAGGCGACCGGGCCCGGCAAGCGCATCGGCTCGCTGCTCTTCAACTTCGGCGGCCCCGGCGGCTCCGGCGTCACCACGCTGCCCGCGATCGCCAAGGACTACACGAAACTGCGCACCCGTTACGACCTGGTGAGCTTCGACCCGCGCGGGGTGGGACGCAGCGCCGCTGTGAAATGCAAGACCGACGCACAACTCGACCAGTACTTCCAGCAGGACGCGGTACCTCAGACCGCCGCCCAGCGGGCCACGTTCGTGAACAAAGTCAAGGAGTTCAACGCCACCTGCGAGCAGAACTCCGGGAAGATCCTGCCGTATGTGCGCACCACCGACGCCGCCCGCGACATGGACCTGATCCGCCAGGTACTCGGCGACGCCAAGCTCCACTACTTCGGGATCTCCTACGGCACCGAACTCGGCGGCGTGTACGCCCACCTGTTCCCCACGCACGTGGGCCGCGCCGTCTTCGACGGGGTCGTCGACCCCACCAAGACCCCCGAGCAGACCTCGCTCGGCCAGGCCAGGGGCTTCCAGCTCGCCCTCGACAACTTCGCGAAGGACTGCGTCTCGAAGAGCTCCAAGTGCCCGATCGGCAGTAACGTCCAGGATGTCGAGGACCGCATCGCCGCTCTGCTCAAGAAGCTCGACGGCAGCCCGATCCCCGGCATCTTCCCCCGTCGGCTGACCCGCACCGCCGCGACCAACGGCATCGCCCAGGCCCTGTACTCCAAGGAGCTGTGGGCCCCGCTCACCGAAGGGCTCCAGCGGGCCTACGCCGGCGACGGCGAGATCCTGATGCTGCTGTCCGACGCGATGAACGGCCGCAGCCCCAACGGCCAGTACAGCAACCTCAACGCCGCGAACACCGCCATCAACTGCGCCGACCAGAAGCAGCGGTACACCGCCGACTTCGTGCGGCAGAAGCTGCCCGAGTTCCGGGTTGCGTCGCCGGTGTTCGGGGACTTCCTCGCCTGGAGCATGCTCAGTTGCACCCAGTGGGCGGTGCCGGGCGCGGCCGCCCACGCCGACGTGAGCGCGCACGGTTCGGCGCCGATCCTCGTGGTGGGCAACACCGGCGACCCGGCGACCCCGTACGGGGGCGCCAAGAGGATGGTGGAAGCCCTGGGCAAGGGTGTCGGCGTCGAACTCACCTGGCAGGGCCAGGGACACGGCGCGTACGACAGCAAGAACCCGTGCGTGCAGAACGCGGTGAACAGCTATCTGCTCGACGGAAAGGTGCCACCGGCCGGAACGGTGTGCGCATAGTCGGCAGGGATCGTCCTCTCGTCGCCGACGACGGCCGCGTCCGCCCGCATCTCACCGGTAAAAGCACAGGTCAGATGGTTATCCACAGGCTCCCACGAGGGTGGTGGGATCCGCCTACCATGGCCTGAACGCTCCCCGCGGACGATCCGCGGAGAGCCTGTGAGGGGGGAAGCACATGGCGCGTCTGACGCAGTGGGCGGCCTGGGTCGCCGCCGCGGTGCTGCTGACCGGGTGCGGCGGCGGGCCGGCCGGCCCAAGCGCGAACGACGGAAAGGCCACTCCGGCACCGGCGCCACCGGCCGGCAGCCAGTCCGCGCCCGCGCGGCTGCCCTCCTCGCTCACCTCGCAGCGCCTCGACTGGGGGCGCTGCGGGGCCACGGCCGACTCCCCCGCGCCGGGAGACGAGTGGCGGTGCGCGACGCTCAAGGCACCGCTGGACTGGTCCCGGCCGGACGGCGAGACCATCGGCCTGGCCCTCATCCGCGCGAAGGCCACGGGGGACCGCACCGGTTCCCTGCTGTTCAACTTCGGCGGCCCCGGCGGCTCGGGCGTGGCCGCGCTGCCGGCGTACGCCTCTCAGGTCACCGCCCTTCGGCAGCGGTACGACCTGGTGAGCTGGGATCCGCGCGGGACCGGCGAGAGTTCCGGCGTGCGCTGCCGCAGCGACCGGCGGATCGAGGCCGCCGAGGCGATCGACGTGACACCGGACACCGCGGCGGAGGAGCGGGCCTACCTCCAGGACGCGGCCGACTTCGGCCAGGGCTGCCGCAAGGCGGCCGGGAAGCTGCTCGCCCATGTCTCGACGACCGACACCGCCCGGGACATGGACCTGATACGCCACGTCCTCGGCGACGCCGGGCTCCACTACTTCGGCATGTCCTACGGCACCGAACTCGGCGGTGTCTACGCCCATCTGTTCCCGCGGGAGGTCGGGCGGATGGTCCTGGACGCGGTGGTGGACCCGACCGCGGACTCCGTGGGCCACGCGCGGAACCAGACCAGGGGCTTCCAGCGGGCGCTGGACGCCTACCTGAAGTCCACCGGGCAGGATCCCGGGCACGGTTCGCGGAAGATCGCCGACCTGCTGCGGCGACTCGACGCGAAGCCGCTGTCCACCTCCTCCGGACGGAAGCTGACGCAGAGTCTGGCGGTCACCGGCATCGCGCTGCCGCTCTACAGCAAACGCGGCTGGCCTGCCCTGACCAGTGCCCTCGCCGCGGCGGAACAGGGCGACGGCTCGGGGCTGCTGTCCCTCGCCGACGCCTACAACGACCGTGACGACTCGGGCCACTACGGCACGACGACCCACGCCCAACGGGCCATATCTTGCCTGGACTCCAAGCAGCGGCCGACGCCGGAGCAGGCGAGGGAGCTGCTGCCCGAATTCGAGAGGATCTCGCCTGTGTTCGGCGCCTTCATGGCCTGGGACACGGCCGGCTGGTGCCATGACTGGCCGGTGCCCGGCCAGTACGACACTCCTCGGGTCAGCGCGCCGGGCGCGGCACCGATCCTGCTGATCGGCAACACGGGCGACCCGGCGACACCCTACGAGGGCGCCCGGAGGATGGCCGACGAACTCGGCAAGGGGGTCGGTGTGGAACTCACCTGGAAGGGCGAGGGCCACGGGGCCTACGGCAACGGAAGCGACTGCGTGGACTCGACGGTGAACGCGTATCTGCTGTACGGCACGGTACCCAGGGACGGCAAGGTCTGTTCATGACGACGGCGGGGGCCTCGGGCAGCGAGGGCTGACCGCCACGGCGTCATCGCTCGCTTCGGCGCCTGCCGCCTGTGCCGCCTCGGCGATGGCCTGCAGCGCGGCAAGATGACGCCTGAGAGCCGTACGGCCGGCTGATGTCAGTGACAGCCACGTGCGTGGACGGCGGCCGACCGCTCCTTTGCGGATCTTGACGTACCCGGCCTCCTCCAGGGCGGTTGCGATACGACTGACGCTCGCGTCGGAGACCTGGCAGTACTCACGAAGCGCGGCGAATTCGGCTTCGGCGCACCCCGCGAGGAAGGCCGTCATGGCCAGCCGTGTCGGATGGTGAATGACCGGGTCCAGCTCCGGTGGCACGGCACGGTTCATTCCGCGTGCCCCAACGTCTTCAGCGTCGCCTGCGACTCCGAGCGGAGAGCGTCCTTCCGGGCCTCTCGCCACCACAGAGAGCCTCCTCCCAGTACTCCCAGGGCGATCGCACCCACGGTCCAGCCGAACGCGAGGAACACGAGAGCGGCGACCCCGTAGGTGGCCACCGGGAGACCTTCAAGGAGCAGGCGCTGCCCCGTGGTTCCACGCGGCGGCCAGGCACGGACCCGCATACGGAGGACCCGCACCGCGCACATGACGGGGAAGGCGGACAACGTCGCGATCGCAGCGAGCAGTACCGCGAGCTTCCCGGCCGCACCGTCCGCCTGGTGGAGAAGGGGTCCGGCAGCCAGCGCCAACCCGAATCCGTGAGTAATGCCTGCTACCGGGGCCCACCATGCCGCGTAGGGGGGAGGCGTGTTGGCGGTCAGTCGGGCCCGTCGCGCCGCCGCCAGGTCGCTCGCGCGAGTGGACAGGCTGTCCGACGCCGGCCGACGACGACAGAAGCCCACGGCACCGACCTGGTCGGTGCCGTGGGCTTCGTCAGTCCCGCTGGTCAATGAGTCACTTGATCAGAGGACGGTGATCAGTGGAGGGTGATCAGTAGACGGGCTTGTGCGGTTCGATCTGGTTGACCCAGCCGATCACGCCGCCGCCGACGTGTACGGCGTCCGCGAAGCCCGCGGACTTCAGCACGGCAAGGACTTCCGCACTGCGGACACCCGTCTTGCAGTTCAGGACGATCTTCTTGTCGTGCGGGAGGCTTTCCAGGGCGGAGCCCATGAGGAACTCGTTCTTCGGGATCAGCCGGGCGCCCGGGATGGAGACGATCTCGAACTCGTTCGGCTCGCGGACATCGATGAGTTCGAGGTTCTCACCGTCGTCGATCCACTCCTTGAGCTGCTTCGGAGTGATCGTCGAGTCGGCGGCCGCCGCCTGGGCCTCCTCGGACACGACGCCGCAGAAGGCCTCGTAGTCGATGAGCTCGGTGACGGTCGGGTTCGTGCCGCAGACCGCGCAGTCGGGGTCCTTGCGGACCTTGACCTGGCGGTACTGCATCTCCAGGGCGTCGTAGATCATCAGACGCCCGACCAGCGGCTCGCCGATGCCGGTCAGGAGCTTGATGGCCTCGTTGGCCTGGATGGAGCCGATGGACGCGCACAGCACACCGAGGACGCCGCCCTCGGCGCAGGAGGGGACCATCCCGGGGGGCGGCGGCTCCGGGTAGAGGCAGCGGTAGCAGGGGCCGTGCTCGGACCAGAAGACGGAGGCCTGGCCGTCGAAGCGGTAGATCGAACCCCACACGTACGGCTTGTTCAGCAGCACGCACGCGTCGTTGACCAGGTACCGGGTCGCGAAGTTGTCCGTGCCGTCGACGATCAGGTCGTACTGGCTGAAGATCTCCTTCACGTTGTCGGCCTCGAGCCGCTCCTGGTGAAGGACGACGTTCACGTACGGGTTGATGCCCTTGATGGAGTCGCGCGCGGACTCGGCCTTGGGGCGGCCGATGTCGGACTGGCTGTGGATGACCTGGCGCTGGAGGTTCGACTCGTCCACCTCGTCGAACTCCACGATGCCGAGCGTGCCGACGCCCGCCGCGGCCATGTACATCAGTCCCGGCGAACCCAGGCCGCCGGCACCCACAAAGAGCACCTTGGCGTTCTTCAGCCGCTTCTGCCCGGCCATCCCCACATCGGGGATGATCAGGTGGCGGGAGTACCTGCGGACCTCGTCTACGGTGAGCTCGGGAGCCGGCTCGACCAGGGGTGGCAGCGACACGGGGACTCCGTTGGTCGGTCAAACACTACGGTTGTTCTCCTGGTAACACTGCCACGGCCTTCTTCATTCCGAGACACCTCGTCCGACCCGCGAGACGATTTCGTCCCAGTAACCGGGCAGGTCCTCCCAGGGACCGGCGGTGCCGTCGCGATCGGAGCGGTCGGTGAACCAGAGGGTCGCCGCCCCCTGCCAGCGGGCGACGCGCAGCGCCTCGTCGAGGTGGCCGCGCGGGAGGCCGTGCACGAAGTGGCAGAAGCGCTCGGGCGGGTAGTCGGCGGTCCACTCCGCGGCCTGCGACCAGCGGTAGTCGCTCCACGGGCCGCGGAAGGTCACCAACTGGTCGGCGTTCTCGGCGTAGCCGGGGTGCGGGTGGGTGCCGTGGCCGAGGACGATGTGGGCATCGTCCTGCAGGGCCCGCAGCGCGCCGATCGTACGGCGGACCTCGGGCAGCCCGGCGCGCTCGGCGGGGCAGCGGTCCAGCAGGAAGCCGTCGGCCCGATACCACTCGAGGTACCGCCGCGCTTCGGAGACCAGCTCGGGGAAGGACCGGGCGCCGTACGCGGCGTCGAGGTGGCCGAGGACGCGGACGCCCGCGTTGCGCAGCCGCCCCGCCGCCTCCAGGCAGTGCGGGTCGGGTTGGACGCCGGGGCCGTCGGCGACGTTGAGGACGACCCAGTGCAGGGGGGTGCCGGGCCGGGTGAGTTCGCTCCACTCGGCGGGGGCGAGCAGGGGGTGGGCCCAGCCGGGGACGCCGAGTCCGGTCCGCAGTCCGGTGCTCGGGACGCTCACGGGGGTGCTGGTCAGATGCGGCATGCCGCCTCCATCCAGATGTCGGCGAGGGACTCTTCGAGGTTGATCCGGGGCCGCCAGCCGAGCCGGTCGCGGGCGGTGCGCACATCGGCCTGCTGCCAGCTGCCGCAGCCGTCGGGGTACGGGTACGCGACCGGGGCGGGATGGTCCGAATCGGTCCGGGGGTGCCCGATGGCGGCCCTGAGGTGGCCGCCGGGCGGGCCGTCGAGTTCGTGGAGGGCGCCCCCGTATCCGGCGACGCGGGCGAGGGTCGCCGCGGCGTCGCGCAGCCGGACGGCGCGGCCCGAGCCGATGTTGATGACGCCCTGCGCGGCCGAGAGGGAGGCGGCGTGGACGGCGCGGGCCACGTCGCGCACGTCGACGAAGTCGCGCTGGACGCCGAGACCGCCGAGCTTGAGGTCGCTGTCGCCGGACTGCATGGCGCGGCGCATGGCCTCGGCGAGCCGGCCGAGCGGTGAGCCGGCCGGGGTACCGGGTCCGGCGGGCGAGAAGACCCGGAGCACGACGGCGTCGAGGCCGGACCCGAGAACCAGTTCGGTGGCGGCGAGTTTGCTGACGCCGTACGGGCCTCCGGGGCGGGGCACGGCGTCCTCGGCCGTGGAGGAGCCGGGCTGGCTGGGGCCGTACTCGGAGCTGCATCCGATCTGCACCAGGCGGGCGCCGCAGCCGCTGCGACGCAGGGCCTCGCAGACGGTGGCGACGGCGACGGTGTTGTGCCGGGTGAGCTCGCGGGCGCCGCCGCGGGTGGCGCCCGCGCAGTTGACGACGACGCCGGGGTGGACCGCGTCCAGGAAGCGGGTGAGCGCTCCGGGACTGCCGGCCGCGAGGTCGAAGCGGACGTCGGCGTCGTCACCGCGGCCCAGCGCGGTGAGCTGGACGGCCGGGTCGGCGAGCAGGCGGTCGGCGACGAAACGGCCGAGGTATCCGTTGGCTCCGATCAGCAGAACCCTCATCGGGCGGCTCCCGGGGTGTGCGCTCCGGTGGCTCCGGATGCTCCGAACGCTCCGGATCGGGCGGTGGTCATCTGGTGTTCTCCTTCTAAGGGGTGGTGCGACGGGCTCCGGTGGTGGGTCGGGGGCACGCGGTGGGTCGAGGGCACGCGGTGGGTCGGGCGTCTGTGGTCGACGGCGGAACGCGGGCGGCGCCCGAGGCGGCGGCCTTACGGGGGCACCCAGGAGTGACCTGGACCGGCCTGGCGTCCCTCACGGCTGCCGCTCGGCTCGCGCATGGGCGGAGGCCCGGGTGAGCGTGCGGGTCGCGTGCAGGAGGAGGGCCAGGGCGGCGGCGCCGCAGGCGAGGGCGGGTACGCCACCGGGGCCCCAGGCGGCCACGAGCGTGTCGACCGGGGTGGCGAGGGCACCGCAGCCGGGGAGGCGGGCGGTGAAGACGGTGGCCTGGACGGTTACTTCGGCCGCGGCCGCGGCGCCGAGGGCGACGGCCGGGGCGCGCGTGAAGCCGTGCGTGGTGAGGAGGCGCGCGAGCAGCAGCAGCGCGCCCAGGGTGAGGGCCTGGGCGTAGCCGGCGGGCTCGTCCAGGACCGCGCCGCACACGGCGAGCAGGGCGGCCAGCGCACCCAGGAACAGGCCGAACATGCCGAGCAGCAGGGGCCGTACGGACGCGGCGAACTCCTCGAGGCCACGGCTGGTGGTCACCTTGCGCCGGGCCCCCACGGAGAAGAGGTGCGCGGTCCAGGCCGCCGGTCCGCAGGCCAGGGCGAGCGCCAGCACGGGGGCGGTGGTCAGGGGCCAGGCCCCGGTCGCGGTGCCGTCGGGCAGTCCGTCGGGTCCGCCGCCGACGGCCGCGCCGAGCAGGCCGTCGCCGAGGAGGGCGTACCCGAGAAGCCAGCACGTCCTGGTGCGGATGCCGGGCGTGTGCGGGCCGTGGGGCGTGCGCCGCTCGGCGCGCAGCGGGCCGTGGCGGAGCACGGCGCGCAGGCCCAGGCCCACGGCCACGACGCCGAGCGAGGCCACACCCAGCCGGGTCCGGCCCTCGGTCAGGCGCAGCCCGGCCACGGCGGCCGCGCACAGAACGCCGGGCAGCAGGCCGAAGGCGACCGTGCCGGGACCCAGCCGGGGTACGTCGGTGGTCTCGTGCCGCGGGGGTGTCTCGGCGTCTCGGCTGATCCGGGCGTACATCTCCTCGGCGAGTGAGAAGACGTCACGGTGGCGGAAGCGGGCGGCGGCGCGGTCGGTGACGCCGTGCGCCTCCAGGCGCGCGGCGATCTCCAAGGGATCGACGGCCCGCTCGCACAACTCGCGATGACGGTGCATCAGTGCCTTGACCGGGTCGGCCGCACCGCGCCGGGAGGGCAGGGAGGCGCTCTGGTCGGGGGCAGCCTCGCCGAAGCCGCCGCCCGGATCGCCCAGCCCGGTCGGGGTGCCGAGGTGGTCGCCGGTTCTCGGGCCGGTCATCGGGAAGCCTCCGTGGTGGTCGTGGGGGCCGCGCATCCCGTCGGTGAGCCGGTGGCCCAGCTGGGGCGCGAGCGTGCGGCGGCGTGGTCCACGGACCGGGTCCAGCGGCCCGGCACATGGGCCTCGGCGGGCGCGGCGAACGGGAGGGGCTCACCGGTCTCGTCGAGAACGACGCGCTGGACCGGACAGTGCGAGACGACCTCCAGGTAGATGCCGTGGAAGGCCGCGATGTTCTGCTCGACGGTGAACAGTTCGAGCGCGCGGGCGCGGGCGGCGGCGCCCAGTCGGGCACGGCGCTCGGGGTCGCGCAGCAGGTTCACGCACACCTCGGCGAGCGCCCGCGGATTGCGCGGGGGTACGACCACCCCGGTGCCGCCGACGACCTCGACGACCGCGCCGACGTCCGTGGAGACCGTCGCACGGCCGCAGAGCATGGCCTCGATCAGGCCGAGCGGGAAGCCTTCGACCACGCTCGACAGGACGACCACGGCGCCCGAGGCGTAGGCGTCGGCGAGGGTCGGCACCTCCGGGCCGCCGATCTCCTCGAAGGACACCGGGTTGTCCCCGACGGTGTGCGGGCCCTCGGCCTCGTCGGGGAAGAGCTGGGCGGCGAGCGCCCGGCAGTGGCCCAGGTAAGCGGCCCCGTCGGAGCCGGTTCCCGCGCTCACGATCCGCAGCCGTGCCTTCGGTTCCTGTTTGCGTACCTCCGCGAAGGCGTGCAGCAGGGACACCAGGTCCTTGGCGGGCCCGACCCGGCCGACCCACACGAGGGTGTCCGGGTCGGCGGCCTCCGGCGACTCCCCGGCCTCGGCGAAGGGGGCGGCGTCCATGCCGGGGTGGACGGTGCGCAGGGTGGCGCGGTCGGCGCCGCAGCGCTCCTGCCAGCGGCGGGCGTGCGCGTTGCCGTGGGTGACGACGGCGGCCCGCCGGTAGACCTCGGCGGCGAGACGGCCGTGGAAGGCGGCGAGCAGGGCCCGCACGGGCGGGGCGGTGCCGTCGGCGTCCGCGGCGAGGTAGTGCGCGCGCAGGTGGACGCCGTACTCGGTGACCACCAGGGGCACGCCGGCGAAGTGGCGGGCGAGCAGCCCGGACAGGGCCGCCGTGCCGCCTGCCGTCGCATGGCAGAGGTCGGCGGCGCCGAGGCCGTCGTCCTCGTACCAGTCGAGCGACAGCGGGCCCAGTGCCTGGCGCAGGTGCGCGGCGACCGCGAGCAGATCGGGGACGCGGGCCTCGCGCGCCGCCCGCGGAGCGCCGGGCGCGCGGCAGGCGCGTTCCAGCGCGCGGACGGCGGCCTCCGAGCGCAGCGCGCCCGCCAGGCCGCCCTCGTCGCGGGCGAGTTCGGCCAGGCCGTACAGCGCGCTGCTGAAACGGTCCGCCTCGGTTCCGGCGCCACCCGTGCCCGCCGCCCTGCCGGGCTCGCGCAGTTCGCCGCCGCTCGCCTCGACCAGCGCCGACGCCAGTTCCCCGAAGCACTCGGCGAAGCGCCGGCGCGCACGGCGTCCGTACGCGGTCCCGTCGTCCTCCTCCGCCCACAGGGACGCGGTGCGGACCCGGCTGACCTGTGGCGGCAGGGGCGCCCAGCCCTCGTCCTCCTGCTGTCGGCTGCGACTGAGCGCGTAGAGGTCGAACTCGTGCCGTTCGAGCCCGCGCACGAGCCGTTCACACCAGAGTCCGGCGTCACCGCTCACATACGGATAGCCACCCTCCGTCACCAGTCCGATGCGCACGCGTGCACCCCCGATCTCCCGTCTCCCGTGTCGGGAGCCGCCGTCGCACCGGCGGCTCGCAGCGGCACGAACGTATGCGGACATGACGGTGGCGGGGGGGGGGGGGGGAGGGGGGGGGGAAAAAAAAAGGGGGAAAGAAGGCACTTCCCCTCCCTATAGCG
>NZ_JBQRUW010000023.1:0-64802 GCF_052663305.1 Streptomyces cyslabdanicus
ATGACTTTGTTAGAACGTGACGGTGGCGACGGGAGTGGTTTCCCGCCGCCCCACCAAAAGGGGTGAACAGTCGTAACTTTCCCGTGCGGGCGGCGTTCCGTCGCGTAAGGAGATCAACCGGACACGAAACGTCACGCCACAGGCCGGTACGCCGCAGGCCGGTACGCCGCGGGCCGGTCCGGCCGGCCCGCGGTCACCTCCCCGGGTAGGGCCAGGAGTTGGGCAGGCAGTGGATTCCGTCGTGGTCCAGGAACTTCGTCTGCTGCTGCATGACCGGCGCCAGCGCGCCGTCCGTGTCGCAGGAGACGTGGCCGTAGCCGAGCCGGTGGCCGACCTCGTGGTTGATCAGCATCTGCCGGTAGGCGTACATCTCGTCGCCGTAGGTCTTGGAGCCCTGCGCCCACCGGTAGGCGTTGATCATCACGCGTTCGGTGGCGGCCGAGTCGCAGGAGACGTTGTCCACGGTGGTGTCCAGGCCGGACTTGGCGCACCACGTGGCGGTGGTACCCGGACTGGCGAGCGTGATGACGAAGTCGGGCCGGCCGGAGGAGACGCGCTCGAAGGTGCGGGCGCCGTTGTGGGCCCAGCTGCGGTCGTCGTTCAGCGTCTTCTGCACGGCCGCGGCGAAGAGCTCGCCGTCCAGGCCGAGACCCTGCTCCACGTCGACGCGGTAGGTGTACTTGCGTCCCCTGCCGGGCGCCTTGGCGAAGCCCGGGACCGCGTCGAACCGGCCGGAGCCCTCGAGGGTGGGGCTGAGCGGGTACCTCGCGCCCATCTTCTGGTCGTACGTCAGTGCCGACATGTTCGGCGCGGCCGCCTTGCCGTCCGTGCCCGCGCCCGCGGCACCGGCGACATCGGACTCCGCCCGGTCGGCGGCGGACCGGGAAAGCGCCCCGCTGTCGGGCTGGTCCTCGGCCACCTGCCCGGCGACGACCACGGCGAGCACGGTGGTGACGGCGGCGGCCGCGATGCCGGTGAACGCCTTCCCCTTGGTCGCGGTGGACGTGGCGGGCTCGCCGCTCGGTCGCGCGGTGTCGTCGTCCCCGCGCTCCGCCCCGTCCCGCCCGGCCGGCTCGTAGGGCGGGGCCACGGCCGGGTTCGCGGTGCGCACGTCACCGCGGGACCGGGGCGCGAAGACGTCGTCGTCCCCCTCGAAGGCGTCGAGGTAGTCCTGCCGCGGCCCGCCGGGCGACGCCCGCCGCTGCCGGGGAATGGAGGCGCGGGAACGCACGGAGTCGGCGGGAGCGGCGGAGCCCCCGATCCCCGTCGAGCTGCCGAGACCGGCGGTCGTCGGCCCCTGCGCTCCGTTCCTCTCCACGGCAGGCGCCCCCGGCCGCCCCCAGCCACCACCGGCTTCCCGCTGCTCCGGGTGCCCACCACGAACCCGCGGAACCTCGCCGACCGGTGTGCCGTCGGCCAAACGCGGCATGCCGTGAGCGGGCGTGCCGTAGGCGGGTGTCCCGTGACGACCGCTCAGGCCGTGCCAGGGCTCGGCGCCTCCCCGGTTCGCGCGGCCGTCCCGGCCCTCCGGGCCGCCCCCGGGGCGTTCGCCGTGCGGGAGCTCCGGGCCTCCGTGCGACTCACGACCACCCCGCGGGCCGTACCTCTCCGGGGATTCGCGGTCGTCCCGGCCGATGCTCGTGTTCGCGGTCGCGTCCTTGGGTGCGGGCCCGCGGCGGCTGTGGCGTCCCACGTCGGCCCTCAGCCCCCCGCACCCGCGCCGAAGGAGGCCCCACCGGCCTCCCAGCCGGACGCACCGCCGACCGTCCCGGTGCCGGGAGCACCGCCGCCTGTCTCCGCGCCGGAGGCACGGCCTGCGGCCCCGGCCGCGGAAGTCCCACGCTCGGCTTCGGCACCGGCGGACTCGACGCCGGTCCGTTCACCACCGTCGTCCCCGGCCCGGGCGCCCGCTGCCGGCCCCGCCATCGATCCGGTCTCCAACTCTCCGGTGTCCAGCAGTAGTTCGCGAAACGCGGTGGCCACGGCCTCCGGGTACTCCATCATCGCCACATGGCCGGCGTCCGGCAGGGTGAGGAGGCGGGAGCCGCGGAAGGCACGGGCCGCCCGCTGGGACATGCGGAAGCCGACGAGCTGGTCGCGGCCGCCGTAGACCAGCAGTGTGGGCGCGAGGACCCGCTCGGCCTGCCGCCACAGTCCCTGCTGACCGCCCAGCGTGTACGCGTCCACGATCCCGCGCGCGGAGCGCGACATCGCGTCCCAGAAGTACGGCAGCTGGAGCCGCCGCTCCATCTCCCGCACCGCGTTGCGGAACCCCTCGGGCGTCACCCGCCCCGGGTCGCCGTAGCACAGGGCCATGACCCCGCGGACCCGCTGCTCCGCCGTCCACTCCCGGGTGAGCCGGGTGAACAGCGTGGTCACGCCGGGCAGCGCGAGCAGTCCGGTCGGCAGGGCGGTGCGCTGCACCCGGAGCTCGGGCAGCGCGGGCGAGACGAGCGTGAGCGTCCGTACGAGGTCGGGCCGCAGCGCCGCGACGCGCGTGGAGACGGCGCCGCCCAGCGAGTTGCCCAGCAGGTGCACCGGCCCGCGACCGGAGGCGTCCAGGAGGCGGATCACCGCGCGCGCGTGCCCGGTGACGGAGTAGTCGCCGTCGTCCGGTGGCGGGGAGTCGCCGAAGCCCGGCAGGTCGACCGCCTCGCCGTCGACGGTGCCGTCGAGCAGCGGCATCAGGGCGGACCAGTTCCGGGAGGAGCCACCGAGGCCGTGCACGTACAGCGCGGGCGGCAGTCCCTCCCGCGCGGGCGGCCGCGAGCGCACCGCCAGCGTGATCCCGGGCAGCTCGACCGAGCGCAGCCGTTCGCCCTCCTCGACCCCGACGGGCGCCACTCTGGGAAAAACGTTGGCGGGCGGCACGAAGGGCAGCTCGGTCGAAGACATGCGGGCAATGTTACGAGACGATCACGCAGTGACTCATGGGTTCGCCTGTGTCAGCCGTCACAGATCGTACGCACGCGGGACCGCCGATCGGACCGCGGATCGCATAGCGTCACCCTCGGGTGTCTCCTAGGCTCATACAGAGGGCACCCGCACATGACCCCCTGTGGCTTCCGGGACCATCCTCCGGGGACATCGCAGGGGCATGGGGCATCCGCAGGGACATTCCGCAGCATTCCGCAGGAAGGGAGCCCAGCATGGCATTCGACCCCACCGATCCCGAGACGTTCGAGGGCGACGACGCCGCGGAGATCGCCGTCGAGGCCCCGGAGGGCGACGCCGCCGAGCAGCACACGGACGTCGCGCCGGACCGCGACGAACCCCTCACCGGGGACCCGGACCGCGCCAACGAGGCCGATCTCATCGAACAGGCGCGGGTCGTCTCCATCGACGAGGACGACTACCGGTGAAGGACGGGGCGTACGAGGTGGCGCGTGAGGCGACGCCGGGGACGCCCGACGGGAAGGACCGCGGTTGAGCAGGAGCGTGGCTTTTTGCCCGTCTTGAACCCGATTGAAACCTTCTATGCCGCTTTTGTCGCCGTCCGGTCCGTGAAATCCTGCGCTCGCACCGCGCACACCACGGTTACCGAAAAGTACGATGGCGGCGCGGCGCACACCGCATGTGGACGACTTTGGGAGGCGGCGTGACAGCCATCGAGCAGACAGAGGCGGCACGCCCGCGAGGCACGCGCCTGCCGCGCCGTGCCCGACGGAACCAGCTGCTGGGCGCCGCCCAGGAAGTCTTCGTGGCGCAGGGCTACCACGCGGCCGCCATGGACGACATCGCGGAGCGGGCCGGCGTCAGCAAGCCGGTGCTCTACCAGCACTTCCCGGGCAAGCTCGACCTGTACCTCGCGCTGCTGGACCAGCACTGCGAGTCGCTCATCCAGTCGGTGCGGGGCGCGCTCGCCTCGACCACCGACAACAAGCAGCGCGTGCGCGCCACGATGGACGCGTACTTCGCCTATGTCGAGGACGACGGCGGCGCCTTCCGGCTGGTCTTCGAGTCGGACCTCACGAACGAGCCGGCGGTGCGCGAGCGCGTCGACAAGGTCACCAACGAGTGCGCCGAGGCGATCTGCGACGTCATCGCGGAGGACACCGGCCTCTCCCGCGCGGAGTCGATGCTGCTGGCCTCGGGCCTCGGCGGACTCGCCCAGGTGGTGGCCCGCTCCTGGCTGCACAGCGACCGCAGCGTGCCGCGCGACCAGGCGGTCCAGCTGCTGGCGTCCCTGGCCTGGCGCGGCATCGCCGGTTTCCCGCTGCACGGCGCCGAGCAGCACCACTGAGCGGGCTGTTCGCTCCTGGCGTTCCCGGGTCGAGCGTGTTCGTCCCCTCACCGGGCTAATGTGTGCAGGTACGGCGCGGAAGGTCGCGCACTTCACTGACCGTCGGAGGGACATAGCCGTGGAGGTCAAGATCGGCGTGCAGCACGCGCCCCGCGAGATCGTTCTGGAGAGCGGTCAGAGTGCCGAGGAGGTCGAGCGGGCGGTGTCCGAGGCGCTGGCCGGGAAGTCGCAGCTGCTGACCCTCGTCGACGAGCACGGCCGCAAGGTGCTGGTCCCGGCCGACCGCCTCGCATACGTCGAGCTCGGCGAGCCGGCCCCGCGCAAGGTGGGCTTCGGCGCACTGTAGTCGCCGCGCCGTCGAACGACGGAGCTACGGAAACGACACGGGAGGGGGCCCGGCGGTGGAGAGCCGCCGGGCCCCCTTCCCGCGTTCTCCCACCCCCGCTTCTCCCGCTCCCCCGCGTTCTCCCGCCCTCCACCTTCACGGATGGCGCACAATCCGCCCACAGGGAGGGTTGCCTTCCGCAGGTCAGGGGTATGACCGGCTAGGACCGCCAGGCACCGGCCGATCATGCCGATCGTGTGGGAGGGAACCGTCATGTTCTTGGAAGCGCTCGGCTCCGCGCTGATCGGTCTGCTGCTCGGCTGGACCGCGTTCCACCGCCTGTCCCACCGCCTGCCGTCCCGTCTCCTGGTGCAGTCGACCGGTGTCGCGGGGGCCCTCTTCGGCGGCTTCGTCACGCACAGCGCGCTGGGCTCCGGCAGCCTGCTGTCGACGCTGCTCGGCGCGGTGGTCGTGTCCGCCGCCTCGCTGTCCCTGCTGGTGCGCCCCGCGGGAAGACTGCGCCGGCGATCGGCGCCGGCCTGATCCGGCGCCGACGGCGGCGCACCCCCTGACAACGCCTCCCGGCAGGCCTACGCGGCCAGCCCCAGCGCGGCCATCCGCTTGGTGTGCGCCTCGGTGATCCGGGAGAACATCCGGCCGACCTCGGCGAGGTCGAAGCCGTCCGCGACGCCGCCGACGAGCATCGTGGACAGCGCGTCCCGGTCCGCCACGACCCGCTGGGACTGCGACAGGGCCTCGCCCATCAGCCGCCGCCCCCACAGTGCGAGCCGGCCGCCCACGCGCGGGTCCGCATCGATCGCCGCGCGCACCTTCTCCACCGCGAAGCCGGCGTGCCCGGTGTCGTCCAGGACGGCCAGGACCAGCTCGCGCGTGTCGGAGTCCAGACGGACGGCGACCTCACGGTAGAAGTCACTGGCGATCGAGTCGCCGACGTAGGCCTTGACGAGCCCTTCCAACCAGTCCGAGGGCGCCGTCTGCCGGTGGAAGCCGTCGAGCGCGGCGACGAACGGCTCCATCGCCAGCGTCGACTCCTCGCCGATCTCCGCGAGCCGGTCGCGCAGCCGCTCGAAGTGGTGGAACTCGGCCGACGCCATCTTCGCCAGCTCGGCCTTGTCCGCCAGAGTGGGCGCCAGCTTGGCGTCCTCCGCGAGCCGTTCGAACGCCGCGAGCTCTCCGTACGCGAGCGCGCCGAGCAGGTCCACGACCGCGGCGCGGTACTGCGGGTCGGCGGCGGCCGTCGCCCAGTCCTGGGCGGCGATGCCGGTGGGTTCGGCGGGCGCGTCGGAGACGTTGTCAGACTTGTCAGAGCTCGTCATGAAGCGCACAATAGCCCGCCCTCCGCGCCCGCGACGGACCCGACCGACCAGTGTGACGACGACTACGTGACCGAATCGGCCATCACGTGTACGTGATTCCGGGGTATGGTGGTAATGCGCCTGTTGCGTACGCCGACGCGTTGCGATGTGTGACGTGTGACGTACACCGACAGGGCGCACGCATGAGGATGCCCGGTCGGTGGCCCGATCGGCTCCGACCCGACAGCCCTCCCTGACCGTACGGCACTGTGCGTACGACGATCGGAGGGACCTCCAAGCGGTTCGAGCGCTAGAGCGTCGGCTGTGGTCCCGTGCCACACGGCCCGCCCGCGTGGGCGGCCGACGTCCCCAGCACGGTCAGACACGACCCCCGCGCTCGCCTCGCACCGCGCACACAGAAGAGGCAGCACCCTGACTACGACGTTCCGAGAGCTCGGGATCCTCCCCGAGACCGCCGAGGCCCTGGAAGCCGTCGGCATCACCACTCCCTTCCCCATCCAGGAGATGACCCTGCCCGTGGCCCTGACGGGCACGGACGTCATCGGCCAGGCCAAGACCGGCACCGGCAAGACGCTCGGCTTCGGCCTTCCGCTCCTCGAGCGCGTCACCGTCCCCGCCGACGTCGAGGCGGGCCGCGCGCAGCCCGAGGCGCTCACCGACACCCCGCAGGCGCTCGTCGTCGTTCCCACGCGCGAGCTGTGCGTCCAGGTCACCAACGACCTGCTGACCGCGGGCAAGGTGCGCAACGTGCGCGTCACCGCGATCTACGGCGGCCGGGCGTACGAGCCCCAGGTGGAGGCCCTGAAGAAGGGCGTCGACGTGGTCGTCGGCACCCCGGGCCGGCTGCTGGACCTCGCCGGCCAGAAGAAGCTGAACCTGAAGCACGTCAAGAGCCTGGTGCTCGACGAGGCCGACGAGATGCTCGACCTGGGCTTCCTGCCCGACGTCGAGAAGATCATCGGCATGCTGCCGGTCAAGCGGCAGACCATGCTGTTCTCGGCCACCATGCCGGGCGCGGTCATCGGTCTGGCCCGCCGCTACATGTCGCAGCCGACGCACATCCGCGCCACCGCGCCGGACGACGAGGGCGCGACGGTCGCGAACATCAAGCAGTTCGTCTACCGCGCGCACTCGCTCGACAAGCCGGAGATGATCGCCCGCATCCTGCAGGCCGAGGGCCGCGGACTGGCGATGATCTTCTGCCGCACGAAGCGCACGGCGGCCGACATCGCCGAGCAGCTCCAGCGCCGCGGCTTCGCCTCCGGCTCGGTCCACGGCGACCTCGGGCAGGGCGCCCGCGAGCAAGCGCTGCGTGCCTTCCGCAACGGCAAGGTCGACGTGCTCGTCTGCACCGACGTCGCCGCGCGCGGCATCGACGTCGAGGGCGTCACGCACGTCATCAACTACCAGTCGCCCGAGGACGAGAAAACGTACCTTCACCGCGTCGGCCGTACGGGCCGCGCGGGCGCGAAGGGTACGGCGATCACCCTCGTCGACTGGGACGACATCCCGCGCTGGCAGCTGATCAACAAGTCGCTGGACCTGGACTTCAACGACCCGGTCGAGACGTACTCCAGCTCGCCGCACCTGTTCGCCGAGCTGGGCATCCCCGAGGGCACCAAGGGCGTCCTGCCGCGCTCGGAGCGCACCCGCGCCGGACTGGACGCGGAGAAGCTGGAGGACCTCGGCGAGACCGGCGGTCGCGGTGCACGCGGTCGCGGTGGCCGGGGCGAGGCACGCCCGGCGGACCGTGAGCGCTCCGCGGACCGTGAGCGCCCGGCGCGTACGCCGCGCCGCCGGCGCCGCACCCGTGGCGGCGCGCCGCTGGACTCGGCACCGGCCACGCCGACCGCAGGCACGTCGGCCGACGTGCCGGTCGAGGCCACGGTCACGGAAGAGGCGTCCACCCCGCGCCGCCGGCGTCGTCTGCGCGGCGGTGCGCCGACGCAGCCGGTGACGGCCCACGAGCCGACGGCACCGTCCGGGCACGACGAACCCGTCGAGTCCGCCGAGGCCGCGACGACGACGGCCGAAGGCACCGCCCTCGACGTCGCCGACGCCACCGACGCGCCCGCGAAGTCGCGTCGCCGCCGTACCCGCAAGTCGGCGGAGCAGGCGGTCACGACGGCCCCGGTCGAGACCGGGACCGAAGTCGCCCCGGAACCGGCGGCTTCGGCCGAGAGCACCGCCGAGGCGGCTCTGGACACGGCCGGGTCCACCGCGGACCAGCCGGAGGCCAAGCCGCGCCGCCGCACCCGTAAGGCGGCGACCGCGGCCGAAGCCGCCGTGGACACCGCCGAAGGCACCACCGACGAGGCGGAGACCAAGCCGCGCCGACGGACCCGCAAGGCAACCGCCGCCGCGGCCGAAGCCGCCGTGGACACCGCCGAGGGCACCGCCGACGAGCCGGAGACCAAGCCCCGTCGCCGTACCCGCAAGGCGACGGCCGCCGCGACCACCGCGGACGCGCCGGAAGCCGCCGTCGAAGCCAAGCCCCGACGGACCCGCAAGACCGCCGCGACGGTCGCTGCGGAGATCCCGCCGCAGCCGGCCGACGGGCCGGACAGCGCCGCCGAGGCCGCGGTCGACGTCGCCGAGGGCGCTGAGGCCAAGCCGCGCCGCCGCACCCGCAAGGCGGCGACCGCGCCCGAGGCCGTGGCGGACACCGCCGAAGGCACCACCGACGAGGCGGCCACCAAGCCGCGCCGACGGACCCGCAAGGCGGCCGAGACGGCCGACGCCCCCGTCACCGACGAGGCAACGGCGGCCAAGCCCCGCCGCACCCGCAAGGCAACCGCCACCGCGGACGCTGCGGAAGCCGCCGTGGACACCGCCGAGGCCAAGCCGCGCCGTACCCGCAAGGCGGCCGCGGCGACGGCGGAGGCGGAGACCAAGCCCCGTCGCCGTACCCGCAAGGCCGCCGAGGCCCCGGCGGAGGCCGACGACACGGCCGGTGGCCCGGCCGCCGAGCCGAAGCCGCGCCGTACGCGCAAGACGGCCGCCGCCAAGGCAGCGGTGGACACCGCCGAGATCCCGGCGCAGACCACGGGGAAGGCCGCCGCCGCGGTGGTGGAGTCCATAGAGGCCTGATCCGGCGCTCCCGGCGCCCGTACGACCCGGCGGCCCGGCCCACTCCGTGTGGGACCGGGCCGCCGGCGTACGCGGCGGACCCGGCCGGTTCGCCGCCACCGCCCCACCGGTGAGGACTTCACCCGAACCGCCGTACCGACACCACCGAGGGCGCCGTGCCCGATAGCCTCGGCGCATGAGCAGGCCGCCTACGTTCGTCCCGCCGCCGGGGGCGCGCACCTACCGGCTGCGCACCGCGCGCGGCGAGTTCGCCGTGGTCGACGCGCCCGTCGCGGCCGGTGTCGCGCCGCGCGGCACCGCGCTGCTGCTGCCCGGTTTCACCGGGAGCAAGGAGGACTTCAACCCGCTGCACGAGCCCCTCGCGGCGCGCGGGTACCGCACGGTGGCCGTGGACGGCCGCGGGCAGTTCGAGTCGGACGGGCCGGCGGACGACGAGTCCGCGTACGCGCAGGGGGAACTCGCCCGGGACGTCCTCGCTCAGGCGGGGGCGCTCGGCACGCCGCTGCATCTGCTGGGGCACTCGCTCGGCGGGCAGATCGCCCGCGCGGCCGTGCTCCTCGACCGCTCCCCCTTCGTCTCGCTCACCCTGATGGCCTCCGGCCCGGCGCAGATCTCCGTCTCCCAGCAGCAGCGCGTGAAACTGCTGCGGGACGCGCTCGGTGTGATGTCGATGGCGGAGGTCTGGGAGGTCATCCAGGCGATGGAACCGCCCGAGGAGACCGACACCGGCGCCGGACTCGACGCGGGCCTCGACGACCGCGCGGACCTGCGCCGCCGCTGGCTGTCCCACAAGCCCGCCCAACTACTCGCGACCGGGCTCCAGTTGTGCACCGAGCCGGACCGCGTCGCCGAACTCGCCGCCCTGCCACTGCCGTTCCACGTGCTCTCGGGCGCGCGGGACGACACCTGGCCGCTGCCGCTCCTGGACGACGCGGCCCGGCGGCTGGGCGCCCGGCGCACGGTCGTCGAGGGGGCCGAGCACTCCCCCAACTGCGATCAGCCGCTCGCCACCGCCCGCGCCCTCGCCGATTTCTGGGACACCGTCACCGCCCGGCCGCAGGACCGGACGACCGGCTAGCCGGCTGGTGCCGCGACCGGAAAGGTCCACCCGCGACCGGAAAGGCCCACCGGCCCGTTCCGCCCGGCACGGCCCTAGAACTGCCCCTGGAGGTGAGCCCAGAAGCCGTCCCGCAGCGCACGTCGCAGGTCCGCCTGGCCGCGCAGGGAGTACTGGAGGAGGCCCTCGGCCTCGACCAGGAGGTCCTGGTCCACCGATCCCGGCAGATACGGGTGCCCGGGGAGAAGTTCCGCCAGGTTCTCGCGGCCGCGCGCCGCGAGCCACTTGGCGGCGATCTGCGCGCCCACGAAACGGACGTTCTCGCGGGTCGGGCGGGCAACCTGGGCGGGGTCGTACGCGGGTGCGGTGCGCCGGGAGACGTACGGCTTGAAGAACTCGAGGTCGAGGGTGCGCTGGCTGTCGACCTCCCAGAGCAGCGGCTCCGCCTGGTTGCGGACGTCGGGGGCCTCGACGCCCCACAGGTGCACCCGGGCTCCGTAGCCCTGGGCGGCCTCCACCGCGGAGACCAGGTCCTCGTCGCCGCCGAGCAGCGCCGCGTCGCTGATGGCGCGGTGCCGGGCCAGTGACTCCAGGTCCGTCCGGATGAGGGAGTCCACGCCCTTCTGCTGGTTGTTCGCGTTGAGGTTGCCCAGGCGGACCTTGACGTCCGGCAGTTCCGCGATCGACTGCTGCTCGGCGGTGTGGATGCGGCGCCGGGCGCCGTCGTACCAGTAGACGCGCAGCAGCCGGCTGTCGGCGAAGACGGTGCGGGCCCGGTCGATGAGCGCGTCGATCAGCCCCTCGGCGTCCAGGTCGAAGGCGCGGCGGTCCTCCGTCCCGGCCACCAGGCGCCCCGCCGCCGCGTAGAGGTACCCGGCGTCGACGAAGATCGCATGGGTCGAGGGCGTCTTCGCCACCTCGGCGAGCATGCGTACCAGCAACTCGTTCGTGCGGTCGATGCGAGCGGACAGCGCCGCGAGGTCATCGTTCATCGCCCTCCATTGTCCCGGCGGTCACGCTGCGAACACAACCGGTCCCGGTCGGTCAATTGAAGCTGCCTTACCGGTCACTGGTTAGACAATCGAAAAATTTCTTTAGCGTAGGGAATGTTTGCATCGTGCAGATCGTTGTGACCGAGTGAAGCCAAGTAGTTCTCCTCAGGAGGATGACCAGACGAAGGGAGAGGCAATGCGCTTCGAAATCATGCGACTCGACGAGGTCGACGGTACGCCCGTGGACTGCACCGTCGTGGACGCAGCCTCCGTCAACCGGATCGTTCAGCAGGCCGCCGCTGTCGGACAGCGGCTGTGGATCCGACCGGCCGAGACCACGGCCTCATAACAGACGCGGACCACCGCAGAAGCTTCGAAGCCCCCGTACGGTCGCCGCACGGGGGCTTCGCGCACGTACGGCGACCGGGCACCCCGGACCGCGTACGCGCTCAGGCGCCGTGGATCACCTGCAGGACGCCGTTGATGATCTGCTGCACGGCGATCGCGGAGAGCATCATGCCCGCCAGCCGTGTCACCAGGACCACGCCGCCGTCCTTGATGACCCGGATGACCAGCAGCGAGTACCGCATGACCAGCCACAGCACCACGTGGATCGCGAGTATGGCCGACCACACCGAGACCTGGCTCGCCACACTGCCGGCCTTCTCCACGGCGAGGATGACGGAGACGATCGCGCCGGGACCGGCCAGGAGCGGCATACCGAGCGGGACCAGCGCGACGTTGACGTCCTTGGTCTGCTTGGGTTCGTCCGTCTTGCCGGTGAGCAGGTCGAGCGCGATCAGCAGCAGGAGCAGCCCACCGGCGATCATCAGCGCCGGGATGGACACGTGCAGGTAGCCCAGGATCTGGTTGCCGAGCACACCGAACACGGCGATGACCCCGCCGGCCACGCAGACGGCCTGGAAGGCCATCCGCTTCTGCATCTTGGCGGGTCGTCCGGCGGTCAGCGCGAGGAAGATGGGCGTGATCCCAGGGGGATCCATGATGACAAAAAGGGTGAGGAACAGGGAGCCGAAAACGGCAGCGTCGAACATCGGTGAGAGGCCTTGCGGAAGAGCGGAAGAACGGAAGAGCGGAAGAACGAAGGGTGACGAAGTGAGGTGACGTGGGAGGGGGGAGGCGGACCTCAGACCCCGCCGGCCCCCGGCACCGGGAACGCCCCGGTGGCCCGCCGCGTGATCTCCCCGTACACGTCGGGATGCGTCGTGAACTCACCGAGCGAGACGGTCTTGCGGCTGCCGTGGTAGTCGCTGGAGCCGGTCGTGAGCAGCCCCAGTTCGCCGGCCAGCCCGCGCAGCCGCGCGCGGGCGTCGGCGTCGTGGTCCATGTGGTCGACCTCGATGCCGTCCAGGCCGGCCGCGGCCATCTCGGCGATGCGGGACTCCGGCACGGTGCGCCCCCGCTTGGCCGCCGCCGGGTGGGCGAAGACGCACACTCCGCCCGCGCCCTTGACCAGCCGGATCGCCTCGAAGGGGTCCGTCTCGTGCTTCTCGACCCAGGCGCGGCCGCCGTCGGCCAGCCAGTCCTCGGTGAAGGCGTCGCTCACGGTGGGCACGACACCGAGCTCGACCAGCGCCGAGGCGACGTGCGGCCGCCCGACCGAGCCGTCGCCCGCGATCCGCGCGACCTGCTCCCAGGTGACCGGCACGCCCAGCGCGTCCAGCTTGGCGATCATGGCCTTGGCCCGGGGCACCCGGCCGTCGCGGACCAGTTCCCGCTCGGCGAGCAGGGCGGGCTCCGCGGGGTCGAAGAGGTAGGCCAGCATGTGCATGCTGATGCCGTCGACACGGCAGGACAGCTCGGCGCCGGTGACGAGGGTGAGCCCCTCGGGCAGCGCGGCGATCGCCTCGGCGTGTCCGCGGGTGGTGTCGTGGTCGGTCAGCGCGACGACGTCCAGGCCTGCCGCGGCGGCGTTGCGCACCAGCTCGGCCGGGGTGTCCGTGCCGTCGGACGCGCTGGAGTGGGTGTGCAGATCGACGCGCACGACACGGACTCCAGGCTCTGACGGGACGGAAGGGGACACCTCAGGATAACGGGCGCGCGAGGGTGCCGTGTCACACCCGCGAGAGCCGTGCGCCCCCTACGGGTGGAGCAGTCGCGGCGAGAGCGCCCCGCACGGCACCAGGTCGAGTTCGGCGCCCGCGTCCCGCAGGTCGGCCAGCACCAGTTCGTCGTACATCAGCAGCCCGGACTGCTCGGGCCACACCACCGCCCACAGCCACAGCCCGAGCGCTTCGCCCGCGAAGACGGCACGGTCGTCCGGGGCGCCGGAGACATGCCACAGCGGGGTGGGGCGGCCGCCGGCCAGGACCTTGGCGTCGGGCGGCTTCTCCACGTCCAGGTAGGTGCCGGGGTCCGGCCCTTCGATGCCGGCGTAGCGCGCGCCCAGGCCGACGCCGAGTTCCTCGGCGACCAGGATGAGTTCGCCCATACCGCCGAGCGGCCCGGGTCCGGAACAGGCCACGGCCGTGGCACGGCCGCCGCTGCGGTCGTCACCGGCATGGACCACGCCGGTGAACAGCCAGCCGACCGGCAGGGGCCACGGCATCCACACCGGCACCTGGGTGCGCTGCACCACGACACCGAGGGCCTCGACGCTCGGCGGGACCACGGGCTGCACCGGATACACGGTCCCGTGCACGCCGCACTGCCAGGAGTCGCTGAAGAGTCCGGGAGCCCTGACCCGGCCACCGCACTTCGGGCAACTGGGTTCGCCCCTCATAGGGCCCCACGGTCCTACCACGGCAGCGCCGCGTCAAGGACGATCACCCGTCCGGACCGGGGGCCCGGCCGGGACCAACTAGGTGCATGTTGCATCAATTAGGGTAGCTAACTTATTATGTGTAAACAGCAACGATGGGAAGGAGCGGTATGCGCAGCAGCACAGGAGGTCACGCGGCGGGCGACCCGTTCGACGCGGGTGCGGGAAGCATCCTTCGACAGCCCCGGGCGGTCTGGGCGACGGCCGGCGCGTCCGTCGTCGCCTTCATGGGCATCGGGCTCGTCGACCCGATCCTGCCCTCCATCGCCAAGGGCCTGAACGCCACCACGAGCCAGGTCTCCCTGCTCTTCACCTCGTACTTCCTGATCACCGCCGTCGCGATGCTGGTGACCGGCTTCGTCTCCAGCCGCATCGGCGGCCGCAAGACCCTGCTGCTCGGCCTCGCCTTCGTGGTGGTCTTCGCCGGTCTCGCCGGCACCTCGGGCTCCGTCGCCCAGCTCGTCGGCTTCCGGGCCGGCTGGGGCCTCGGCAACGCGCTCTTCGTCTCCACCGCCCTCGCGGTCATCGTCGGCGCGGCGAATCCCATAGGGGCCGCGCGCAGCGCGTCGGACAAGGGTGGTGGTGGGCGACGGGCGGGAAGCGCGGCGGCGATCCTGCTCTACGAGTCGGCGCTCGGCCTCGGCATGGCCTGCGGCCCGCTGCTCGGCGCGCTGCTCGGCAACGCCAGCTGGCGCTACCCGTTCTTCGGCACCGCGTTCCTGATGGCCGTCGGCTTCCTGTGCATCACGACGTTCCTGAAGGAGCAGCCCAGGCCCGCCCGCAGGACCTCCCTGCTGGATCCGGTCAAGGCGCTCGGCCACGGCGGCCTCGCCTCGGCGGCGGTCTCGGCGTTCTTCTACAACTACACGTTCTTCACCGTGCTGGCCTTCACGCCGTTCGTGCTGAACATGACCCCGTACAAGTCGGGTGCGGTGTTCTTCGCCTGGGGTGTGCTGCTCGCGCTGTTCTCGGTGGTGGTGGCGCCGCGCATGCAGGAGCGGTTCGGTTCGCTGAAGGTGCTCGGCGGCTCGCTGGTGCTGCTGGCCGCCGACGTGGTCGTGCTCGGCTTCGGCGACCACACCACCGCGGTCGTCTGCACCATCCTGTCCGGCGCCTTCATCGGCGTGAACAACACCGTCTACACCGAGCTGGCCCTCGGCGTGTCGGACGCCCCCCGCCCGGTGGCGAGCGCGGGCTACAACTTCGTGCGCTGGTTCGCCGCCGCCGCCGCGCCCTTCCTCGCGCCGAAGATCGCGGAGTGGACCGACCCGCACGTCCCGTTCGTGGTCGCGGGGGCCACCGCGGTGCTGGGCGCCCTGGTGGTCGCCGTACGGCGCAGGGCCCTCACCCTCCCCCAAGCTCTCGACTCCGCTCAAGCAGGGGGGACCCCCATGGCAGAGGAACTCCAGCCGCGGCACGCCACCGAGGACAGCGTCACGGTCTTCGCCAACTGACACCGGCCGGCGGCCTGTTGGTGAGCTTGCTCACTCCAGCGGGACGGAACCGCGGGCGGGGTCCCGCAGGTCCGTCCCGCGGTTCAGCCAGCGCTCCCGCAGGGCCTGCGCACCGTGCACCCGCTTCCAGGCGGCCTCGTTCGGGGTCATCGGCAGCAAGGGCAGGAACCGTACGGGGTCCAGCGGCCCGTCCAGCTCCAGGTCCTCCACCAGGCCGCCCGGCTCGGCCACCAGGACCGAGGTGAAGGGCGCGCCGGGCCACAGGGGCTCACCCACGTCGAGCGAGGCGCCCGGCGCCACGACCACACCCTCGACCTGCGGGGACGCACCCAGCACCGCGAGCGGGCGGAGCACCTTGTCGGTGTCGGCGAGGCCGGCGCGTACGGAGAGGACCAGCTCCGCGCGCGGCCCCTCGACCGGGTCGGCCAGCAGCGCGGTGGGGTCGGTCATGGGCCGGGCGGACATCCCGAGGGTGGCGTACCGGACGACGTCCCCCTCGTGGAAGCGCAGCACCTCGATCCGGTCCGTGCCGAGGAAGGTGACCGCGGCGCGGGCGTCCGGTTCGCCCAGCGCGGAACGCAACCGGGCCTCGACCAGAGGAAGAACGTCAGCCATGCGGCGAGCATAGAACTCGTCAGCGACAGGCAAAGCGGCGCCTTGACACGCCGGGCTGCTGATACTCTTGGCCGGTCGTCCGGGGCAGCGCGCAGCTTGACGCCCCCCAGGTTCTCAGCCCTGGGGAGGTCGCGATCCGGCCCCGACGCCGATGGGACTCCCTTACGAGGGACCGGCCGGAGGAGGTGAGGCTGTCATGGATCGAAGTCGACCGTGCAGTAGCACCCGCTCTTCCCGCCGCTGATGTCGTCGTTCTGACTCCGGTCGGCCGCCGCCTCTCGCGTTCGTGCCCTCGCGCACCTCATACGGAAGAGCACTTCGTTTCGTTTCGATCTGTCTGATCTGTCTGATCTGCCAGTGACGAAGCTCGCCACCGCGACGGTGCGGTGCTCCCCGCTTTGTGGACGTGCCAAACATTCCTGAGGCCACCACGTCCTCATTCCGGGCAGTTCCAACCGCCGTCGGCAGCCGCTCGTCGCTTGCTGCGAAGGAGCCCCGCCATGTCGATGATCCGCGACCTGCGTTCCGTGGTCCGCCCCTCCCGCACGGCCCCGCGCAAGGACGACGGCGCGTGCGGCGCCGCAGACGACTCGGCGACGCCGTCGGCCATCGTGGACTGCGCCGTCTACCGCGACGGCGCCCGTGTCCCGACCGACCGGCCGCTCACCCCGCAGGAGGCGATGCGCCAGGTGCGGCGCGACGGCGGCTTCGCGTGGATCGGGCTGCACGAGCCGAACGAGGCCGAGTTCGCCGGTATCGCCGCGGAGTTCGGGCTGCACCCGCTGGCCGTGGAGGACGCGGTCACGGCCCACCAGCGGCCCAAGCTGGAGCGCTACGACGACACGCTCTTCACGGTCTTCAAGACCATCCACTACGTGGACCACGACGAGCTCACCGCCAACAGCGAGATCGTGGAGACCGGCGAGGTGATGTGCTTCACCGGCCGGGACTTCTTCATCACCGTCCGGCACGGCGGCCAGGGCTCGCTGCGCGCGTTGCGGCACCGCCTCCAGGACGACCCCGAGCTGCTGGCCAAGGGCCCCTCCGCGGTGCTGCACGCCATCGCCGACCACGTCGTCGACGGGTACATCGCGGTCGCGGACGCGTTGCAGGAGGACGTCGACGAGGTCGAGACGGAGGTCTTCTCGCCGGGCCGTGGCGGCACCCCGCGCGGCACCGACGCCGGCCGGATCTACCAACTCAAGCGCGAGGTGCTGGCGTTCAAGCGGGCCGTGTCGCCGCTGCTGCGGCCCATGCAGCTGCTGAGCGAGCGCCCGATGCGGCTGATCGACCCGGACATCCAGAAGTACTTCCGGGACGTGGCCGACCACGTGGCCCGCGTGCAGGAGCAGGTCGTCGGCTTCGACGAGCTGCTCAACTCCATCCTCCAGGCCAATCTGGCGCAGGCGTCCGTCGCCCAGAACGAGGACATGCGGAAGATCACCGCCTGGGCCGCGATCATCGCCGTTCCGACGATGGTCTGCGGGGTGTACGGCATGAACTTCAAGTACATGCCCGAGCTGCACCTGAAGTACGGCTACCCGCTGACCGTGGCCATCACGGCCGCGATCTGCCTGGGCATCCACCGCACCCTCAAGCGCAACGGCTGGCTGTGAGCGGGCTCGTTACCCTTCTGCCATGAACAGCGAGCTGCTCGACCAGGCCCTCGTCGAGGAGGCCACGAAGAAGTCCGGCCTCATCTGGGTCAGGGGCCCCGGTGTCCCGGCCCGTGCCCTGTGGCACGTCTGGCACGAGGGCGCCGCGTGCGTGGTGGGTGACGGGCCCGGCGAGCAGCCGCTGCCCGGACTGGCCGACGGGGCCGCCGCCGAGGTGACGGTGCGCAGCAAGGACAAGGGCGGCCGTCTGGTCGCCTGGGCCGCGCACGTGGTGGAGGTCGCGCCGGACACCCCGCGGTGGCAGGAGGTGGTGGCCGAGCTGAAGGGGAAGCGGCTCAACGCGCCCGACGGCGAGGCCATGACGGCGCGCTGGGCCCGCGAGTGCCGGGTGCTGCGCCTGGAGCCCACAGGGGCGACCGCGCCGCCGCCGGAGGGCTCGCTGGCCGAGGCGCCGCTGCCGACACCGGCGACGACCCGCCGGCCGGCCCCGGAGGGGCTGCCGCGGCTGCTGGTGAAGCGGCGGCGGCGGAAGTAGCGCCGCCCCCGTCCCGGGTCAGGACGTCGGCGGTCCCGGGTCAGGACGTCGGCAGCTGCTTGCCGTAGTCGACCGTCTCGCTCTTCTCCGGCTGGGCCAGGGAGAAGTTCTTGCCCCAGTCCGAGAAGGTCAGCGTGCCCGCGTCGCCCGCGCGCACCAGGCGCAGCGGGTAGGGGGTGCCCTCCAGGGAGACGTCCAGGGTGCCGCCGGTGCCCTCGCCGCCGTTGATGCGTATCGTGCGGACGCCCGCCTGCTCGTGGTGCCCGTCGGTGGCCAGCGTGCCGTGCAGCGTCAGCAGGCCGTCCAGGAGGACGTCCTTGTGCGTGAAGCCGCTGAACCGCTGGTAGGCGGGGTCGCCCTGCGGCACCTTCACGTACTTGCCGTCCAGCTTGTCGGCGGCCCCGGTGGCCTTGCCGCTGCCGTCGACCTGACCCCAGAACTCGGCGTTCGCCTTCAGGTACAGCTGCTCCCCGACCCGCAGCAGCCCGAAGGCCACCCCCTGCGAGGTGACCGAGCCGGAGCCGCCCTCGTCCTTCAGGCGCATGTCGAGCCGGTACGTACGGCCGTTGCTGACCACGTTCCCGGACAGGTGCACGGTGTCCGCGGAGGCGGCCGCCGCCTTCGCCTTCGCCTGGATCGTGTCGGCCGGCAGTTTGCCGACCCCGTTGGTCCCCGCGTCCGGATCCTCTTCGGAACACCCCGTCAGGCCCGCGCCCGCGACGACCAGAGCACACAGCGCGCTCGTCAGCGCGGCCCGGCGGGTACGGCCCTGGGGAATCACGGTCACTGGGGGAGCGCCTTTCTGACGGGTGTCCTCAAGCGGCGTACGGCAGCGTACCGGTGCCGCGCACGCCCGGCGGACCCGGCTCTTCCGGATCCTCACCAGGGCGTATCCGAGGTGGACGGGCTAGCCTGAAGCGCACCTGAGCGGGCATTTGGGAAAAGAGACCCGGCACAGACGACACGCACCACGCACCACACAGCCGCGCACAGCACCACGCACCACACAGCCGCGCAAAGGAGGCGCAGCCATGGCAGCGGGCGCCCCCCGGATCTTCGTCTCGCACCTCTCCCAGGTCGCCGTCTTCGACCCGGCGGGCGACCAGGTGGGCCGCGTGCGCGATCTGGTCGTCATGCTGCGCGTCGGGCGGCGGCCGCCCCGCCTGCTCGGGCTGGTCGTCGAACTCGCCACCCGGCGCCGCATCTTCCTGCCCATGACCCGGGTGACCAGCATCGAGTCGGGCCAGGTCATCACCACCGGCGTGCTCAACGTCCGGCGCTTCGAGCAGCGGCCCACCGAACGTCTCGTCTTCGGCGAGCTGCTCGACCGGCGGGTGACCCTCGCGGAGACCGGCGAGGAGGTCACGGTCCTGGACATGTCGGTGCGGCAGCTGCCCGCGCGCCGGGACTGGGAGGTCGACCGCGTCTTCGTCCGCAAGGGCGGAAAGGGCGGCACGTTCCGGCGCAACCGGGGAGAGGCTCTGACCGTGGAGTGGTCCGCGGTCACCGGCTTCTCGCTGGAGGAGCAGGGGCAGGGCGCGGAGAGCCTGCTCGCCACCTTCGAGCAGCTGCGCCCCGCCGACCTGGCCAACGTGCTGCACCACCTGTCCGCCAAGCGGCGCGCCGAGGTCGCCGCCGCGCTGGACGACGACCGGCTCGCCGACGTCCTCGAAGAGCTCCCGGAGGACGACCAGATCGAGATCCTCGGCAAGCTGAAGGACGAGCGCGCGGCCGACGTGCTGGAGGCGATGGACCCGGACGACGCCGCCGACCTGCTCGCCGAGCTGCCCACGGCGGAGCGGGAGCGGCTGCTGGGGCTGATGCAGCCCGCCGACGCGGCCGACATGCGCCGGCTGATGTCGTACGAGGAGCACACCGCGGGCGGCCTGATGACGACCGAACCGGTCGTGCTGCGCCCGGACGCGACCGTCGCCGACGCCCTGGCCCGGGTCCGCAACCCCGACCTCTCCCCCGCGCTGGCCGCCCAGGTCTACGTCTGCCGCCCGCCCGACGAGACCCCGACCGGGAAGTACCTGGGCGCGGTGCACTTCCAGCGGCTGCTGCGCGACCCGCCCTACACCCTCGTCGGCTCGATCCTCGACGACGACCTGCAACCCCTCGCCCCCGACGCCACGCTGCCGGTCGTCGCCGGGTTCTTCGCGACCTACGACATGGTGGCCGCGCCCGTCGTCGACGAGTCGGGATCGCTGCTCGGCGCGGTCACCGTGGACGACGTCCTGGACCACATGCTGCCGGACGACTGGCGGGAGACGGAGTACGACCTGGACGAGGGGGCGGCGGCGCATGGCGGCTGAGCGAGAGGGCACCCGCGAGCGGCCGGTGGGGGCCACCGCCGCCGGGCGGCCGCGGGCCGGCCGCCTGGACCAGCCGCGCCCGCCCCGGCGCCGGCTGCTTCCGGAGTGGGACCCGGACGCCTTCGGGCGGCTGTCCGAGCGCATCGCGCGGTTCCTGGGCACCGGGCGGTTCATCGTCTGGATGACGGTGGTGATCGTCGTGTGGGTGCTGTGGAACGTGGCCGCGCCCCGGCATCTGCGGTTCGACGAGTACCCGTTCATCTTCCTGACCCTGGCCCTGTCCCTCCAGGCCTCCTACGCCGCCCCGCTGATCCTGCTGGCGCAGAACCGGCAGGACGACCGGGACCGGGTCAACCTCGAACAGGACCGCAAGCAGGACGAGCGGTCGATCGCCGACACCGAGTACCTGACCCGCGAGATCGCCGCGCTGCGCATGGGCCTGGGCGAGGTGGCGACCCGCGACTGGATGCGCTCGGAGCTCCAGGACCTGGTCAAGGAGCTGGAGGCGCTGAGTGCCGACGGGCACGGCCGGCGCGGGGTATTCCCGGCGGATCACCCGAGCACACGTGACATGGACGACCGGTGACGGGGTCCCTGGGCCGACAGGGGGCGCCGTACCATCGTCCTTATGGCTACGGAAGACGCGGTGCGCGCAGCTCTGGCGACGGTTGACGATCCCGAGATCCACCGGCCCATCACGGAGCTCGGCATGGTCAAATCGGTGGAGGTCGGCGCGGACGGAGCGGTCGCGGTCACCGTCTATCTGACGGTCTCCGGCTGCCCGATGCGCGAGACGATCACCCAGCGGGTGACCGACGCCGTCTCCCGCGTCGAGGGCGTCACCCGGGTCGACGTCACGCTCGACGTGATGAGCGACGAGCAGCGCCGCGAGCTGGCGACCGCGCTGCGCGGCGGCCAGGCCGAGCGCGAGGTCCCGTTCGCCAAGCCCGGCAGCCTCACCCGCGTGTACGCGGTCGCCTCCGGCAAGGGCGGCGTCGGCAAGTCCTCGGTGACGGTGAACCTGGCGGCGGCGATGGCGGCCGACGGTCTGAAGGTGGGCGTGGTCGACGCCGACATCTACGGCCACAGCGTGCCGCGGATGCTGGGCGCGGACGGCCGCCCGACCCAGGTCGAGAACATGATCATGCCGCCGTCGGCGAACGGCGTGAAGGTCATCTCCATCGGCATGTTCACCCCGGGCAACGCGCCGGTCGTCTGGCGCGGCCCAATGCTGCACCGCGCGCTCCAGCAGTTCCTGGCGGACGTGTACTGGGGCGACCTGGACGTCCTCCTGCTGGACCTGCCGCCCGGCACCGGCGACATCGCGATCTCCGTGGCCCAGTTGGTGCCGAACGCCGAGATCCTGGTGGTGACGACGCCTCAGCAGGCGGCGGCCGAGGTGGCCGAGCGGGCGGGCTCCATCGCCGTCCAGACCCACCAGAAGATCGTCGGCGTGGTCGAGAACATGTCCGGCCTGCCCTGCCCGCACTGCGACGAGATGGTCGACGTCTTCGGCACGGGCGGCGGCCGCATGGTCGCCGAGGGCCTGACCCGCACCACCGGTGCCACGGTCCCGGTGCTCGGTTCCATCCCGATCGACGTCCGGCTGCGCGAGGGCGGCGACGAGGGCAAGCCCGTCGTGCTGACCGACCCGGACTCCCCCGCTGGCTCGGCCCTGCGGTCGATCGCCGACAAGCTCGCGGGCCGGCAGCGGGGCCTTGCGGGGCTGTCGCTGGGGATCACCCCGAAGAACAAGTTCTAGGGCCTGTCGGCCCAGGGCCACTCGGTCGGATCAGGCCGGATCAGGGCCTTACGAGGGCCGTCGCGGCCCGTGCGACGCCTGTCGCGCCCGTACGGTGGCAGGGGCGCCGTCCCGCGTGGACGGCGCCCCTGCCTGCCGCGTGTGCCGCGTGGCGTCAGGCGTACGCGTTGATGTCCTTGATCATGGCGAAGCCGAGCCCGTACGCGCTCATGCCCCTGCCGTACGCCCCGACGTGGACCCCCTGGGAGGTCGAGCCGGCGAGCACCCAGCCGAACTCCGACTCCCGGTAGTAGAAGGGCGTCGGGATGCCGTCCACGGGCAGGGAGAGCATGGACCACTCCGGTCCTGACAGGTCGTCGGCCAGCTCCCAGGCGGCCTCCGTCTGCTGCTCCAGCCAGTCGTCCCGCAGGGTGTGGTCCACCTGTCCGGGCCAGGTGAAGGACAGCAGGCCCACCGCGGCCAGCCAGGCCGCCGAGGAGACCGAGGTGGCCTCCAGCTGGCCCGTGCCGTCGGCGAGGCGCCGTACGGGCTGGGCGGCGACGGTGACGACGACCGCGAACCTCTCCTTGGGCTCGTCCGGCGCTCCGGACACGAACTCGTTGCGCACCGACGGCTCGTCGCCGTGCCCCGTCGCACCGTGTTCCACCGAACCGTCGGCCGAGGTGCCGACCTGCATCAGCCAGCGCGGCCCCGTGAAGGCCTCGTCGAGGCCGTACCAGGGAAAGGGTGCCAGCAGGTAGCCGTCGACCGTGCGCCGGGCGAAGGGGAACTGTGGTCCGCCCTCCGCGGGCGGCGCCTGCGCGCCTGCCCGACGTGTCGTCTCCATGTGCCGGAGGCCTCCTCGCTCTCGTCGAACCGGGGCGGCCCGCCCCCCTTCGGGCGTACTCGTCCGGTCCGCACAACAACTCGGCAGCATATCCATCCCGCTTCGGGCAGCCGGGAAACCGCCCGGCGCGTGGGTCGCGGGTCCAGCCGTTTCGTGCCGCGCACAGCCCTGCACGCGGCGTGAGACGCGTCACACGGGACGCGTCTCAGGTGGCGTCCATGTCGAACGGCGGACGCTCGTCCTGACCAGGGCTCTCGGGCTTCTTGGTCATGTCGATCCGGCCGCCGGCCGAGCCCGAGGAGCCCGTGGAACCCGAGGAGCCCGTGGAACCCGAGGAACCCGAGGAACCCGAGGAACCCGTGGAGGAGGATGCGGAGGACGCCGAGGAGTCGTACTCGTTGCCGTTCACCGCGTCCGTGACCTCGGCCATCTCCTTCCTCAGGTCGAAGCCGTTGCGGATCTCCTTCAGCCCCAGCTCGTCGCTGTCCAGCTGCTTGCGGATGAACGTCTTGGGGTTGAGGTCCTCGAACTCGAAGTCCTTGAATTCCGGGCCGAGTTCGTCGCGGATGTCCTGCTTGGCGCTCTCCGAGAACTCACGGATCTTCCGGATCGTGCGCGTCACGTCCTGGATGACCTTCGGGAGCTTTTCGGGACCGAAGACGAGCACGGCCACGATGATGATCGTCAGCAGCTCGAGCGGTCCTATGTCATTGAACACCTGAAGCTCCTTGCGATGTCCTCGGTCCTCGGCCCTCGGGTGGTCCGGTCTGTGTGGGGCTGTCCGTGGTCCGGGCCGGATCCACGGTACCCGGCTCACGTGCCTGTCCGATACCGCCCCGAGGTGTCGGACTGCATGTACACGACGGATTTTCCGGCTCGTTCCGCATGGTTTGTGTCAGTTGCTGTTCGAGGACCCGAGCACCAGGGAGACCTTCCGTGCCCTTCCGTCGCGTTCGACGGTCAACTCCAGACGGTCGCCGGGGCGGTGGGCGCGGGTCTTGACGATCAGTTCCTCGCCCGAGTGGACGCGCTGGCCGTCCACCGCGGTGATGACGTCTCCGGCCGTGATGCCGGCCTTGGCCCCGGGACCTCCGGGAGTGACCGGTGGACCGCCGTCCGCGCCTTTCGCGCCGACCCTGGCTCCGTCACCGGCGTAGTTCATGTCCAGGGTCACCCCGATCACCGGGTGGCTGGCCTTGCCGTGGTTGATCAGCTCCTCGGCGACGCGCCTGGCCTGGTTGACGGGGATGGCGAAGCCCAGGCCGATGGAACCGGCCTGGCCGGTCTGCGGGTCGGAGCCGGTGTCCGCGGAGCGGATGGCGGAGTTGATGCCGACGACCCGGCCGCGGGCGTCCAGGAGGGGGCCGCCCGAGTTGCCGGGGTTGATCGGGGCGTCGGTCTGGAGGGCGTCGACGTAGGACACGTCGCTGCCGTCACCCTTCTCGCCGCCGGCCGTGATGGGGCGCTCCTTGGCGCTGATGATGCCGGAAGTGACGGTGTTGGCGAGGTCGAAGGGCGCGCCGATGGCGACGACCGGGTCGCCCACCTGCACGTTGTCGGAGTTGCCGAGGGGGATGGGGGTCAGGCCGCGCACGCCGCGGACCTGGACGACGGCGAGGTCGTAGCCGGTGTCCCGGCCGACGATCCTGGCCTTGGCGGTCTGGCCACCGCTGAAGGTCACCGATATCTCGCCGCCGGAGGCGGCGTTCTCGACGACGTGGTTGTTGGTGAGGACGTGGCCGCGGTCGTCGAGCACGAACCCGGTGCCGGTGCCCTGCTCGCCGGAGCCGCTGACGTGCAGGGTGACCACGCTGGGCAGGGCCCGTGCGGCGATTCCGGCGACGCTGTCCGGGGCGCGCCCGGCGGGCTCCTTCCCGGCCTGCGGCAACTCCACGGCACCCAGGCCGCCGTCGCGTTCGATGTACGCCCCGGCGAGCCCGCCGAGGGCTCCGGACACCAGCGCCAGCACCACGGCCCCGCCGACCAGGGCCCGGGTGACCCGCCGGTGCCGCTGCTCGACGCTGAGCACGCCGGCCCCGGTCTGCTGCAACGGCGCGGCGGCCCGGCCGGCGCCCCAGGGGTCGTAGCGCCCCCAGGGGTCGGCGGAGGCAGCCCCGGCACCGGGGGCGAGGGCGGGGGCGGGCGAGCCGTACGCCGGATCGCCCGCGCCGGGCGCCCCCTGCGGCACGCCCGCAGGCCTGACGTCCGCGGAAGGCACCCCGTGCGGCACGCCCGCCGGCCTGGCGTCCGCGGGAGGCGCCCCCTGCGGTGCGGCGGCCCGGGCCTGCGGAGGCGAGGGCGGGCCGGAGGGCGCGGGCTGTGAAGAAGCCGGGGCTCCCGGCGGGGCCGCCGGGGGTGCCGCACCGTAGGGCGGCTGGTCGTCGGCGGCGGGCGTGCCCTGGGGAGCGCCGGCAGGGGCGGTGGCGGGGGCCGGGCTGCCCGAGGGGAACGTGGGCGTGCCGTGCGCGGGCGTCACCGCCGGGTGCTGCACCGGCGGTGCGGGTGCCCAGGGGCCCGGCTCACCGTACGGAGGGGTGCTGTAGGGATCGGGGTCGTGCAACGGCCTGGGACGCCCGACGGTGGCGTCAACGGGCCGGTCGTCGCCGACCCCGGCATCGGAATCCCCGGCCGCGGGATCGGTGGTGTCCTCCGGCTCGGCGGGCGCCCTGAGCGGCTGGGCCAGTTCGAAGTCGCCCGTGTCGGGGGCGGCGCCGGAGGCCTGGCGGGGGCGGTCGAGTTCGTAGTCGCCGTCTGCGTCCGCTCGTGCGGGCACCGCGGCCTGCGGCTCGGCGCCCACGGACCCACCGCTTGCCGCACCCTCGGCCGGGTCGGCTCCTGGTGTGCCCTCCGGCCGCTCGTCCACAGGGACCGATCGGCTCCACCATCTCGGGCGGGCGGACTTGGTGGGCTTGCCCTCGTTCATGTTCTCCCCACAGCGGGTCGCGGCACGGCGTCCACTCCGCGCCCCGACCGGTGTCATGGGCGCGACCACTGTGGATTCAACCAGGTTCCCGGGCCGCGGCGCAGGGCCCGGTCAGCGCGCGGTGCGGAAGGAGGCGGTGGGGGAAGGCGAGGTGAGCAGGCCCGGGGTCGTGGCCCCGGGGTCGGCGGACCACGAGGTCAGGGAGATCGGCGGGGTCGCGGTGAGCGGGCGTATCAGCGGGGACATGACGGCCGCACCCGCGACCACCGGTGTGGTCAGCGGATGCATCGCGTCCGGCGGCTGCCCGCCGGGCGGCACCGCCCCCGGCAGCAGCGGTGCGGCCGGTGTCGTCGAGGCCGACTGCGCCGGGCCCGACGACCGCTGCCCCTGTGCCGACTGCTGCGGCGCGGCCGACTGGCGGCGCCGCGCGGTGTCGGAGGCCGGCGCCACGTCCGTACCCGCCGGAGTCACGTTGCTGCCGTTGCCGGAGCCGCCGCGCGCGTCCGCGACGGTGTCACCCGCCGAGCCGGTGGTCACCCCGCCCAGGGCGACGGCGGCCAGCGACACCGCCCCGGCGGCGACGAACGCGAAGCGCAGCCCGCGCGAGGCGGACCGCTCACTGTCCGGACGGCCCACGGGGTGAACCCGGAAGCCGCGCTCCTGCGCGGGGGCGGCGGGATGCGGCCCGGCCGGCACGTACCCGAACTCGAACTGCTCGCCGCGCGGCACCCCGAACACCCCGGAGCCTGCGGACAGGCCTCCGGGCAGCCCTCCCCCGCCCAGCGGAGAGCCGCCGTCGCCGCCACCGCCCGTACCACCCCCGGGAAGGCCCTGGAGGCGGGCCAGGAAGCTCTCGGAGGGCGGGGGCGGGGCCACTTGCGCGAAGACGTTCTTCAGACGGCGCTGCGCGTCCACCTCCGTCTTGCACTTCGGACAGGTAGCCACATGTGCCAGGACACGCTCACGCGTGTCGTGACCGAGCTCGCCGTCCACGAGGGCGGCGAGCCGGTCTCCCAGGTGCTGTTCCGCGAGGCGCCCCGCGGGGTTCGGTCGTGATCCACTCACGCGGGAGCGCCCCCTCCTCCCAGCACGGGGACCGGGGCCACGAAGCCGCGACGCTCGGCCCGGGCCTGCGGCGAGCGGTGCGCGAGGGCCTTGCGCAGCTGCGAACGGCCGCGGTGGATGCGGGAGCGCACCGTGCCGAGCTTGACGCCCAGGGTGGCGGCGATCTCCTCGTACGACAGTCCTTCGATGTCGCACAGGACGACCGCGGCGCGGAACTCGGGCGCGAGGGTGTCCAGGGCCTGCTGGACGTCCGCGTCGAAGTGCGCGTCGTTGAAGAGCTGCTGCGGGGTGGGTTCCTTGCTGGCCAGCCGCTCGGCCGCGTCGTCGCCCAGCGCGTCGAAGCGGATGCGCTGCTTGCGGCGGACCATGTCCAGGAAGAGGTTCGTGGTGATGCGGTGCAGCCAGCCCTCGAAGGTGCCCGGCGTGTAGGTCGACAGGGAGCGGAAGACGCGGACGAAGACCTCCTGGGTGAGGTCCTCGGCGTCGTGCTGGTTGCCGGTGAGGCGGTAGGCCAGGCGGTAGACGCGGCCGCTGTGCGTGCTGACGATCTCCTCCCAGGTGGGCGGAGTCCACGCCTGCCCGTCCGCGTCGGTCGAGAAGGTCGCGGTCTGGGCGGAATCGGCGGCGTGGCGCACGTCGGCAGCGGTGTCGGTCACGGATTTCGGCCTGCCCGCCGATCCGAGAAAGCGCCGCAGCACTCCTCCCCGATCCACAGGCGCAGCCGCACCTCCCCTGTCGGCTCTGGTGGTGTCCAGTGGAGCCCCTACCATAGCCACCTCGCCCGTTAGCTCCGGATAAGTAGTTTTACGAGAATTTGACACGTGCTGGCCCGGCTGGTGCGGCTGCGTCAGCACTTGCTCGGTGTCCCGATCCATCCCATACCCCCCGTCCGCACCGCCGTCGCGTCCCACGTCTCTTCCTCACCCGTTCAAACGACCGGTCCCATCTGCGGGTTCCCGGCCCCAACGGATACAGTCACGCCCAGGCATCCATGGGGACAGGAGAGGGTCATTACCGGCAACCGGCAGACGAGCTGGGCGTTCGCCGACGCCTATGTCGCCGAGGACGACGCGCTGCACTGGGCCCGCGAGCGGGCCCGGGACGCGGGGTTGCGCTCGGTGTCGCCCGGCGCGGGCGCCGCGCTGCGGTTGCTGGCCGCCTCCGTGGACGCGAAGGCGGTCGCGGAGATCGGCACCGGCACCGGGGTCTCCGGGATCCACCTGCTGCACGGCATGCGTCCCGACGGGGTACTGACCACCGTCGACCCCGAGCCGGAGCACCAGCAGTTCGCCCGCCAGGCGTTCCGGGCCGCGGGCTTCGCCGGCAACCGCGCCCGCTTCATCCCCGGCCGCGCCCTGGACGTGCTGCCCCGGCTCGCGGACGCGGGGTACGACCTCGTGTTCTGCGACGGCGACCGGATGGAGTTCCCCGACTACCTCGCTGAATCGTTGCGCCTGCTGCGGCCGGGAGGCCTCGTCGCCTTCGAAGGCGTCTTCGCGCACGGGCGGACGGTGGACTCCGGACCGCAGCCGACGGAGGTCGTGCGGCTGCGGGAACTGCTGCGCACCGTGCGTGAGAGCCCCGACCTGACGCCGTCGCTGCTGCCGGTGGGAGACGGACTGCTGTGCGCCGTCAAGCGCTGAGCGTCCCCGTCGTCCGCGTGTCGCACTTCCCCGCACAAACGGCGACCCCGACACCGCGTACGATGCCGGGGCAGCTCAAAGGGTATGGTCGCTTGCGCGTCAGCCGACGACCTTCTTGAGGGCGTCGCCGAGCGCGTCGGCCTCGTCAGGGGTCAGCTCGACGACGAGCCGCCCGCCGCCTTCGAGCGGAACGCGCATGACGATGCCCCGCCCCTCCTTGGTCACCTCGAGCGGGCCATCACCCGTCCGCGGCTTCATGGCCGCCATGCTCGTTCCCCTTCCTGAAACCCAGCTCATCGTCAAAGCCGACGGCCCACGAGAGGGCACGCGCGTGATCCCCTGCCCACAACGGCACAGGACACGCGACACCGGCATCGAACACATTGCTTCCAAGCCATTATCCCGCATCCCGGGACCCGATGACCAACATCGGTTGGCATCGCTTGAGCAACGCGCGCGAGCAAAACCACTCAATTCGGCGATGTGGCTGCGATACTGCGCCCCCACGTGTCCGTCCGCCGGCCGCGACGGCGCCGGAATTCTTTGACGCAGGTCACATGCCGGGTCCACGCCCCGGCCGGTGATCTCCGCCATGCTGTCCTCGGACCAGGTCCGACCAGGACGTACCGAGCGGTACGTCGAGGCGACACCGGAGGGGATGCCCCATGGCCGACACCGTGCTCTACGAGGTGAGCGACGGACTCGCGACGATCACGCTGAACCGCCCCGAGGCGATGAACGCGCTGGACGTCGCCGCCAAGGTCGCCCTCCGGGAGGCGACCCGGGAGGCGGCGGACGACGGCGCCGTGCGGGCGGTGCTGCTGACCGCCGCCGGGGACCGGGCGTTCTGCGTGGGCCAGGACCTCAAGGAGCACATCGGACTGCTGGCCGCCGACCGGGAGACCGGATCCGGACAGACCATGAGCACCGTGCGGGAGCACTACAACCCGATCGTGCGGGCACTGGCGGGGGCACGAAAGCCGGTGGTCGCCGCGGTGAACGGGGTCGCCGCCGGGGCGGGCTTCGGCTTCGCGCTCGCCGCGGACTACCGGATCGTGGCGGACACCGCGTCCTTCAACACCTCGTTCGCGGGGGTCGCGCTCACCGGGGACTCGGGCATCTCGTGGACCCTGCCGCGGGCCGTGGGCCCGGCCCGCGCCGCCGACCTGCTGCTCTTCCCGCGCCGCATCACCGCCCAGGAGGCCCACGACCTGGGCATCGCCAACCGGGTCGTGCCGGCCGCCGAGTTGCGCGCCGAGGCCGAGAAGGTGGCGCGGGCGCTGGCCGAGGGGCCGACGGTGGCGTACGCGGCGTTGAAGGAGGCGGTGGCCTACGGGTTGACGCACTCCCTGGAGGAGACCCTCCGCAAGGAGGAGGAGCTCCAGACCCGGGCGGGGCAGTCCGAGGACCACGCGATCGCCGTACAGGCGTTCGTGAACAAGGAGAAGCCGACGTACCTGGGCCGCTGACCGCGGTGCGGGCCGGTGCGCCGCCCCCTGCCCGGCCGGGTCAGGAGCGGCGTGCCACGCAGTCCGCGAGGTGGTCGTCCACCAGGCCGCACGCCTGCATCAGGGCGTACGCCGTCGTCGGTCCGACGAAGCGCAGGCCGCGCTTCTTCAGGGCCTTCGACAGGGCCGTGGACTCGGGAGTGACGGCCGGGACGTCGGAGAGGGTCTTGGGCACCGGGCGGGCGGCGGGGTCGGGGGCGTGCGACCAGATGAGGGCGTCCAGCTCGCCCGGTGACCAGCCGGTGAGCTCGCGCGCGTTGGCCAGCGTCGCGTCGATCTTGGCGCGGTTGCGGATGATGCCCGTGTCGGCGAGCAGCCGCTCGCGGTCGGCGTCGGTGAAGTCCGCGACCGCCGCGATCTTGAAGTCCCCGAACGCGGCGCGGAAGCCGGCGCGGCGGCGCAGGATGGTGATCCAGGACAGGCCGGACTGGAAGGCCTCCAGGGCGAGGCGTTCGAAGAGCGCGTCGTCGCCGTGGACCGGGCGGCCCCACTCCTCGTCGTGGTAGGCCACGTACTCCGCCGTGGACAGGGCCCACGGGCAGCGCAGGGCGCCGTCCGGACCGGCGATCGCGGCACCCGCCGTCATCGTGTCGTCCGTCACGGCCCCTCCTCCGGTTCGGGCTTGGCCAGGTCGACGTGGGCGGCGGCCCGTGCGCCGGCCAGCGCGGACTCCAGGTCGGCGATCCGCGCGTCGCGCTCGGCGAGTTCGGCGCCGAGACGGCCGAGGGCGTCGTCCACGTCCGCCATGCGGTAGCCCCGGGCGGTCAGCGGGAAGCGGAGGCTCTCCACGTCCGCGCGGTCCACCGGGCGGTCCGGTGGCAGCGCGTCCCGGAGCCGCTCGGGCGCCGCCTCGGGCAGCGGTCCGGTTCCCTCGCCGCCGCCCACCACCGCGAGGGTCACCGCGGCGACCACGACGGCGAGCGCGACGACCAGGAAGAAGAACATAACCATCGCTGGGTCCCCACGGAGTCTGTCGTAAGTGTCAGGGTCCGATCGTGCCATGCGAGGCTGACAGCTAGGGTCGCAGACGGCCGAAGACCGGTACGCGGGCGGCCGAAGACCGGTACGAAGAGGAGAGGTCACAGGGGATGCTCAGGCTGGGCAGGCGCGTGTTCGACGCGCACGAGCCGGTGATCATGGCGATCGTCAACCGGACCCCGGACTCCTTCTACGACCAGGGGTCGACGTTCCGTGACGAGCCGGCCCTCGCGCGCGTGGAGCAGGCGGTCGCCGAAGGTGCCGCGATCATCGACATCGGCGGGGTGAAGGCCGGGCCGGGTGACGAGGTGACGGCCGAGGAGGAGGCCCGGCGGACGGTCGGCTTCGTGGCCGAGGTGCGGCGGCGGTTCCCGGACGTGGTGATCAGCGTCGACACCTGGCGGGCCGACGTCGGCGAGGCCGTGTGCGAGGCGGGTGCCGACCTGCTGAACGACGCGTGGGGCGGGGTCGACCCGCGGCTCGCCGAGGTCGCGGCGCGCTACGGGACCGGCCTGGTGTGCACGCACGCCGGAGGCGCGAAGCCCCGGACACGGCCGCACCGGGTGACGTACGACGACGTCATGGCCGACACCCTCCGGGTGACCGTGGGGCTGGCCGAGCGGGCGGTGGCGCTCGGCGTGCCCCGGGAGTCGGTGATGATCGATCCGGGGCACGACTTCGGCAAGAACACGCGGCACAGTCTGGAGGCGACGCGCCGCCTGGGCGAGATGACCGCGACCGGGTGGCCGGTGCTGGTGTCGCTGTCCAACAAGGACTTCGTGGGCGAGACGCTGGACAAGCCGGTGAAGGAGCGGCTCGTGGGCACGCTGGCGACGACGGCTGTCTCGGCGTGGCTGGGGGCCCAGGTGTACCGGGTGCACGAGGTGGCCGAGACCCGGCAGGTGCTGGACATGGTGGCGTCCATCGCGGGTCACCGGCCGCCGGCGGTGGCCCGGCGAGGGCTGGCGTAGGACTCCCCCGCCCCGGCTGGGCGCGCGGTGCCCCGCGCCCGGCCGTGCGGGTCCGGGTCTTTCGTTCGGATCAGGCCGGATCAGGCCCGCGAGCCCGGCATGATCCACACGAGAGGGCCTAGCGGCCCGCCTCCTTCGACATCAGGGCCACCGCCTCCGCCACGTCGTCCGTGACGTGGAACAGGGTGAGGTCCGCCTGGGCCGCCTTGCCCTGGGCGATCAGGGTGTCCTGCAGCCAGTCGACCAGGCCGCCCCAGTACGCGCGGCCGAAGAGGACGATCGGGAAGCGGGTGACCTTCTGGGTCTGCACCAGGGTCAGGGCCTCGAAGAGCTCGTCCAGGGTGCCGAGGCCGCCGGGCAGGACGACGAAGCCCTGCGCGTACTTCACGAACATCATCTTGCGGACGAAGAAGTACCGGAAGTTGAGGCCGATGTCGACGTAGGCGTTCAGACCCTGCTCGAAGGGCAGTTCGATACCCAGGCCCACCGAGACGCCGCCGGCCTCCAGCGCGCCCTTGTTCGCCGCCTCCATCGCGCCCGGGCCGCCGCCCGTGATCACCGCGAAGCCCGCCTCGACCAGTCCCCGTCCGAGCCGCACCCCCGCGTCGTACTCCGGGGAGTCCACCGCCGTCCGTGCGGAGCCGAACACGCTGATGGCGGACGGGAGTTCGGCGAGCGTGCCGAAGCCCTCGATGAACTCCGACTGGATGCGCAGGACGCGCCAGGGGTCCGTGTGGACCCAGTCCGAGGGGGCTCGCCCGTCCAGCAGCCGCTGGTCCGTGGTGCTCGCCTGGACCTGACCACGCCGCCGGAGCACCGGTCCCAGACGCTGCTCGTCCGGCGGCTGCTTCTTGCCCTCGGGATTGCCTGTCGGCATGTGCGCTCCCTCCGTGTGCGTGACGTTCCACCTCAGCGTAGATCCGCGGGGGTTACGGGAGGGGGACGTCGGTGTGTCCGCCGTGAAGCGCCGTACGGACGCCTGGCGGCGGCCGGACACTCGCGGCGGCGGCCGGACGCTCGTCGCGGCGGTCAGTCCGTCAGCCAGGCCCGCAGCCGCTCCTCGCCCGCGAGGATCTTGGCCGTCTCCACCCGCTCGTCGCGCTTGTGCGCCAGGTGGGGGTTGCCGGGGCCGTAGTTGACGGCGGAGATGCCCAGCGCCGAGAAGCGTGAGACGTCCGTCCAGCCGTACTTCGGGCGCGCGGTGCCGCCGACCGCCTCGATGAACGCCGCGGCGGCCGGGTGGTTCAGCCCCGGCAGGGCGCCGCCGCTGTGGTCGTCGATCACGAACTCCTCGACCCCGCAGTCCGAGAACACCTCGCGGACGTGGGCGACGGCCTCCTCCTCGGTGCGGTCCGGGGCGTAGCGGAAGTTGACCGTGACCACGCACTCGTCGGGGATGACGTTGCCCGCCACCCCGCCGGAGATCCCGACCGCGTTGAGGCCCTCGCGGTACTCCAGGCCGTCGATGACCGGATAGCGCGGCTGGTACTCGGCGAGCCGCCGCAGGATCGGCGCGGCGGCGTGAATGGCGTTGGAGCCCATCCAGCCGCGCGCCGAGTGGGCCCGCTCGCCGCTGGTCCTCAGCAGCACCCGCAGGGTGCCCTGGCAGCCGCCCTCGACCTCGCCGTCGGAGGGTTCGAGCAGCACGGCGAAGTCGCCCGCCAGCCATTCCGGGTGCGCCTCGGCGACGTGCTTGAGGCCGTTCAACTCGGCGGCGACCTCCTCGTTGTCGTAGAAGACGAAGGTCAGGTCGCGGTTGGGGGCGGGGACCGTGGCCGCGATGCGCAGTTGGACCGCCACGCCGGACTTCATGTCGCAGGTGCCGCAGCCCCACAGGACGCCGTCCTCGTCGAGCCGCGAGGGGACGTTTCCGGCGATCGGGACCGTGTCGATGTGGCCGGCCAGGATCACCCGCTGCGAGCGCCCCAGGTTCGTACGGGCGACGACGTTGTTGCCGAGGCGGTCGACCGTCAGGTGCGGCAGGGCGCGCAGTGCGGCCTCGATCGCGTCGGCGAGCGGCTTCTCGGTGCCGCTCTCCGAGGGGAGGTCGACGAGTCGCGCGGTCAGGCGCGCCGCGTCCAGCGTGAGGTCAAGCGGGTTATCGGCCATGCGGTCGACCCTAACGCGGCGAACCGCCCGTACGTCGCTGTGCATTGTCCACACCTGCCTCTCCAGCCACAGCAACCTCAGCTACCTTGTAGGCGTGCTGCACCGTCCCCCCTCTTCCAAGCGTCGTGGCCGCCTCCTCCGGTTCGGGGCGGCCGTCGTGGTCCTGCTCGGGCTCGCGGGCTACGTCTCGGTGCAGTACCTCACCGGAGGCACCGGAGGCCCGGGCTGCGAGGTCGTCTCCGGCAAGGGCGACGGCGCGTCGTACCGGTTCACCCCGGAGCAGGCGGTGAACGCGGCGACGATCGCGGCCGTCGGCACCGGGCGCGGCATGCCCGAGCGGGCGGTGACCATCGCGCTGGCCACCGCGCTCCAGGAGTCCGCCCTGCGCAACATCGACTTCGGCGACCGGGACTCCCTCGGCCTGTTCCAGCAGCGGCCCTCGCAGGGCTGGGGCTCGCCGGAGGAGATCATGGACCCGGCCTACTCGGCGGGGATCTTCTACGAGCACCTGAGCAAGGTCCCCGGCTACACGCGGCTGCCGCTGACCGTGGCCGCGCAGCGCGTGCAGCGCAGCGGCTTCCCGCAGGCGTACGCCAAGCACGAGCCGGACGCGACGCTGCTCGCCGCCGCGCTCACCGGGCGCTCCGGGGCCACGCTGGCCTGCCAGGGCCGCCCGGGCCCCACCCGGCACAGCGGGCCCGACGCGGTGCGTGCCGCGCTCGTACGGGACTTCGGCCGGGACGTGGTGCAGGAGGCGGGCGCGGAGGTCGGCGGCGGCCCGTCGCCGACGCCCGTGCCGAGCCCGACGGCGGGCGGGAGCGGGCGGACCGTGACGGTGCCCGTGCCCGACGACACGGCCGACGCCGGGCGTGGCGCGCGGCAGCGCGGCTGGCAGCTGGCGCACTGGGCGGTGGCCAACGCCTCCGCGCTGCACATCGAGCAGGTCTCCTACGGCGGCTGGCAGTGGACGGCCGGGATGACCGACACCCGGTGGCGGGAGGCGCGGACGCGGGGGGCCGCCGGTGCGGAGCGGGCGGCGGGCTCGGTCCTCATCACCACGACCGGGCGTTAGGCGTCTCCACGACCGCAGGTGTCACCACGACCGCCGCAGGTGTCACCACGACCGCGCGCCAGTACGGGTCCTCACCCTGAGGGACCACCCCCGCCAACGGCGCCGAAACCCTTGGGAACACAGGGCGGCACGGTGTTTCGCGCCTCTACGGACGGGTGCTCTTTGTCCGGTTTTCCGCGTACCCGATAATGCGACGCGTTACCAACTCTTTACGTTGGCCCGCCGCAACCTTCGCGGAGTTCGAGCGGTAGTCAGAGCGTCCGTTCACTCCGTCGAAGGAGCAACATGTCCCTCCCTCTGACCCGCCGGATCGCCCGTGCCGCGCTGCTCGTCGCCGCCGGAGCGGCCGCCGGGGTCGGTGCGGCCGGTGCCGCCGTCGCCGCCCCCGAACTGCCGGCCACCCCGAACCTCGGTGGGCTGACCGCTCTGGACGGGGCGAGCGTCGGCAACACCGTGGACGGTGCCGCGCACCATGTCGCCGGGGTCGCGGGCGACTCCGGCGGCAAGGTCGTGCAGCAGGCGACGCCGGTGGCGCGGAAGGCGGCGGGCGAGGCGGCGGGGTCCGCCGGAGGGATCCTCGGCGGCGCCGCGCAGTCGGTGACGAAGGGCGGGCTGCCGGCACAGTCCCTGCCGGTCTCCGAACTGCCCCTCGGCTGAGCGGCGCTGAAAGGACCGCTCAGCGGCGCTGAAGGGACCGACGGGGTCCGGGGAGGAATCCCGGACCCCGTCGGCGTGCCGTCGCCGCCACGGCCGACGTGGACTACCCGGCCAGGCGTTCCACCGCCGCGCGGACCCGCTCGTCCGTCGCCGTCAGCGCGACGCGCACGAAGTCCGCGCCCGCCGGACCGTAGAAGTCGCCCGGGGCGACCAGGATGCCCCGTTCGGCGAGGTGGGCGACCGTGGTCCAGCAGGACTCGTCGCGGGTGGCCCACAGATAGAGGCTCGCCTCGCTGTGCTCGATGCGGAAGCCGTGGGAGAGCAGGGCCCGGCGCAGGGCCTCGCGGCGGGCGGCGTAGCGTTCGCGCTGCTCGCGGACGTGGGTGTCGTCGCCGAGGGCGGCCACGACCGCCGCCTGCGTCGGCGCCGAGGTCATCATGCCGCCGTGCTTGCGGATCTCCAGCAGGGGCCCGAGGACGGCCGGGTCGCCGGCCAGGAAGGCGGCGCGGTAGCCGGCCAGGTTCGAGCGCTTGGACAGCGAGTGAACCGCGACGATGCCCTCGTACGAGCCGCCGTTCACGTCCGGGTGCAGGACCGAGACCGGGTCCGCCTCCCAGCCCAGCTCCAGGTAGCACTCGTCGGAGACGACCAGCACGCCGTGCTCGCGGGCCCAGGCGACGATCCTCCGCAGCTCCTCCTTGGGCAGCACCTGGCCCGTGGGGTTGGAGGGCGAGTTCAGCCACAGCAGCTTCAGACCCGCCGGATCCAGCTCCGTGGGCCCCGGCACGCCGGCGCCCGGTGTCGCCGAGTAGACGAGGTGGTCCGCGCCGGCCAGCCGGGCGCCGACCTCGTAGGTCGGGTAGGCCAGGCGCGGGTACGCGACCTTGTCGCCGGGGCCGAGGCCCAGCTGGGTGGGGAGCCAGGCAACCAGTTCCTTGGAGCCGACGATCGGCAGGACGTGCCGGTGGGTGACGCCCCGTGCGCCGAGGCGGCGCTCGACCCACCCGGTGATCGCGTCACGCAGTTCGGGCGTGCCCCACACGGTCGGGTAGCCCGGAGAGTCCGCGGCCGCGATCAGCGCCTTCTGGATCAGGTCGGGGACCGGGTCCACCGGAGTGCCGACCGACAGGTCGACGATGCCGTCCGGATGGGCCGCGGCCGTCTTCTTGTACGGCTCCAGCTTGTCCCAGGGAAAGGTGGGGAGCCGGTCGGAGAGTGCGGACACGGGGATCAGGCTCACTTTCTGGTCCGGAAAACGCCTCGGTCCCGTGCGGCGAGCGGAACGCTGGAGTGCGATCAGGCCGTACGGGACCGAGGCGGCGCGAAGACGGGCCGCTCTTACTGGTTCTGCGGCGGCAGCGCGGCGATGACGGGATGGTCGCGCTCGATCAGCCCCAGCTTGCTGGCGCCGCCGGGAGAGCCGAGTTCGTCGAAGAACTCGACGTTGGCCTTGTAGTAGTCCTTCCACTCCTCGGGAGTGTCGTCCTCGTAGAAGATCGCCTCGACCGGGCAGACCGGTTCGCAAGCTCCGCAGTCGACGCATTCGTCCGGGTGGATGTACAAGGACCGCTGGCCCTCGTAGATGCAGTCGACCGGGCACTCCTCGATGCACGCCTTGTCCTTGACGTCGACACAAGGCTGCGCGATGACGTAGGTCACGCTGTCGTTCCTCCTCGATAGGGCGCTGGCGGGCCTCCACAGGCTCCGCCGCCTGGCGCGCGGGAGCGCGGCGTCGTCGATGCCCGCCCCTAGTATCTCCGTTCCGGGGCATGATCCGAACAGGAGGGGTGAACAGACCTGTGGAAATATCGGCGACAGGACGCCTTGAGGTCCGTATCACCGCTGCTGACGTGGGCAAACGGGTCTCAGTACGGCGCTTGAGCGAACCTGGAGCGCGGGGTGAGAAGTTCACCGACACGGTCGGAGTTCTCACCTCATGGGACCACGGCGTGCTGCAGATCACACGGAAGACCGGCGAGACCGTGCGGATCGCGGAGTCCTCCCTGGTCGCGGGCAAGGTCGTACCGACCGCCCCGGCGCGGCGGCGGGGCCCGGCGGCCACGTACGAGGAGCTCGCGCGGGCGGCGGCGCGGGCGTGGCGGCCGGTGGAGAGCGAGCGGCTGGGCGAGTGGGAGCTCCGGGCTGCCGCCGGGTTCACGCGTCGCGCCAACTCGGTGCTGCCGCTCGGCGATCCGGGTCTGCCCCTCGACGCGGCGCTGGCCGCCGTACGACGCTGGTACGGCGAGCGCGGCCTGCCCGCGTACGTCCAGACGGCCACCGGCGCCGAGGGCACACAGGAACTGCTGTGCGCGGAGCTGGAGCGGCGCGGCTGGGTGCGCGAGGTGAGCGCCGAGCTGTGGATCGGGGCGCTCGCGCCGGTCGCCGACCGGGCCGAGGGCTCCGGGGTCGTGCTGTCCCGCACGGCCGACGAGGCGTGGCTTGCGCGGTACCAGCGCAAGGGGGTGAGCGAGGTGGCCCTGAAGGTGCTCGGCAGCGGGCCGTCGGTGTGGTTCGCGACGGTGCCCGGCGAGGGCGGTGTGCCCGCGGCGATCGGGCGGTGCGTCGTCGACGGCCGGTGGGCGTCCTTCTCCGCCGTCGAGGTGGATCCCGCGCTGCGGCGACGCGGGCTGGCCACCACCGTGCTCGCCGCGCTCGCCCGCCAGGCCCTCGACGAGGGCGCCTCGGCGGCCTGGCTCCAGGTGGAGACCGACAACGCCGCGGCGCGGGCCCTGTACGCCGGGGCGGGCTTCACCGCGCACCACGCGTACCACCACTACCGCGGCCCGGAGCCCGGGCCGGAGTCCGCGCAGGACCTCGGCGTCCGTCCGTCGTAGGGACCGTCGTGAAGTCCGTGCAGTCCGCGAAGTCGTAGAGACCGTTGTGAAAGGGCACGAACCTGCCATGCGTCCCCTGCATCCGCCGTCTCCGGAACGGTCCGCCGCGGTGCTCCGGTGGTTCGGCGAGGAGGTGCGGTCCGAGCGGCCGGACCTCGCGGCGCTGTGCCTGCTGGTGGGCGCGGCGGCCGACGGCACGCTGGACGAGGCGGGCATGGACGCGGCGCAGCTGGAGCTGGACCGGCTCGCGGGGCTGCTGCCGTACCGGCCGGGCGGGCCGCGGGACTGGGCGCGGGCCCTGTGCGAACTGCTCGGCGAGCGGTACGGCTTCCACGGCTCGGCGGCGGACTACCAGCGGCTGGAGTCCTCCCTGCTGCACGAGGTGCTGGCGCGCCGGCGTGGGCTGCCCATCCTGCTGTCGGTGGTGTGGATGGAGGTCGCGCGGCGGGCCGGGGCGCCGGTGTGCGGGGTCGCGCTGCCCGGGCACTTCGTCGTGGGCTTCGGGGCGGCCGGGGAGCAGGTGCTCGCGGACCCGTTCGACGGGGGCCGGGTGCTCACGGGGGCGGACGCCGAACTGCTGGTGGTCGGGGCGACGGGCGCGCCGCTGGACGCGTCGATGCTGGTGCCCGCGACGCCCCTGGAGGTCGTGTCGCGGATCCTGAACAACATACGGGCCTGGGCGGCCGTGCGGCCCGAGCGGTCGGAGGTGGCGCTGTGGGCGGTGGAGCTGTCGCTGCTGCTGCCGTCCCATCCGGCGCGGCTGCGGTACGAGCGGGCGCAGCTGCTGGTGCGGCGGGGGGACTTCGTGGGCGGGGCCCTGGAGCTTGAGGCGTACGCCGAGGTGCTGGGCGCGGTGGACGAGCCGGCGGCCGAGCAGGTACGGGAGCAGGCGCGCGCCGCACGGGCCCTGCTGAACTGACGCCGCCCCACCCCCGCCAGGACCGCCCTGCGCCCCCGCGGCCCGGTGGGCGCCGCTACAGCCAGCCCTTCTCCCGTGCGATGCGGACCGCCTCCGTCCTGTTGCGCACCGCCAGCTTCTGGATCGCGGTCGAGAGGTAGTTGCGGACCGTGCCCTGGGACAGGTGGAGGGCGGCGGCCAGCTCGGCGTTGGTGGAGCCGTCGGACGCGGCGCGCAGGACCTCGCGCTCCCGGTCGGTCAGCGGGTTGGCGCCCTCGGCCAGCGCCGCCGCGGCCAGCGTGGGGTCGATGACCCGCTCGCCGTCGAGCACCTTCCGTACCGCCGCCGCGAGTTGTGCGGCCGGCGCGTCCTTGACGAGGAAGGCGTCCGCGCCCGCCTCCATGGCGCTGCGCAGATAGCCGGGGCGGCCGAAGGTGGTGAGCACGACCAGTTTCACGGCGGGCAGCTCCTTGTGGAGCCGGGCGGCCGCCTCGATGCCGGTGCAGCCGGGCATCTCGATGTCGAGCAGGGCCACGTCGACGCCGTGGGCGTGCGCCGCCGCGACGACCTCGTCCCCGCGCGGCACCTGGGCGACGACCTCGATGTCGTCCTCCAGGCCGAGCAGGGCGGCCAGTGCTTCGCGGACCATCGACTGGTCCTCGGCCAGGAGGACCTTGATCGTGCGGCTCATGCCGGGGATCCTATGTCCGCGGGGGAACCGAGAGGCACCCGGGCGACGAGCCGGAAGCCCCGCCCGGCACGCCCCGCCTCCAGGCGCCCGCCCGCCTTCTCCAGGCGCTCGGCCAGGCCCGTCAGACCGTTGCCCGGACCCTTGCCGACACTGCCGGAGCCGCCCGAGCCGTTGTCCTCGACGCACAGTTCGAGGAACGGCCCGTCCAGGGTCTGGCGGCGGACCAGGTCGACGGTGCACCGGGTCGCGCCGCTGTGCCGTACGACGTTGGTGATCGCCTCGCGCAGCGCCCAGGCGAGCGTGGACTCGCTCTCCTCCAGGACGCCGTGCAGGTCGGGCTCGGCGGGCACGTCGGCGATGACGTCGGCGGCGGTCAGCGCCACCTGGGCGCCCGCCAGTTCGGCGTGCAGGCGGGGGCGCCGGTAGCCGGTGACGGCCTCGCGGACGTCCACCAGGGCCTGGCGGCTGACCTGTTCGATGTCGGCGACCTGCTGGGCCGCCTTGCCGGGGTGGTCGGGCAGCATCCGGCCGGCCAGCTCGCTCTTCAGCGTGATCAGGGAGAGCGAGTGGCCGAGCAGGTCGTGCAGGTCGCGGGCGAGCCGCAGCCGCTCCTCGTTGGCGGCGAGCTGGGCCACGGTGGCGCGGGCCTTGCGCAGGTCGACCGTGGTGCGCACGAGTTGCCGTACGCCGGTCATCGCGAAGCCGATCAGCGTCACCAGCAGGAACAGCGTCCACTCGCCCTGCGCGCCGGTGTGCTGGGCGACGAGCAGCATCACGGCGGTGGTCAGCGGGATCGTCCAGTAGGCGACCCGCAGCGGGTTCGTCGCACCGCAGGCCACGGAGACGTACACGAACAGGCCGATCCACTGTGCGCCGAGGGTCAGGCACAGCACGACGGCGAGCACCCCGATCGCGGCGACCAGCCAGCCGACGACGCGCCCGGAGAACGGCCGGCCCATGTTCCGGTAGACCAGCGCCAGATAGGTCCCGGTGAAGGCCGCGAGGCCCGCCCAGCCGGCCGCGGTGGCGGCGGCCGTGTGGACACCGGAGACCAGGTCCCGCACCGGCGAGCTGAGGAAGATCAGCCAGGGCAGGATCCACACCAGCTTGCGCAGTGCCTCGCCCCTGTTCCGGGGCGGTTCCCCCATGCGCATCAGCCGGTCCGCCCGTGCTTCGCAGGGCCGCGGGTCTTCCGTCATCACGCTCACGCCTTCAGCGTGTCCTTCCGGTACAGCCAGGCCGCGCCGCCCGCGAACAGGGCGAAGAAGACGACGAGGATGGCGAGGTCCTTCATGTGCGGGGCCTGGCTCTGCTCGATCGCACGCCCCAGTGCAGCGTACGCGTGCGTGGGAAGCCACTCGGCGATGTTCTGGAGCCACCGCGGGAACGTGGTCGAGGGCATCCACAGACCGCCGAGCAGGGACAGGCCGAAGTAGACGATCATCGTGATCGGGCGGACCGCGTCCCCGGTGGCGAGGTAGCCGATGGCCACGCCGAGCGCGGCGAAGACCAGGCTGCCGGCCCAGATCGCGCCGGTGAGGGCGAGCCACTGCCAGGCCTCCAGGCGGACCTGCTTGACGGCGGCGGCGACCACGAAGACGAGGACGATCGACGGCAGGCTGACCACGGCCGCGGCGGCGGTCTTGGCGAGGACGTAGCCGCGCCCGGGCAGGGTGGTCAGCCGCAGCTGCCGTACCCAGCCGCTCTCGCGCTCCTTGGCGATGCGCTCGCTGTTGCCCATCAGGACGGCGGTGAGCGCGCCGAAGGAGGCCATGGAGGCCATCATGTACGTCGGTACGGTCAGGCCGGTGCCGTCGACCTCGGTGACGCCGTCCGCCTTGCCCGCGATGATCAGGAACAGGATCGAGGGGTAGAGCACCGAGAAGAAGAGGAACTTGCGGTTGCGCAGGGCGCGGGTGAGTTCCAGCCGGATGAGACTGTTCACGACTGCTTGGCCTCCTCGGCCTCGGTGATGGCGACGAAGGCCTGCTCGAGCCCGAGCCCGGCGACTTCGAGGTTGCGGGGGTAGAGACCGAGCCCGTACAGGGCGTGCACGGTCGCGTCGGCGTCGGAGGACTGGATGCGGACGGTCTGGCCGCTCACGGACATCGAGGTCAGGAAGGGCAGACCGTTCAGGGCGGCCTCGTCGATGGCGCCCTCCAGGTCGAAGGCGACCCGCCGGGCTCCCGCCTTCGCCTTGATCTCGGCGGCGGTGCCGTCGGCCAGCAGCCGTCCCCGGTGCAGCACCAGCACCCGGTCGGCGATGGCGTCGGCCTCCTCCAGGTAGTGCGTGGCGAACAGGACCGTGCGGCCCTGGTCGGCCTGTTCGCGCATGGTGGCCCAGAAGGCCTGGCGGGCGGAGACGTCCATGCCGGTGGTCGGCTCGTCCAGGACGATCAGGTCGCTGTCGCCGGCGGTGGCCAGGGCGAAGCGGACGCGCTGGGCCTGGCCGCCGGAGAGCTTGTTCACCTTGCGGTCGGCGATCTGGGAGATGCCCGCCCGGGACAGTACGTCGGCGGTCCGGTACCGCTTGGGGTGCAGGTCGCAGGCGAGCCGTACCAGTTCGGCGACGGTGACGTCCTCCATCAGCCCGCCGCTCTGGAGCATGGCGCCCACGCGCCCGGCGACGATCGCCTCGCGCGGGCTGGTGCCGAAGACGCTGACGGTGCCGCTGTCGGCCTGTCTGAGGCCGAGCAGCAGGTCGAGGGTGGTCGACTTGCCGGCGCCGTTCGGGCCGAGCAGGGCGACGGTCTCGCCCGGATGCAGGGCGAGGGTCAGCCCGTCGACGGCCCGGACGTTCCCGTAGCTCTTGGTCACCTGGTCGAACCCCACCACCGTGGTGGTGCCGGCTCGCTCCGCTGTTGTCGTCATGTCCGACATGCTGGCCGACGGGCGGGGGTGCCGGGCAGTGTCGGCGGTCCTGACTGCCGGATGACAGATGTCATGGTCGCGAGGTGACAGGACGGCGTGAGACGAAGAGAGGGCACCTGCCTTTCGGCCGGGTGCCCTCTCCGGATCGTGCTCGGTCAGCTCGGGTTGGTCTCGATGACGGCGTCCCGCTTGCTCGTGCTCAGCAGGGCCTGCCGCAACGCCACGTAGACGTCCTGCGGGGTGACGGCGGTCTTCTTCCCGGTGGCCCGGGTGATCAGCACGCCGTCGAAGGTCTGCCCGTAGAGCTCCTTGAGCGCCTTCAGGTCGGGGCTGTCGACGAGCTTGCCGTTCACGGCCTTCACCCTGAGGAACTTCCACAGGGAGTTCTGCGGGCTGAGCGGGATGCTGTGCGCCGCGTCGGTCTGAACGGTGACGTTGGCGGACATCGCGGGCTGCGCGAACTCCTTCATCATCCGGTTGACCTCGGCGTTGGAGACCGTCGGCTCCCGGGTGACGGTGGGCAGCTGGACCGGCGCGGTCGTGCCCGTCTCCACCTGGGTGCGGTACGCCCGCTGGACCAGCCGGGTCGAGCCGTCGACCTCGATGCCCTTGCCCGGCTTGCCGTAGACGGCGACGGCCTTGCCGGACTCGAACTTGATGCCGCCCTCGGTCACCGACCCGGCGCCGCCCGAGATGCTCTCCAGGGCGACCTGGAGCTTCTCCTCGTCGACCGGCATCTGCGGCTCGACCACCCGGTGGTTGCCGAACAGCGAGCCGATCACGGACACGGGGTTGTAGTCGCTCGTCGCGGCCGCGCTGGCGGTGGCCTGGGTGTCGAACTGGAGCCCGGCCTGGTTCGGCTTGAGCGTCACCGACTTGCCCTCGACCGACAGCTTCAGCGGCTGGTTCACCCGGCTGCCGAAGGCGTCGTCGAGCTTCTTGACGGCGTCGTCGCGGGTGCCGCCGCCGATGTCGACGCCGAGCACGGTGGTGCCCTTGGGCACGTCGGAGCGGTTCATCAGCAGCCCGGCGCCGTAGGCGACACCGGCGACGACGATCACGGCGCCGCAGAGCAGGACGAGCTTGCTGCGGCCCTTCTTCTTGCCCTTGGGAGCGTCGGCGCTCGCCGCCGCGGCGCTCTGCGGGGCCGGCTCGGGCAGCCGCGGGGGCGTGTGCGCCTGCGGTCCGTTCCAGTCGGCCTCCGGCCGGAACGGCGAGTTGGGACCGGGCTGGATGACGGGCATGCCGCTGGTGACGGTGTGCCCGGAGACGTTGTCCGGCTGGGCGCCGTAACCGGGGGTGCCCGGCTCCGGGACGTGCTGCTGCGGGGTGAGGACCGCGGTGTCGTCGCTCAGGCCGCCGCCGGGGCGGGCCGTGTGCGCGCCGGGGGCGCCACCGGGGCGTCCCGCGCCCGCCGGGGGTCCCGCGGGCGCGCCGCCACCCGCGGGCCGCCGCAGCGATCCGTCGCCGGTGACGGGGCCGCTCGTCGGGCCCGTGGGGCCCTGCGGGCCGCCCGGCACTCCGGGGACGCCCGGACCGCCGAGGCCGCCGGAGCCGCTCGGGCCGCCCTGGCCGTCGCGCCCGCCCTGCCCGTCCTCGGGGAAGTACGCCAGGTCGTCAGGGCGCGGCTCGTCGCCACCGGGGCGGGGGCCGCCGGAGATCGGGCCCGCGGCGAGCGCCTCGGTGACGTCGAAGGATCCGGTGCCGCCGCCGTGGCCGGGGGCCACGGGGCCGCCGGTGGCCCCGGACAGCCCGGGGTTGCTGCTGGAGCCGGGACGGGAGCCGCCCGCGGCGCCGGGCATGTTCATGGCGCCGGTCACACCGCTGGGGCGGGCTCCGCCGGACGAGCCCGGTCCTGAGGAGCCGGCGCCCGAGGGCCGGGGGACAGCGGTTCCCGGACCGGAAGCGCCGGGGCCGGAACCGTTCGCCGCGGGCGCGGCGCCCGAACCCCCCGGCAGTCCCGCGCCGTTGGTGGAGCCGCCGCCCTGACCGCCTTTGCCCGCCTGGGGCTTGCGGGGCGCGAACCAGTCGCTGGTCGGCTTCTCCCCCGCCGGTGCCGCGGGCTCGGCCGGCGGCTCCGCGGGGGCCGTGGGCGCCGGGTCGGCCGACGGCGGAGCCTCGCCGTCGGCGTCCTCGGCGCCGCTCTCGGATCCGTCCGAGGAGACGGGCGTACGCATGACGACCGGCGGGATCGGCCGGGATCCGGGGATGTTGATCCGGATCCGGGTCGTCAGCGTGGTCTCGGTCTTGCGTTCCTCGGGCTGTGTGGCCGAACCGCCCGCGTCGGCTCGGTCGTCGGAGACCGCCGGGATTCCGTACGGCGGGGTCCCCGAGGGGTAGGCGGCTCCGCCGCGCCCGTTGGGCCCGGACGACGGAGTGTCAGTTTCACGACTCAAGGCAGGTTCTCCCGATTGGCTCCGCCGCCCGTTACGACCTCAGTGCGGGCGGCTCGGCGGCGCGCGCACCACCATACTGGCCGCTTCGGGCCGTTATCCCGGGACCGCTGGGTAAACCCCCACCGGACCCGCACCGGCACCACGGGAAGAAGTGGTACGTCACTTGCCAAGTCGGGCGTCGTCGTCGTGCCGTTGCCGTCCCGGCGCCAGGGTGGCACAGATCACAGCGACGGCCATGCCGCCGAGCAGGAAGAGATAGGAGCCGCTGTCGGCCGCGAAGAAGAAGTCCCCTTCGGGGCGGCTGGTGGTGAGGAACAGCACGGTGACGATCCAGCCGACCGCGCCCGCCGCGGCCCCGCCCCGGCTGCGCGCGGCCCGCGCCCCGCCCAGGAACAGCCCGGCCGCGCCCGCGAGCGCGAGCAGCAGCCCGCCGGGGAACCAGGCGGCCTGCACCAGCGCACCCGCGAGGGCGACCACCGCGCCGAGCAGGAAGAGCCCGAGATACGCGGCGGCCCGCCCGGCGGAGGGCGGCTTGAGGGGCTGCGTGAGCAGGGAGCCCCCTCCTCCTGAACTCATGACGTGCCACCTTCCTGGACGGCCCCCGCGAACAGATCGATCCCGGCGAACAGGTCGGTCTCCCGCTCCCCCTCCCCGGCGCCGGGTTCCCCGCGCACCAGCTCGTAGAACTCGGTACTGAAGACCGGCTGGGCAAGCTGGTTGGACAGGACGAAGTACGGCTCGGCCACCTCGATCTGGGTCGCGTGCGCGCGCATCGCGGCGGCCTTGGCGGCGGCGTACGCGCTGCCGTCGACCGCCGTGGTGACGTGCTCGTCGCCGACGACTCCGGGCACGTCGTCGATCGCGGCCGGCTCGTCGAACGGCAGTCCGGGCAGGTCCTCCTTCAGCCGCGCGAAGGCGGCCTCGGCGACCGGACGCGGGACGCGGTTCCAGTAGACCTTGGCGATCCGCCAGGGCTCGCCGAGGTCGGGGCGTACGGCGGGGTCGGCGGCCAGGTCGGCGGCGCGCATGGCGACGCGGTGGGCCTGGATGTGGTCGGGGTGGCCGTAGCCGCCGTTGTCGTCGTAGGTGACGAGGACCTGCGGGCGCACCTCGCGGATCACGGCGACGAGGTGCTCGGCGGCGGTGTCGAGGCCGGCCTGCCACAGGCAGTCCGGGTCGTCATTGTCGGCGAGCCCCATCATCCCGGAGTCCCGGTACCGACCGGCCCCGCCGAGCAGCCGGAAGTCCTCGACTCCGAGTTCCCGCATGGCCGCGGCCAGTTCCTGCCTCCGGTACGGCCCGAGCCCGGCCGTCCCCTCCAGATGCCGCAAGTCGTCCGGGATGACCTCGCCCCGCTCCCCGAGCGTGCAGGTCACCAGCGTCACGAGGGCGCCCTCGGCCGCGTAGCGCGCCATGGTCGCACCGTTGTTGATCGACTCGTCGTCCGGATGCGCGTGCACCAGCATCAGCCGCCGAGCGGCCCGTTCCGTCATGGGTCCAACCCTACGAGGGGCCGGGCCCCGCCCCCGGCGCGGGCCGCCGGAGCCGAGCCCGAGCCGAGCCCCCACGCACCTGTCATATGCCTGTCGTAACTTGGGGGCATGTCATCGCAGCCTCAGTACAGCGCTCCGATTCCCTCGGCCTCACCGGCACCCACGACCCCCGGACGTTCCGGCATCCTCCCGGTCGCCGCACTGGTGACGGGCCTCGTGGTCGGCGGGGGCGCCGTGGGCGCGGCGTGGGCGCTGAGCGGTGACGGCCCGGCCGCGTCGTCGACCGCGGCGGACGACGCGCGCGACGCGTGCCGCGCCCTCGGTGGATTCGACGAGTCCAAGTACGGCTCGAAGGGACCGGAGGGCGACATCGCGTTGAACCGGTTCGCCGCGGCCGTCGTGCTCTCGGCGTCGGCGGCCGCGGGCGACAAGCGGTACAAGCCGCTCGCCGAAGCCGTCCAGCGGGCGCAGACGCTCCACGCGCAGACCTTCGAGTTCGGCAAGGAAGTCCAGCAGGAACTGACGAAGGCACGGAACGCCTGCGGCGACCTCTAGTGCCGCGGCAGGCAACGTTTGCCCCGTCGCGACGCCCGGCACGCTCCCCCAAGCTCTTCGAGCAGGGGGGACCCCCTCTCGCCGCACCGGCCGAAAGCCCGAGTACGTCCAGTACGAGGACTTCCGGCCGGCACTCCCCCAAGCTCTTCGAGCAGGGGGGACCTCCAGAGCACGCACCGGACGCCGCTCCTTGACGGGCAAACGTCACCTGACGCGGCACTGGGCGTCCTCCTGGAGTTCGGTTCGGCAGTCGCGGCAGCGGCCGGGGTCGGGGGCGCGGAAAGCGCGGTCGCAGCCCTCGCAGGTCTGGAGCGGGTGCCGCGCGGGCGGCGGGGCGGCCGGGGCGCGGAACGGGAGCAGCGGTGGGAGCTGGACGGTGAGGCGGTGGGCCAGGACGGCGGCGGGGCGGCGTAGGCCCTCGGACGGGAGGTCGGCGGTCAGGGCGTGGCGTACGGCGGCCGGGCTCACCTCGCGCTCCAGCCAGGCCGCGACGCCGGGGGCCAGGTGGGCCGCGTCGCAGGCGGAGAGCAGGAGGCGGGAGTCGCGGCGGCGGAGGTCCGCGAGGAGGTCGGCGGCCGCCTTGAGGAGTGCGGGGGCGGCGTACGCCGGGCGGGGGACGGCGGGGAGCGGCTTCCCGGGCGCGCGCTTCTCCCGTGCCCTGCCCGTCTCGCGCGCCGCCCGCTGCTCGCACTTCCCCTGCTTCGGCGGTGCCGCCGCCGGACGGTCCGGTGCGTCGGGCGCGGCGTGGGGAGCGGTGTCGGACGCTTCGGCATGGTGGCGACCAGCCGCGGCCGGCTGGTTGCAGGAGACCGTGCGGGTGACGATACGGCCGCCGGGGGCACGTTCGCGGAGTCGGCGGAGGTAGCCGTGGGCCTCCAACTCCCGCAGGGCGGCGGCGATACGGGTGGCCCCCTCGGGGAAGCGTGCGGTGAGGGTCTTGATGTCGACGCGGGCGCCCTTCGGCAGCGACTGGAGGTGCACGGCGAGTCCGATCGCGAGCAGCGACAGCGCGCGGTGCTGGGCCAGGTGGTTGCCGATCACCGTGAAGCGAGTGGTGTGGCGGGTGTTGTCGTGGACCAGGCCGCCGGTGTGGTGGCCCCGGTTCGGGTGCTTGTCGTCCGCAATACGGGACTGGGCGTGCGGGCGCACGCTAGGGTTCTGGGTACCCATCGGGAAGCCATCTCTTCCTCGGTGGTCAGGCCCTCGCACTGGGATTGCCGTCCCGGCGGGGGCCGTCGCATGTCTGCGGTTGTTGTGCTGCGTTGCGCTGAGCGTAGGGCCGCCGGGGGCTGTGAAATCCAGCCGAGCCGGGGATGTTCACCCGCCCGAGTGAGCCTGGGCCACGGGCGGGAGGGGTGGGGCTTGGCAGGGTTCTTTCTCCCTCGTTCCTTTGCTTTCAGTCGCCGACGGCACCGGAACGCGTGGGCGCGGGTTCCGGTGCCGACAGGCTCAGTTCGGCCCAGATGGTCTTGCGCGGATAGCGCCCCTCGGCGACACCCCAGCGGTCGGCGAGGGCGTCCACGAGCAGCAGGCCGCGGCCCGACTCGGCATCCGCGTCCGGCTCTTGGAGCTTCGGGCGACGGTCACCGCGGGTGTCGGTGACTTCGATACGGAGGGTGCCGCCGACCACGTAGAGCGTGAGGCGGAAGCTGCGGCCGGGGAGCCGGGGCGAGGCGGGCGCCGCGCGGAGTGGAGGACAGGAGGACGCTGAAGTTGTGGATGCTGGCGTCGAGTTGGGCCGTGGCCTCGGCAATTTCCTGATTCACATCACTCAGCGTGGCCGACCAGCCTTACCGTGACAGGTAATCAAGCTGCTGCGTAGGGTCACTGTCCGCGGCTTGTCCGGTGCGACGACTGGGCACTCGCCGTAGTAGCCACCGCGGGGCGGCAGTTGAGGCTGCGGAGGGAAGCGGCGGGGCGCGGGCGGTTGAGCTTCAGCTCTACGATCCACTTCATGTCCACGGCTTGTTGCAAACCCCCGGAAGCGCACGCGCTCTCCTGATGATGCGACGCCCCGCCTGCTCGGCGGAAGAGGTGGAGCGGTTCATCGCCGCACGCCTGGCCCGCAAAGCGATCTTCGAGCGCGACCCGGCACCTGAACTCAGCTTCGTACTGGAGGAGTGGACGCTTCGGCGCCCACTGGGCGGGAGGGCGGTCCTGCGCGGGCAGCTTGAGCACTTGCTTGAGGCGGGGCAGTTGCCCAATGTCGAGCTCCAGATCATGCCAGTGGAACGCGAAGAGCATGCTGGAGTGGACGGCGGGATCGAGGTGCTGAAGTTCGAGGACGGCTCAGCAGTCGGCCGTTCTCCAGTGGTGGCCAACGGCCGACCGGTCTCCGAGCCGAGGCAGCTCCGTATTCTGGAACTCCGGTATGGCATCATCCGGGCGCAGGCCCTCACGCCTCGCGAGTCGGCTGCGTTCATCGAGCAACTGCTGGGGGAGACATGATCCGCAACACCTCGTCCGGGGACGCCTCCGACCTGGCGTGGTTCAAGAGCAGCTACAGCAGCGGCAGCGAGGGTGACTCCTGGGTGGAGATCGCCACCGAGCCCAGCACGGTTCACGTCCGCGACTCGAAGTACGTCGCGGGCCCCCGGCTCACGATGGCGCCGGGGGCCTGGGCCCGCTTCGTGTCGTACGCTTCCGAGGACTGACGGCGGGCATGGTCCGTCGGCGCTAGAACTTGAAGCTGCCGATCATCCCCGCGATATTCGTGGTGAGTTCGCTGATCGTGGGGGCGACCGTGGACGACGCCAGGTAGAAGCCCAGAAGCATGCACACGATCGCGTGACCCGCCTTGAGGCCCGACTTCTTGATCAACAAGAAGACGATGATCACCAGCAGCAGCACCGCCGAAATCGAGAGTGCCACGGCGGCTCACCTCCAAAGTTCCCGGGACGCGGGGGGTGTCGGGGGGTATCGGGGGTCGTCGGACTATGGGGGCAGATAAATCCACACAGGAGCAGCAGGTTCATACCCACTATGCGCGAACGATCATAACTATCCGCACGCGCGCATCGGTCGGCGCACGGCCGCACAAGGGGGCGCATGGCCAATATGGTCATGGCATGACGACCGAGCCTGTCTCCTTCCCCCGACGGCACGCGCGCACCCAGCGGTTCACGCTGGGCGCGCCGCGCGCGTTCACCGTGGCTCCCGACGCCTCCCGGGTCGCGTTCCTGCGCTCCGGATCGGGCACCGACCGGGCCAACTCCCTTTGGGTACTCGACCTTGACAGTGGTGCGGAGCGCGTCGCCGCCGACCCGCACGCCCTCCTCGGCGGCGCCGGTGAACACCTCTCGCCCGAGGAGCGGGCGCGCCGCGAACGCAGTCGCGAGGGTGGCGCGGGCATCATCGGCTACGCCACCGACACCGCCGCGGAGTTGGCGTCTTTTGCCTTGTCAGGGCGGCTTTTCACGGCCGGGCTGCGGACCGGTACGGCACGCGAACTGCCCGCCCCCGGGCCGGTGATCGACCCCCGCCCGTCCCCCGACAGACGGCATGTCGCCTATGTCACCGCCGGCACCGTGCGGGTGGTGGGTGCCGAGGGCGACGGTGACCGCGCACTCGCCGAACCGGAGTCCGAGGGCGTCGTCTACGGCCTCGCGGAGTTCATCGCGGCCGAGGAGATGCACCGTTCGCGCGGCTTCTGGTGGGCGCCGGAGTCGGACCGGCTGCTCGTGGCGCGCGTGGACGACACGCCGGTACGACGGTGGTGGATCTCCGATCCGGCGCATCCCGAGCGGGAGCCCAGCCGCGTCCCGTACCCGGCCGCCGGTACCCCCAACGCGGACGTACAGTTGTTCGTGTTCGGCCTGGACGGGGCCCGCACGGAGGTCCTCTGGGACCGGTCCCGGTACCCGTATCTGGCCCATGTGCACTGGTCAGCGGCGGGAGCGCCTCTTCTCCTCGTGCAGGCGCGCGACCAGCGCAGCCAGCTGTACCTAGCCGTGGATCCGGAGTCCGGGGCGACCCGTATGGTGCACGCGGACGAAGATCCAGATTGGCTTGATCTTTTCCCCGGGGTGCCGTGCTGGTCCCCTTCCGGGCAGCTGGTGCGGGTCGCCGACGAGGGGGGCGCGCGGGTGCTCGCGGTCGGCGAACGGCCGCTCACCGGCGCCCAGTTGCATGTGCGGGCCGTGCTGGACGTGTCGGACGACGACGTGCTGGTCTCCGCCTCGGCCGGCGAGGAGGCGGCCGCCCCGGAGACCGGGGAGGTGCACGTCTACCGCGTCAACGAACTCGGGGTGGAGCGCGTGAGCCAGGAGCCCGGTGTGCACACCGCGGTGCGTGCCGGGGGCGTGGCCGTCCTCGTCTCCGCCACGCTCGACCGGCCGGGCGCCCGGGTGCGGGTGGTGCGTGAGGGCCGGACGGTCGCCACCATCCGCTCGCACGCCGAAGATCCCGGTTTGACCCCGCGCGTGACCCTCACCCAGGGGGGCGCACGCCAAATCCCGTGCGCCGTGCTTATGCCTGCGGACTACCCCCGTGACACTGCCGCCTCCGCTCCCCTGCCCGTCCTCCTCGACCCCTACGGCGGCCCGCACGGCTCCCGCGTGGTGGCCGCGCACAACGCGCACCTCACCTCGCAGTGGTTCGCCGACCAGGGCTTCGCGGTGGTCGTCGCCGACGGCCGCGGCACCCCGGGCCGCTCCCCCGTCTGGGAGAAGGCCGTCCACGACGACTTCACGGTCACCCTCGACGACCAGATCGACGCCTTGCGGGACCTTGCCAAGACGTATCCGCTCGACCTCGACCGGGTGGCGATCCGCGGCTGGTCCTACGGCGGCTACCTGGCCGCCCTGGCCGTGCTGCGCCGCCCGGACGTCTTCCACGCGGGCGTCGCGGGCGCCCCGGTCACCGACTGGCGCCTGTACGACACCCACTACACCGAGCGGTACCTGGGCGACCCGGGCCGGGCTCCGGAGGTGTACGCCCGCAGCTCCCTGGTCACCGACGACGGGCTGTCCTCGCCCGCCGAGCCGCACCGGCCGCTAATGATCGTGCACGGCCTGGCCGACGACAACGTGGTGGTCGCGCACGCCCTGCGGCTGTCCTCCGCCCTGCTCGCCGCCGGGCGACCGCACGAGGTGCTGCCGCTGTCCGGGGTCACCCACATGACTCCGCAGGAGCAGGTCGCCGAGAACCTGCTCCTGCTCCAGGTGGACTTCCTCAAGCGTTCCCTGGGGCTCGCCTGAGCACGGGCCGGGGCGGCACACGGCACGCCGCCCCGGCCCCCGTCCCACGGTGCTCCGGTCACGGTGCCCTGGTGCCGCTGCCCTGTCCGTCGGTGTCCCGCTCCTTCGGCGGCACCACCTGGAGTTCCGCCGCGTAGTGGCACGCCGAGGGGTGCACCGCAGGCCCGGTGTCGTGCTGGAACTCCTCGGGCACCGCCAGCTCCGGCACCTCGAGCGTGCAGCGCTCCCGCGCCTTCCAGCATCGGGTGCGGAAGCGGCAGCCGGAGGGGATGTTCGTCGGGGACGGCACGTCCCCCGAGAGGATGATCCGCTCCCGGCGCTCCCGGGCCCCGGGGTCCGGCACGGGCACGGCGGACAGCAGCGCCTGGGTGTAGGGGTGCGTCGGGTGGTCGTAGATCTGCTCGTCGGTACCGATCTCGACGATCCGCCCGAGGTACATGACCCCCACCCGGTCGGAGATGTGCCGCACGATCGACAGGTCGTGCGCGATGAAGACGTAGGACAGGTCGAACTCGTCCTGCAGCCGCTCCATCAGGTTGATCACCTGGGCCTGCACCGAGACGTCGAGCGCGGAGACCGGCTCGTCGGCGACGATGATCTCGGGACGCAGGGCCAGCCCCCGTGCGATCCCGATGCGCTGGCGCTGGCCGCCGGAGAACTGGTGCGGATAGCGGTTGACGTACTCCGGGTTGAGGCCGACGACGTCCAGCAGTTCCTGGACCCTTCTCCTGCGGTCACCCCTGGGCGCCACCTCGGGGTGGATCTCGTACGGCTCGCCGATGATGTCGCCCACCGTCATACGGGGGTTGAGCGAGGTGTACGGGTCCTGGAACACCATCTGGATGTTGCGGCGCACCGCCTTCAGCGCCCGGCCGGACAGCCGTGTGATGTCCTCGCCCCGGTAGCGGATCTCGCCCGCCGTGGGCCGCTCCAGGTTGCACAGCAGCTTGGCCACGGTGGACTTGCCGCAGCCGGACTCGCCCACGATGCCGAGCGTTTCGCCCCGGCCCAGGGTGAAGTCGACCCCGTCGACCGCCTTGACCGCCCCGACCTGCCTCCTGAACAGGACGCCCCGGGTGAGCGGGTAGTGCTTGACGAGCCCGCTGACCTCCAGGATCGGCTCGGCCGCTTGCTCAGCCGTCTGCTCTGCCATCCAGGCACTCCCTCCAGAAGTGGCAGGCGCTCGCGCGGCTTTCGGAGACCTCGTACAGGGGCGGTACGTCCGTCCGGCACACGTCCCGGGCCATGGGGCAGCGCGGGTGGAAGGCGCAACCGGACGGGATCGCCTGGAGGTTGGGCGGCAGGCCCTTGATGGCGTAGAGCTCCCGGCCCTTGTGGCTCAGGCGCGGGATCGAGTCCAGCAGGCCCCTGGTGTACGGGTGGGCGGGCGCCTTGTAGATGTCGTGCACCGGCGCCGACTCGACGATCCGGCCCGCGTACATCACCGCGATCCGGTCGGCGACGTCGGCGACCACGCCCAGGTCGTGGGTGATCAGCACGAGCCCCATGCGGTACTCGCGCCGGAGTTCGGCGAGCAGGTCCATCACCTGGGCCTGGACGGTGACGTCGAGGGCGGTGGTCGGCTCGTCGGCGATGATGAGGGCGGGCTCCAGGGCCAGCGCCATGGCGATCATGACGCGCTGGCGCATACCGCCGGAGAACTGGTGCGGATAGTCGCGCACGCGCTGCCGTGCGGCCGGGATGCGCACCCGGTCCATCAGCTCCACGGCCCTGGTGCGCGCCTCCTTGCGGGACATGCCCCGGTGCACCGTGAACATCTCGCCGAGCTGGTCGCCGACGGTCAGCACGGGGTTCAGCGCGGACAGCGCGTCCTGGAAGATCATCGCCATCTCGGCGCCCCGGATCCGCCGCCGATCCTCCTCCCTCAGCTTCAGCAGGTCCCGGCCGGCGAAGAGGATCTGCCCGCCGCCGATCCGGCCGGGCGGCACGTCGAGGATGCCCATGACCGCCTGCGCGGTCACGGACTTGCCGGAGCCCGACTCGCCGAGCACGGCGAGCGTCTCCCCGGCGTCCACCGCGAAGCTGACCCCGTTGACGGCGTGGACGACCCCGTCCCGGGTCCGGAACTCCACGTGCAGATCGCGGACTTCGAGCAGCAAGGCGCCGTCACCTCAGCTTCGGGTCGAGGGCGTCGCGCACCGCGTCGCCGAGCATGATGAAGGCCAGGACCGTGATCGCCAGCGCCCCGGCGGGCCACAGCAGCGCGTGCGGGGCGTTGCGGACGTAGGGCGAGGCGGCGGAGATGTCGATGCCCCAGGAGACGCTGGGCGGTTTCAGCCCGACGCCGAGGTAGGACAGGGTGGCCTCGAGGGCGATGTACGTGCCGAGCGCGATGGTGGCGACGACGATGACCGGGGCGACGGCGTTGGGCGCGATGTGCCGCAGCAGGATGCGGGAGTGGGAGGCGCCCAGGGCGCGGGCGGCCTGGACGTAGTCGAGCTGCTTGGCGGTGATGACCGAGCCGCGCGCGATCCGGTAGATCTGCGGCCAGCCGAGCAGCACGATGAACCCGACGACCGGCCAGACGGTGCTGCTCGGGACGACGGACAGCAGGACGAGGCCGCCGAGGACGACGGGGATGGCGAAGAAGACATCGGTGATCCGGGACAGCACGGCGTCGCCGGCGCCGCCGAAGAACCCGGCGAGGGCGCCCAGCACCGAGCCGAAGAGCGCCACCCCGAGCGTGGCGCACACGCCGACCGTGACGGACGCGCGGGCCCCGTAGACGGTGCGGGTGTAGACGTCGCAGCCCTGGCCGTCGAAGCCGAAGGGGTGGCCGGGGGCGGGACCGTCCTGGGCCCTGGGCAGGTCGCAGCTGAGCGGATTGCCCGAGGCGATCAGGGACGGGCGGATCGCGATGACGACCAGGAAGCAGATCACCAGCGCGGAGAGCAGGAAGACGGGGTCGCGGCGCAGGTCGCGCCAGGCGTCGGACCACAGGGAGCGGGCCCGTCCGCCGGGCGGTCCCTCCGGCCCGCCCGGCACCCGCTCCAGCGTCGTCGCCTCGCTCGCCGCGAGGTCCATCGCGCCGCCCATGCCGGTTCCGGCGATGGCGCGCTCGGGCTCCTGCGACTGCTCAGGCATAGCGGATCCTCGGGTCGAGTACGGCGTACAGCAGGTCCACGAGCAGGTTGGCGGCCAGGAAGACCAGGACGAGGACCGTCACGAAGCCGACGACGGTCTGGGTGTTCTGCCGCAGGATGCCCTGGTAGAGCTGGTAGCCGACGCCGTGGATGTTGAAGATGCGCTCGGTGACGATGGCGCCGCCCATCAGCGCGCCGATGTCGGTGCCGATGAAGGTGACCACGGGGATGAGGGAGTTGCGCAGCAGGTGCCGCACCACGACCCGGCGCCGGGGCAGTCCCTTGGCGACAGCGGTGCGCACGTAGTCCGCGCGCCGGTTCTCGGCGATGGAGGTACGGGTCAGCCGGGTGACGTAGGCGAGGGAGACGGAGGCGAGGACCAGGCCGGGCACGATCAGCTCGCCGAAGGCCGCCGCCGGGGACACCGAGGGTTTGATCCAGCCCCAGTGGACGCCGAACAGCAGTTGCAGCAACAGGCCGGTGACGAAGGTGGGGACGGAGATGACGACGAGGGTGAGGACGAGGACCGAGGTGTCCACGGGCCGGCCGCGGCGCAGCCCGGTCAGCACGCCCAGGGTGATGCCGACGACGATCTCGAAGAGGATCGCGACGACGGTCAGCCGGATGGTGACGGGGAACGCCGACGCCATCAGCTCCGTGACGGGCTGCCCGTTGAACGCGGTGCCGAAGTCGCCGGTGAAGACGTTGCCCATGTAGGTCGCGTACTGCTGCCACAGCGGCTTGTCGAGGCCGAACTCCCGCCTGAGCTGGGCCGCGGTCGCGGTGTCGCAGGCGCGCTCCCCGCACAGTCCGGCGATGGGATCGCCCATCACGTTCACCATCAGGAAGATCAGCAGGGTGGCCCCGAAGAACACCGGGATCATCTGGAGCAGCCGTCTGGCGACATGGCGTCCCATGCGGATCAGCCGACCCTGATCTCGTCGTAGACCGGGACGCTGAACGGGTTGAGCGCCACGTCGTGCAGCCGGCCGGTGTAGCCGGCGCTGCCGTTCTGGTACCACAGCGGGATGGCGGCCATGGTGTCGCGTACGACGCCCTCGGCCTGCTGGAAGAGCCTGATCGCCCTGGGTCTGTCGGACTCGGCGTTGGCCTGGTCGACGAGGTGGTCGAACCGCTTGTCGGACCACTTGCCGTCGTTGGAGGAGGCGTTCGTGTAGTACAGCGGTTGCAGGAAGTTCTGGATCAACGGGTAGTCCATCTGCCAGCCGGCCCGGAAGGGCCCGGTCATCCGGTGCTGCCCGATCTGGTTGCGGAAGTCGGCGAAGGTGCCGACCGGGTTGCCGACGCACGCCTTGTCGTTGCCGAGCACGTTGTTGATGGAGTTGCACACGGCGTCCACCCACTGCTTGTGCGAGCCCGAGTCCGCGTTGTACGTGATCCTCACCTGGCCACCGGGGAGTCCGCCGGCCTCCTGGATCAGCTTCCTGGCCGCCGCGGGGTCGTATTCGCAGGCGTGGCCGCACAGGCCCGGCTTGTAGCCGCCGTCCGTGCCGAGGACCGGGGAGGTCCAGTCGGTGGCCGGAGTGCGGGTGCCCCGGAAGATGGTCTCGGTGATCTGCTTGCGGTTGACGGCCATGGACAGGCCCGTACGGACCTTCTGCGCCCCACTGGTGTTCCATTTCCTGTCGTAGAACGGGAAGGCCAGGGTCTGCAGGATGCCGGCCGGGCTGTTGATGTAGCGGCCGGCCAGGTCGGTGCGCACGTTCTTGAGCTGGCTGGCGGGGATGTCGTCGACGAGGTCGAGGTTGCCGGCCAGCACGTCGGTGTAGGCGGTGTTGCTGTCGGTGTAGACCACCAGGGTCACGCCGTCGTTGCGGGCCTTGTCGGGACCGGGGTAGCCGTTCCACTTCCGCAGGGTCATCTGCGCGCCCTTGGTGTACGACTCGATGGTGTACGGGCCGTTGCCGACCGGCTTGTCCAGCCAGGCGGCGTGGTGGGTGAAGAAGGTGCGGGGCAGCGGGGCGAAGGCGGCGTAGCCGAGGGTGTCGGGGAACGTGGAGAACTTCTGGTCGAGGGTGACGGTGAAGGTGCGCGGACCGGTGACCCTCAGCCCGGAGAGGGTGTCGGCGCTCTGCCGGCCGCTTACGGGGTGGACCTTGTCGTAGCCCTCGATGTAGCCGAAGAAGTACGCGTTCTTCTGGTTGTTCTTCAGGCTCGCGCCGTAGTTCCAGGCGTCGACGAAGGATCTGGCGGTGACCGGTTCGCCGTTGCTGAACCTCCAGCCGTCCTTGACGGTGATGGTGAAATGCCGCGAGTCGGTGGTGTCGACGCTCTCGGCGAGCATGTTCTCGGCCTTGGCGGTCTTCGGGTCGTACCGCTTCAGCCCGCGGAAGATCATGTCGAGGACCTTGCCGCCCTGCACCTCGTTGGTGTTGGCCGGCTCCAGCGGGTTCTGCGGGTCGCCCCAGGACGCGGTCAGCGCGTCGGCGCCGGCACCGGCTCCCCCACCCCCGCAGGCGGCGAGCACGAGCACGGCGCCCATCGCCCCCGCGGCCCACCTGGCGCGCGCGACTCCACGCATGGGTGCCTCCTCGGGATGCGGTGACCTGAGACATATCAGCACACAAGCCGCATGCCTGAGGGTCGCCGCACCGATGGCGGTGTCACTCCACGCGGACGCGCCAACGCCGCCGCGCGCCCCCGTCAGCCCTCCAGCTCGACCTCGGAGGCCACCAGTTCCACCTCGAAGCCGTCGTCGTCGGCGAGGTAGCCCGCATAGTGGTCGGGGCCGCCGGCGTGCGGGTAGCGGTCGGCGAAGAGCGGCGACCAGCCGTGTGCCGGCGCCTGACTCATCAGCGCGTCGAGCCGCGCCGCGGGGCCCGCGTGGAAGGCGAGGTGGTTGAGGCCGGGGCGCTTCCGGTCGTGTGCGCCGTCGTCCCGCATCGCCGGTGACTGCTCGACCACCAGGTACGTGGGTCCCAGCCGCCAGCTGCGGCCGTGCTCCCACTCCTGGTAGGGGCTGTACCCGAGGCTGGTCAGCAGCCAGCCCCAGGAGCGGATCGCCCGGGGCAGGTCCGGGACCCAGAGTTCGACGTGGTGCAGCATTCGCCCGTCCTCTCATCCGTGGGGAAAAACGCCGGTTCCCGGCGCCTGGAAAGGCGCCGGGAACCGGGGATGTGCCGTGTGAGGGTCACGCCGCGCCGACGACGTCCTTCTCCTCGGCGAAGTGGCAGGCCGACTCGTGGGCCGCCAGGGAGTCCGAGTTCTTGAAACGCTCGGGCACGGCGAGCAGCGGGACCTCCTCGGCGCACTTGTCCTGGGCCTTCCAGCAGCGGGTGCGGAAACGGCAGCCCGACGGCGGGTTGGCCGGGGACGGCACGTCGCCGGTGAGGATGATCCGCTCGCGGTGCTCGCGGGCCTCCGGGTCCGGCACCGGGACCGCCGACAGCAGCGCCTGCGTGTAGGGGTGCGTCGGGTGGTCGTAGATCTGCTCGTCGGTGCCGATCTCGGCCATCTTGCCGAGGTACATCACGCCCACGCGGTCCGAGATGTGCCGGACGATCGACAGGTCGTGCGCGATGAAGACGTAGGAGAGGTTGAACTCGTCCTGCAGCCGCTCCATCAGGTTGATGACCTGCGCCTGGACGGACACGTCCAGCGCCGAGACCGGCTCGTCGCAGATGATGACCTCGGGGTTGAGCGCGAGGCCGCGGGCGATGCCGATGCGCTGGCGCTGACCGCCGGAGAACTGGTGCGGGTAGCGGTTGATGTACTCCGGGTTGAGGCCGACGACGTCCAGCAGCTCCTGCACCTTGCGGCGCCGGTCGCCCTTGGGGGCGGCCTCGGGGTGGATGTCGAAGGGCTCGCCGATGATGTCGCCCACCGTCATACGCGGGTTGAGCGAGGTGTACGGGTCCTGGAACACCATCTGGATGTTCCGGCGCACCGCCTTCAGCGCACGCCCGGACAGCCGGGTGATGTCCTGGCCCTTGTAGAAGATCTCGCCGGCGGTCGCCTGCTCCAGGTTCATCAGCAGCTTGGCGACGGTGGACTTGCCGCAGCCGGACTCGCCCACGATGCCGAGGGTCTCGCCCTGGTACAGGTCGAAGGAGATCCCGTCGACCGCCTTGACCGCGCCGACCTTCGTCTTGAACAGGATGCCCTGGGTCAGCGGGAAGTGCTTGACCAGGTTGCGGACCTGGAGGATCGGCTCGCCGCGCTCGACGTGCGCGCCGAGTGCCGCGACCGCCTCCTCCTCGGAGGCCGCCTGGACGGTCTCCACCTCGGAGACGTTCGGCGTGGCGTCGTCCTTCGGCTCGTCGTCCTTCGCGAGCTTCGTGGGCTCAGCCATGGATCGTCTCCTTCCAGAAGTGGCACGCCGCGGCACGGCCCGCCAATTCACCGCCGTCCTGCTCGGTGACCGGCAGCAGGTCCGGGATCTGCTCGCGGCAGATGTCCTGGGCCTTGGGGCAGCGCGGGTTGAACGCGCAACCACTCGGAACGCGGAGCAGGTTGGGCGGCAGACCCTTGATCGCGTACAGCTCCCGGCCCTTCTGGTCCAGGCGCGGGATCGAGTCCAGCAGACCCCTGGTGTACGGGTGTGCCGGGCGCTTGTACAGCTCGCCGACCGGCGCCTGCTCCACGATCCGGCCCGCGTACATCACGGCGATCTTGTCCGCGACGTCGGCGACGACGCCGAGGTCGTGGGTGATCAGGATCAGACCCATGTTGTACTCGCTCTGGAGCTCCGCGAGCAGGTCCATGACCTGGGCCTGGACCGTCACGTCGAGGGCCGTGGTCGGCTCGTCGGCGATGATCAGGTCCGGCTCCAGGGCCAGCGCCATGGCGATCATGATGCGCTGGCGCATACCGCCCGAGAACTGGTGCGGGTAGTCGTTCACGCGGGCCGCGGCGGCCGGGATCTTCACCCGGTCCATCAGCTCGATCGCCTTGGCCTTGGCGTCCTTCTTGGACAGGCCCTGGTGCACCCGGAACATCTCGCCGAGCTGGTAGCCGACGGTCAGCACCGGGTTCAGCGAGCTGAGCGCGTCCTGGAAGATCATGGCGATCCGACGGCCGCGGATCTTGCGGCGGTCCTCGGCGGACATCGCGAGCATGTCCTGGCCCCGGAAGAGGATCTCGCCCTGCGGGATCTTCGCCGGGGGCATGTCCAGGATGCCCATGATGGCCTGCGCGGTCACCGACTTGCCGGAGCCCGACTCACCGAGCACGGCGAGCGTCTCGCCCGCCGCCACGCTGTAGTTGACGCCGTTGACGGCCCGGACGACACCCTCACGGGTGTGGAACTCGACGTGCAGGTCGCGCACTTCGAGCAGTGGTGCGCCATCCGCCCCGCCCTCGCGGGGCGAGGGCACGGGTACGGCTTCTTCGATGGTGGTCACGTACGCCTCCCTCAGCGCGTCTTCGGGTCGAGGGCGTTACGGACCGCTTCACCGAGCATGATGAACGCCAACACCGTGATGATGAGCATGATCGACGGGTACAGCATGATGTGCTGCGCCACGCGGATCTGGTTTCCGCCGTCGGAGATGTCGTTGCCCCACGACACACCGTTCAGGCCGAGGCCCAGGTACGACAGGGTCGCCTCGGCGACGATGTAGATGCCGAGCGAGATGGTGGCGACGACGATCACCGGGGCCATCGTGTTCGGCAGGATGTGCCGGAACATGATGCGCGGGGTGCCCGCGCCCAGGGCCTTGGCCGCCTGCACGTAGTCGGACTGCTTGGTGGTGATCACCGCGCCGCGCATCACGCGCGCAATCTGCGTCCAACCGAAGAAGCTCAGCGCGCCGATGACGACCCAGGTCGTGCGGGCCTGGAACGAGTTGAGCACGACCATCGTGCCGAGCATGAAGGGGATGCCGAAGAACACGTCGGTCAGCCGGGAGACCACCGAGTCGACGATCCCACCGAAGTAGCCGGCGATCATGCCCATCAGGCCGCCCACGACCGTCACCACGATCGTGGTGCCGAAGCCGACCGCCACCGACGCCCGCGTGCCGTAGATGACACGGGCGTAGACGCTGCGGCCCTGCTGGTCGTAGCCCAGCCAGTCCGGGCCGAAGATGTGGCCCAGGTTCGGCTTCTGGAGGAAGTGCTTGGACAGGTCGCCCGTGGTCGGGTCGACGCCGGTGAACAGCCCGGGGAAGAAGGTGATCATCAGCAGCAGGACGATCAGCACCGCCGAGACGATGAAGATCCAGCTGCGGCGCAGGTCCTGCCAGGCGTCGCCCCACAGGCTGCGGGCCTTGTCCGACTTCTGCTCGGGCGGCGTCACCGCGGCCGCGGCGCCGGTGGCGTCCGCGACACCGGCCTGGACATCGGTCTGGGTCACGTCAGGCATAGCGAATCCTCGGGTCAAGGACCGCGTAGAGCAGGTCGACGAACAGGTTGGCGAGGAGGTACACGAGCACCAGGATGGTCACGAGACCGACGAGGGTGGTGCCCTCGCGGCGCACGATCGACTGGTAGATCGTGCCACCGATGCCCTGGATGTTGAACAGGCCCTCGGTGACGACGGCACCGCCCATCAGGGCACCGATGTCGGCGCCGAGGTAGGTGACCACCGGGATCAGCGAGTTGCGCATGAGGTGGACCCCCACCACACGGCGCTTGGGCAGACCCTTGGCGATGGCCGTGCGGATGTAGTCGGCGCGCAGGTTCTCGGCGATCGAGGTACGGGTGAGCCGGGTCACATAGGCGAGTGACGCGGTCGCCAGCACAATGGCCGGCATCAACAACTCGTTGATGTTGGTGTCGTCGTTGACGTTCGGCGGCAGCCAGCCCAGGTTGAACGCGAAGACAACCTTGAGGATGTAGCCGAGGACGAACACCGGCACCGAGATCAGCAGCAGCGTGACCAGCAGAATGACGGTGTCCGCGGCACGCCCGGCACGCAGGCCCGCCAGGATGCCCAGGGCGATGCCCAGGACCACCTCGATCGCGAAGGCCAGTCCGGCCAGGCGCATGGTGACCGGGAACGCGTCGCCGAGCACGTCCGTGACGGGACGCCCGCTCGAGATCTGGGTGCCGAAGTCGGCGTGCAGGATCATGTCCCGCATGTAGTGCCAGTACTGCACCAGGATCGGCTGGTCCAGGCCGTACTCATGTCTCAGTGCGGCGATCACCTGGGGGCTTCCGCCCTTGTCACCGAACAGCCCTCGCACGGGGTCACCGGGCAGGGCGTAGACCATGAGGAAGATCAGCAGAGTTGTCCCGATGAACACCGGGATCATCTGGAGCAGTCGTCGTGCGACGTAGCGCCCCATCGTGCCTCCATGTCAGTCACAGCGGCAGCCGACGAGGCCCTTTCCGCACGCACCGGTGAACGGTACGTGCGGAAAGGGCCCCCCAGCCGCTGCCGTTCCCCGGGGTGCGGGCGCTCCGCACCCCGGGACGAACGGGCTGTTTGTCGTTACTTCTTGACCTGAACGCCGGTCAGGACCGGGTCGCCCTGCTGGTCGTACTCGACTCCGGACACCTTCTCCGAGTAGCCGGCGTTGACCTTGTAGTACCAGAGCGGGATGGTCGGCATGTAGTTGACCAGGTTCTTCTCGAGCTCCTGGTACTTCTTCTCCGACTCCTCCAGGGAGCTCGCGCTGTCGGCAGCGGCGATCTCCTTGTCGAGCGTCTTGTTGGAGAAGCCACCCTGGTTGCCGTCCGAGTGGGTACCGAACAGGTCGCGCAGGAAGTTGGCGTTGAACGGGTAGTCCAGCACCCAGCCCGAACGGTACAGCGACTTGACCTGCTTGTTGTCGCGCGCGTTCAGGTCGGCCTGGAAGTCGGGCTTGGAGTCGCCCGTGCACTTCACACCGGTGGCGTTGGTGATGGAGTTGCAGACCGCCTCCACCCACTCCTTGTGGCCGCCGTCCGCGGCGTTGTACTGGATGGAGATGGCGTTGCCCGGAACGCCACCGCCCTCCTTGATGAGCGCCTTGGCCTTGGCCGGGTCGTACTTGGTGACGTCGCCGGCGGCGTTCGGCTGGTAGCCGAGGACACCCTTGGCGACCCAGCCGGTGGCGGGCTCACGCGTGCCCTGGAGCACGGTCTTAGTGATGGTGTCGCGGTCGATCGCCATCGACAGGCCCTGGATGACCTTGGGGTCGATGTTCTTCCACTGCTTGGTGTAGTAGGCGACACCGAGGGTCTGGATCGCCGAGTACGCCTGGTCCACCGCGCGGTCGCCAAGGTCCTGCTTGTAGACCGGCAGGTCCTTCGGCGCGATCTGACGGAGCACGTCGACGTTGCCGGACTTCAGGTCCTCGTAGGCCGTCTCGAGGTTGCTGTAGTTCTTGAAGACCACACCGCCGTTCTTGGCGGCGTTCGGGCCCTTGTAGTCGTCGTACTTGGCAACCTCGATCTGCTTCTTGTGCTGCCAGCTGACGAACTTGTACGGGCCGTTGCCGATCGGGTGCTCGCCCGCGGCCTGCGGGTCCTTGTAGAAGGACTCCGGCAGCGGGTCGAAGACCTCGTAGCCGAGCTTGTACACGTAGTACGGGATCGGCTTGCTCAGCGTGATCGTGAAGGTGCTGTCGTCCACGATCTTCAGACCGGACATCTTGTCGGCCTTGGGCTTGCCCTTGGCCGGGGCGACGTCGTCGTAGCCCTTGATGTCGGAGAACCAGAAGCTGTTGGTCTGCTTGTTCGCCGGGTTCGCCGCCCAGTTCCAGGCGTTCACGTAGGACGCCGCGGTCACCGGGGTGCCGTCGTGGAACTTCCAGCCGGGCTTCAGCTTGACCGTGAAGGTCTTGTTGTCCTTGGAGTCGATCGACTCGGCATTGACGTAGACGGTCTTGCCGCTCTGGTCGTAGTCGACGAGCCCGGAGAAGAGCGATCTGATGACAATGCTGCCGTTGGACTCCATGGTGTTCGCCGGCTGCAGCGGGTTCTGCGGCTCACCCACCTC